>NZ_JANFYJ010000169.1:0-391 GCF_024460495.1 Hungatella sp. SL.1.14 | reverse complement strand
CTGATCCATGCCCGTTTCCCGGATGTAGCACTAGGCCGCATAAAGTCCTGCAATTCCATGACCATTTAGAGTTCCCGCCTCCAAAGCCGCCGGCATATCCGCCGGATGGGTCTTTGAGTAGCTGTGGACGCCGCTTCCGCCCACGATGAGAGGCCTCACGGCAATGCCCTCGCGCACACAGATTCCTCCCGTCCCCTGGTGTCCCAGAAGACCTTTGTGTCCGGTGAAGCAGAGAACATCTATCTTCATTTCTTCCATATTAATGTCGAACACGCCTGCGGTCTGAGAAGCATCCACGACATAAAGGAGTTTTTTTTTCTCTGCAGAAGCGTCCAATCCACCCGATATCCACCATATTTCCGGTCAAATTAGAGGCATGGGTAGAGACGAT
>NZ_JANFYJ010000168.1:0-392 GCF_024460495.1 Hungatella sp. SL.1.14 | reverse complement strand
CTGATGGCGGAACACGGACTGACCGCCAGGATGAATTTTCAGGCCGTGAAGGGACTTCCCATGCAGGGGGTACGCGTGGTCTACCAGGGCGTGGAAGGGGCGTACAGCCATGAAGCTACACTTCAGTACTTTGGAGATGACGTGGATGCTTACCACGTGCAGTTCTGGGAGGACGCCATGAGGGAAGTCGAGGCGGGCCGGGCCGATTACGCGGTTCTTCCCATTGAGAATTCCTCGGCTGGAGCGGTCAGCGATAATTACGATCTGCTGATCAAGTACCATAATTATATCGTGGCGGAGACCTTCATTCCGGTCAGCCACGCACTGCTGGGACTTCCAGATGCGGAACTTTCGGATATCACCACCGTATTTTCCCACCCCCAGGCGCTGAT
>NZ_JANFYJ010000167.1:0-394 GCF_024460495.1 Hungatella sp. SL.1.14 | reverse complement strand
CATATTTTGAAGAGACAGACAGGCTTAAGGAGAGATACCGGGACAGGATCACTATAAAGGCGGGGATAGAATTCGGGGTGCAGAGCCACACCATTCCTTTGTTCCGCCGTGATTTTAAATAAACGTCTCCGGGAAATAATAGAGCTCCGAACAGCATACCGCTTTTGATGGTATCGCGTTATAGCTTGAAAACGCGTGTGCCGCAGCCTGGGCCAGATAGAGACTGGTGCCGCAGCCTGTGAAGATCAGTTCGTCGTAATCTTCTGCAAATACCTTGTCGAGAACACCATAAATATCCTCTAAAGTCTCATTGACAGCCTCAAATGATTCCGGCTGTAAATAAATTTCTTTGCATGTAATTTCACTGTTTCTCTTTTCCATTATAAAAATCCTC
>NZ_JANFYJ010000166.1:0-394 GCF_024460495.1 Hungatella sp. SL.1.14 | reverse complement strand
TGATTCAGCCTGTTTGCTTTGATCTCGATGCTGGGGTTAATATCAAATGCCAGATACTGGCTCGGTCCTCCCAGATAAAGCCCCAGTCTCCCTAATGTTACCACTGCCGCTGCCGCCATGGCCGCCATAAAATTTTTCTTCATATCTTTTGCTCCTTTCATGTAGAATTGTTTTTTTCCTTTTCATCCTTACATCGGAGCAGAATGTAATTTTATCGCAGCCATATCTCATTTTTTACCATATATTTTGTATTTCATATTCTTCCCATTGCTCCGGCTGCGGTGTGATCAGATTTTTCGCTTCATAAAGCCCGCACTGCACCATGTGCTCCCTGACAACTTGCAGCACATGACAGTAGCAAAGTGAAAGCTGGCGGGCATACGCCTGTTTCTCT
>NZ_JANFYJ010000165.1:0-394 GCF_024460495.1 Hungatella sp. SL.1.14 | reverse complement strand
CTCCGTTCGGGAGTAATCACATGCAGTTTGAATAAATCAGCCATATTCCCACCCCCTATTTCACACGGGCAAGAACATCATCCATACTACCTGCATTTATATCCGCAGCCCGGACGGATACAAAATTCTCGAATCCAAAGTCCAGCAGATTTTTTGTGTCCGTCGAGTACTGGGGCGTCGAGCCTTTCAGGATGACGGCAATAAGCTTTAAGCCGTTCTTTCTGGCGCAGGTGACCAGCGTGTTGCCGGCCAGTGTGGTATAGCCGGTTTTACCGCCCACGATGCCGGGATAATAGTACGGCGTACTCTTTTTAAGCATCTTATGGCCCGGGTAGATGGTTAGACCTTCCGGGTTAATGGAATTCGGCGGAAGCTTGTAATAGGTGGTGGAATC
>NZ_JANFYJ010000164.1:0-394 GCF_024460495.1 Hungatella sp. SL.1.14 | reverse complement strand
ATACAGATGAATCCCATGGCGTACCATACGGAGACCGTTTTCCATCTCCCGGCGGATCAGCTCGCCGTCGGCACAGGCCAGGGCTGCTTCCGAGACCTCCTTTTCCACCCGGTCCAGATATTCCTTCATGGCGGCAAAGTCGATACAGATCGCAGGTTCCCGGGGAGGAATGGAGTTCGTTTTTACAATGTTGGCGGAAAGAGTCAGGAGCCGCTCCATCTTCGCATCGAATTCCTCAATGGATTCATAAGTGTATTTGCTGGACATGACTGCGAATGCCAGCGTGGTGTTGTACAGCGGCGCATGCTCTAAGTGGTAGTAGTTGCCAAGGTCCCAGGCAGTCTGGAAGGCGTTTTCTGCAACCGTTTCATCTATGAAAGCCCCGCAGAAAACG
>NZ_JANFYJ010000163.1:0-394 GCF_024460495.1 Hungatella sp. SL.1.14 | reverse complement strand
TCCAGATTACTGGAAGAACTGAAGATAGGGTTCATGACTGTTAAAAATGCCGTTTTTATGGCGCCCATGTCTCTCGGATACGAGAGTCCGGACGGGACGGTCAATGAGACGATGCAGGAATACTGGCTGGCAAGAGCCAGAGGCGGCGTTGGCTGTATCATTACCGACGCGCTTTCTGTCGACCCGGATGTGTCGTATCTGGGAAATACTCTGTGCTTTAGAAATGAAGAGAGCATTGCATCCTACCGCCGTTTTACAGACAGAATCCATGAGTACGGGACAAAAATAATTCCGCAGATCACCCATCCGGGGCCGAAGAGCGTCAGTGCATTCCGGGGGATACCTCCTGTGGCCAGCAGTGTTTACTTAAATTCCATGGCTCAGAGGACAAGGG
>NZ_JANFYJ010000162.1:0-395 GCF_024460495.1 Hungatella sp. SL.1.14 | reverse complement strand
AAGATAAGCTTACCGTATCCCGTGCGAGAAAGATTCAGAGATTCTTATCCCAGCCGTTCTTCGTGGCAGGACAGTTTACCGGTCTGGAAGGCCGTTACGTCCCGCTGGCTGATACGATTCAGGGTTTCAAGGAGATTCTGGAAGGCAAACATGACGATATTCCTGAAAGCTATTTCTTAATTGCAGGTAGTATGGATGATGTTCTTGCCCGTGTGAAATAGGGGGTGGGAATATGGCTGATTTATTCAAACTGCATGTGATTACTCCCGAACGGAGATTTTACGATGGAGAAGCTTCCATGGTGGAACTGTGCACGACGGAGGGAGACATCGGTGTATACAGGAACCATATCCCGCTGACAGCCATTGTGGCTCCCGGAGTCTTAAAGATTCACG
>NZ_JANFYJ010000161.1:0-395 GCF_024460495.1 Hungatella sp. SL.1.14 | reverse complement strand
CACTGTACGGGACCTCCCGGGAACTGCTTCCTGAGACAGACGGCGCCGGGGAGAACCCGTACAGTGCCGCTGAATTTAAAAATTCCCGAAGTCCTTCCGGAAGACTGAACCCTTTCACCTTCATAAATGTAAACATACGGTCCAGGAAATGACAGACATTTGCCTTATTCTCTCCATAAGACGACGCATTGGGTTTCAGTGAACAATCCAGGTCAAAATATTCATAAAACCCATTTGTATCCTCTATCTCAGCGCCATTCCAGGCAAACGAAACCATTCTTTCGAAAAGTCCGGGCGCCGCTGCTTTTTCTGATCCGTTCTCTTGAGCTTCCTTCTGCCCACACACCCATGCACAACTTTCCTCAACCAGTTTTTCCGCCTTCTTTGCAGAAATC
>NZ_JANFYJ010000160.1:0-398 GCF_024460495.1 Hungatella sp. SL.1.14 | reverse complement strand
CCAGAAGCGTACTGCGCGTCAGAAGATTGTACTGCTGAAAGATGAATCCGATCAGCCGGTTGCGGATATTCGCCAGCTGGTTGTCTGTCATCTCCCCCACGTTCTCGCCTTCCAGATGGTACGTCCCGCTGGTAGGCACATCCAGCGCACCGATAATGTTCATCAGCGTGGATTTTCCGCTTCCCGACTTTCCCACAATGGATGTCATCTCGGCCCTTTCAATCGAGAGGGATATGCCGTCGTTGGCCCGTACCTCCTCATCTCCCATTTCGTATATTTTTCTCCCTCATACCCAGACCGGAATAACTCCGTCAGTTGCCCTGGTAGATCCTGGATACTCTCAATCAGCCCGGACCAGCCTCCGACTATGCCATTCAACAGACCCTTGATTAGATAAT
>NZ_JANFYJ010000016.1:0-167274 GCF_024460495.1 Hungatella sp. SL.1.14 | reverse complement strand
AAAAACAAGCGAATCGAAAAATATAAAGAAAAATGGTGTGCATAGAAAAACGGCCACAAAATGTGGCCGTTCATCAGCCCCTCGTTTTAAATATTTCACCTGTCTACTTGACAGGGGGCATATCAAACTTGACCAGTAGCAGGGTGGATTTTCTATTCAACTATTAGGCCAACCCATCTTGTGGGCGGTTGTTCCTCTTTAAATATACTATAACATTTCTCCGCATTACTTGCAAGATTTTTTTACTATGAATCTCATCATGCAGCTTAAAACACTTTCATTTATACTCTTTACCAAAACATATAAGCCGTATTGTATTTACAAATCTGATTTATATATGTAGTCTATATTGGGGTTTAGCCCAGTTTACAAAAGACTACACATAAACAAGAATGGGCTGCTGATAACCAATCATAACATCATACCCAAAAGGCATCCCGTAATTCATGCTCTCCGGGCGGACACTGCGCGGCAAAGTATATAAAAGAATCATAAACACGATAAATGCCGCAGACAGAACCGAACGGGTTTCTGCATGCGGCATTTTCATCTATGTAAACTGTTCGTAATAATTTGGCGAAGCCGGTCACATCAAGCGCGCTTATCTTTATGACCATGGCTTCTTCTATGTTCAATCCCTGTCGGGCTTTCTGATACCTATCATACACGGCAAATGTGTCCAAAATTTGTTGTTTGCCTAAAGCCTTTCTAAAAAGTATGAAAAACTCTTTAACATTTTCATAAGCTCCTCTAATCCGACAACTTTACACATCTTTTACAAAACCTATACTCAATCCTGATATCTTCTGATTCAATTCCTTAGTATACTCCAAATGTCAGATAAAAAGAAATGTAAGAAATCATATCAGAAAAAGAGGAGAACAATTATGAAAAAGAACATGGTAAAAACACTTGCACTTGCCGGAATGGCAGTTTTAACAATGGGAACCCTGGCCGGATGCGGCAGCAATACAACCGAATCAACCGCGGCGCCAACCACCGCACAGTCAGAGGCTGAGACCACCACAGCAGGTACTGCCTCCGCTGAGACAACCACAGCGGCTCCTGCAGCTTCCGCTGATTTAAAGGGATCCATCAGCATGGTAGGTTCCACCTCCATGGAAAAATTTGCAACCGCGCTCAGTGAGATCTTCATGGAAAAATATCCGAACATCACGGTTCAGGCTGAATTCGTCGGTTCCGGTGCCGGTGTGGAAGCCGTAAATAACGGCTCCGCAGATATCGGCAACTCTTCCCGTGAATTAAAGGATGAAGAGAAAGCCAACGGCATCGCCGAAAACATTGTAGCCATCGACGGTATCGCAGTCGTTGTCGATCCGGCTAACACCGTGGAAGACTTAACGAAAGATCAGCTGACCTCCATTTATAACGGCACAATTACCAACTGGAAAGAGGCAGGCGGCACTGATCAGCCGATCGTAGTCATCGGCCGCGAGTCCGGATCCGGCACAAGAAGCGCATTTGAGGAAATCCTCGATGTGGCCGACGCCTGCAAATACAGCAATGAATTAGACAGCACCGGCGCAGTTATGGCAAAGGTTGCTTCCACTCCCGGTTCTATCGGCTACGTTTCCTTAGACGTTCTGGACGATACGGTTAAGACCTTAAAGCTGGATGGAACAGAAGCAACTCCTGAAAATATCAAAGCCGGATCTTATTTCTTAAGCCGTCCGTTCGTTATGGCAACCAAAGGAGAAATTTCCGAGCAGAACGACCTGGTAAAAGCATTATTCGACTACATCTACTCCGATGAAGGCACCGAATTAGTAAAATCCGTTGGTTTAATCCCGGCAAACTAAAAGCCCGACGGCTGAAACAGACATCATAAAAAGGGACGTAGCAGGGTAACAGACACTACGTTCCTTTTATCCGCATAAATGAAAGGAGCCATCTTATGCATCCGAAATCTTACTCCATCTTTGCCGGACGCGGCAGCAAATCTGCGGTGGAACATGCGGCGCAGATCATCTTTACCGTCTGTGGTTTTTTCGCCGTTCTGGCGGTTGCCTCCATCACAGCTTACATGATCATCAGCGGTACCCCCTCGCTTTTTAAGGTAGGAATCATCGACATCCTGTTTGGCACCGTCTGGAAACCGGAAGCCGCAGTTCCCGCTTTTGGTATTCTCTATGTGATCCTGACTTCCATTGCAGGAACCGCTCTCGCCATTTTAATCGGCGTTCCCATCGGCGTCATGACGGCCGTTTTCCTCGCTGAAGTGGCACCGCCCAGGCTGGCAGGGATCGTACGTCCGGCAGTGGAACTGCTGGCGGGGATTCCTTCCGTTATCTATGGTCTTTTGGGAATCCTGATCTTAAATCCTCTCATGTATAAGCTGGAACTTAAGATTTTCGAGGGCTCCACAACCCATCAGTTCACAGGCGGTGCCAATTTAATCTCCGCAGTCCTGGTTCTGGCCCTGATGATTCTCCCCACAGTCATCAATATCAGCGAATCCGCGCTCCGTTCCGTTCCAAAGGAACTGCGAAGCGCCTCTCTGGCTCTGGGAGCCACAAAGATTCAGACGATTTTCCAGGTTGTACTTCCGGCAGCAAAATCAGGTATTATAACAGCCATCGTTCTGGGCACCGGCCGCGCCATCGGCGAAGCCATGGCGATCAGCCTTGTATCGGGAAGCTCCGTCAATTTCCCGCTTCCCTTCAACTCCGTCCGCTTCCTTACGACGGCGATCGTATCGGAAATGTCCTACTCGGCAGGTCTTCACAAACAGGTGCTCTTTACCATTGGTCTTGTCCTGTTCGCATTTATTATGATCATTAATATTTCTCTGACCAGGCTCTTAAAGAAAGGAGATGTACAGCATGACTAACGAGATCGCAGTTCCCTTCCATAAAGACTCTGTTATAAATAACAGCATCTGCCGCAGACAGACGCGGGTATCCGATTCCGTTCTTACCTTTTTCATCTATCTCTGCGCCTCCATATCCATCCTGATTCTGATCGGAATTATGGGGTACGTTTTTTTCCGCGGAATCTCGCAGATCAACTGGGAATTCTTAAGCACTGTTCCCAGCACAATCAGGGGTACCTTCGGAATCCTGGGAAACATCGTCAACACCTTATATATCGTCGTGATTACGCTGCTCATCGCCACTCCACTGGGTGTGGGAGCCGCCATCTACTTAAATGAATACGCAAAAGGCGGCAGGGCCGTCCGCCTCATTGAGTTTACCACAGAGACACTCTCCGGTATCCCCTCCATCATCTTCGGCCTGTTTGGCTACGTATTCTTTGGCACAACGCTGGGACTTGGCTATTCCATACTAACCGGCGCACTGACACTCTCCATCATGGTTCTGCCGCTTATCACCAGAACCACCCAGGAAGCGCTTAAAACAGTCCCCGACAGCTACCGCTCCGGCGCACTGGGAATCGGAGCTACCAAATGGTATATGATCCGCACCATTCTGCTCCCCAGCGCCATGCCCGGTATCGTAACCGGCGTTATTCTGGCCATCGGCCGCATCGTAGGCGAATCCGCGGCTCTCTTATTTACCGCGGGAAGCGGTTACTTACTGGCAAAGGACTTTTTCGGAAAAATCTTTGAATCCGGCGGGACGCTGACCATCCAGCTCTACCTCTCCATGCAGAAAGCCAAGTACGATCAGGCCTTCGGCATCGCGGTGGTCCTGCTCCTCATCGTCCTCGCCATCAACGGCCTTGCCAAATATTTATCCCACAAATTCAACAAGTCACTCTACTAACAAGGAGGTTAGAGAATCGTGAATACCAGCACAGTAAAAATAGCAACCAACGGCCTGGACTTATATTACGGCACCAATCACGCCTTAAAAAACATCTCCATGGAGCTGTATACCAATAAAATTACCGCCTTTATCGGACCTTCCGGCTGCGGCAAGTCCACCTTCTTAAAGACTTTAAACCGTATGAACGACCTTGTCCCCAATGTAAAAATCGAAGGCGAGGTCCTGCTGGACAATGAAAACATCTACGACCAGAGAGTCGATACCACCCTTCTGCGTAAAAAAGTAGGTATGGTATTCCAGCAGCCCAACCCATTTCCCATGAGCATCTACGACAACGTGGCCTACGGCCCCAGAATCCATGGTATCCACAGCAAATCAGAACTTGACGCCATCGTGGAAAAGAGTTTAAAGGGCGCGGCCCTCTGGGATGAGGTATCGGACCGGCTGAAAAAATCCGCTCTCGGCTTATCCGGAGGCCAGCAGCAGCGTCTCTGCATTGCAAGAGCCCTGGCGGTGGAGCCGGAAGTCCTTCTGATGGATGAACCTACCTCCGCCCTCGATCCCATATCCACGTTGAAAATCGAGGATCTGATGGATGAACTGAAGAGTAAGTACACGGTAGCAATCGTGACCCATAACATGCAGCAGGCCACCCGCATTGCCGACTATACCGCATTTTTCCTGGTTGGCGAGGTCGTTGAATACGCGGCTACCACGGAACTGTTCTCCTCTCCAAAGGATTCCAGGACAGAGGATTATATCACCGGACGGTTTGGATGATCTGTTTTTAATTTATGTAAACTTAATTTCAGAAAGGATTTACTTAAAATGACGACAAGAATCAATTATGACCACGAGCTGACGCTGTTAAACGACGACATCAAGCAGATGGGCTTTATGGTGGAATCTTCCATCGAACAGTGCTTTATCGCATTTGAGGACCAGGATTTTGAAAAGGCGGAGGGAATCATACGCGGCGATCGAACCATCAATGACTTAGAGCGCTCCATTGAGGCCCGCTGCCTCTCCCTGATCCTCCGCCAGCAGCCGGTGGCCGGTGATCTGCGGGTCGTGTCCAGTGCCTTAAAGGTAGTCACGGACTTAGAGCGTATCGGCGACCATGCCTCCGATATCGCGGAACTCGTGCTTCGAATCCGGGGAGAACACGTCTACCATGTCGTGCGTCACATACCGGGAATGGCCATGGCCGCCCGCGAAATGGTGAGAAACGCCATAGACGCCTTTATCACTCAGGATATCGACGCCGCAAAGACCATCGAAAAACAGGATGACATCGTAGATGAACTGTTTACCAAGGTAAAAAATGATGTGATCGATCTCTTAAAACAGTCCGCCGACCACGCCGACCAGTGCATCGATCTTCTGATGATCGCAAAATACTTGGAGCGCATCGGAGACCACGCCGTGAATGTCTGCGAATGGACGGAATTTGCAAAGACCGGTGCTTTAAAAAATGTCCGTATCCTATAGAATCAGAGACAGGAAAGGTGCCGCAGGGAGTCTAAATGATATGCCCCTGCGGCACCTTTCCTGTCTCTGATTCTATAAATAAATCGTGCAGTTCCACAGTTATTTCATCGTTTCCTCATGTCTCGCAATTGGAAAACCACACTCCGGATGACTGGCCTCGCCGTCAGTCGCTGGTATAGTATCCCATAAGAAACTTCGCACATGGTTCATCCTGATAATTGTATACATAAAGATAATTACCGGCCGTCCGGGTATAAAAATCTTCTTCAATATCCGAGACATTCCCGGATGTACTGCCGGATTCCAGTGTCTTCACAAAAGTGCCATCCCGGTATATGTAGTCGCGGGAAACATCTGTCCCATCGGGATCATAGACAGATAAAAAGGCCACATGATCGTTTACAATAATCGGGAACATCATCTGCTCTTTCCCGGCAGGAAGTCCGCTCTTATCGAACTCGAAGAGACATTTTCCCCTCATATTATAGTAATAGTTCCGGTTTCCCTTCTCTATCACGGCAATGTTCTCCTGAAATTCCGTACCATAAATGGAGACGGCTTCCGATGTCACTTCCAGTCCCATCGCGATCTCCGGGTAGTGCTCCATAAACTCTTTCACATCGTAGTAGAGCTCTTCACTTCCCTCTTCTCCCCATATTTTCCTGTCGGACTGCACGCCCTTTTCTGTGATTGCTCCATTTTTATCCGCATAATCGTAGGTGTAATGCCATTCCCCCGATCTCCCCGACTCCACCCATACCGCATGTTCCAGCCCATAGCCGTCCTTTGTCTGATAGATATCGCTGTACACCGGTTCACAGACCCATCGCTCCTCTGCGACGGAATAAAGCCCGTAATTGCCTGTCAGAGTGTCCTGCATGGAAAGCAGGCCGCTGCCGTCCCAGACCAGAAACGGGGAAATCGCCTGACTCTCCACATGCCTGATGAATTTCATCAGATTCATGGAACGGTCGAACACCGCGATCCCATTTTCACCGTAAAGATAGTCTCCATCCGCAAGTATGACTTCACCCTTTGAAAGCGGAATCTCCGCCTGAAACACCTCATCTTCCCCTTCAAAGCCCTGGGGAAGAAGCTTCTTTTCGTCCCTTACACCCACGTACCCCAGCGCATTAATCAGCGCCTGGCCGTCATCTGAGGTGAGCCATTCAAAGAGGCGGTACGCGTTTGAATCCTTTGGTTCATCCTTCCTGACCGCCGCATAAAAATCGCTGACATAAGGATAGCTTCCGTCCCGTATGGTATCGCTGGAGGGCATAACGCCGTCGACCGCCATAAATTTAAGTTCCGGTTTCTGATACATGTTTTTTGCATAATAATAGACCGAATAACCGAGAGCCTCCCCCGTATTATCATAGGCGGAAACCTTTTCAATCAGTTCACCCATCTCCGAAACCACGAAGTCCTGCGGTGCCTCCGCCATGGCAGTTCCCTTCATCACCAGCTTCTCCATCAGATTCTGGCTGCCGGAGTCCACAGGCCTCTGAAACGCCCGTATGGCCTGGCTGCTGCCTCCCACCGTCTTCCAGTTCGTGATGTTACCGGAATAGATATCGATCACCTGTCTTCCGGTTAAGGAATTTACAGGGTTCCCCTGATTGGCCATAAATACCAGCGCGTCCCGGCCAATCGGTTTGATAATCAGATTATCTCCCTCTTCCTTCAGACGTTTTTTAACGCTCTCTCCGGGTTCATAGGCGATAACCAGATCCGTTCCCTGATCCCGGATCAGTTTTAAATACGCCTGAGTCGTCTTATCATGCCGGATTAACCGTTCCGCCTCCCGCTCCGTCGCATCCGCGGCAAGACGGTAAATGGCCTGTGACAGGGGAATCGTCGCCGTGGAACCGTCAATCCTTGGAAAATCCTCTTTGCCGATCTTAGGGCATGTCACCAGTTCTGAAGGGACATTCTCTTCCGCCGCTTTCACGGCTGCTAAATTGCCGGTTTCCGATTCATTCAGCACACTGTCATCGAAGGCATCTCCATCGACAGAAGGCTGATACCAGGATTTCCCTGAAAAATATGAATTCAGATCATCACTCTTAAACTTACGGCCGTGCCTTGCGTAGATCTCATTCCTGGCAATGCGAAGCTCTTCCCTGGTTAAGTCCGACAGCTCCTCCTGCGTATAGATATGGTTCTGCGCCTCCGGAAGAATATAGTCATCCTCCCTGCTTCCAGCCGGATAGGACCGGGTCTCTTCGGCAGTCTGGCTCTCCGTCTCCCGCTCCCCGCTTTCCTCTTCATGGGTATCAGCAGTGACTTCCTCTGAAGCCGTTTCCTCCGGCTTCTGCTTATTGCTGCAGCCCGCAGCGGCCATTCCGATGAGAAAAGCCAGAGCCACGGGCAGCCAATACAGGTTCCTCTTCATATCACACCTCGCTCGCTGTAAAACCGCGCTTCTCTTCTTTTCTCCATTATACTATAAAGTCTTTTTGGCGTCATGATTTTGCAGAATATTCTGGAATTCGTAAGAAATCCTGTTTTGATGCTGCTTTTTTACATTAAAAGTAAAAAGAGAGACCGGGGCGTCTCGACCGGTTCTTTCTCGGCCTGCCACAGTCTCTCTTTCCTGTTATCAACGGCACAGCTCCATTACAGCATCGCAGTTCCCCTGCAGTACGTCTGTGCCACATCGTAATTATCTTCCAGCACCACGAGGTCGGCGTCATAACCGGCCACCAGTTTTCCCTTCCTGTCATCTACGCCCAGACATCTGGCCGGATTAATCGTACAGGAATTAAGAGCCTGATCAAATGGAAGAAGCGCATCCTCAACCAGAATACGAAGTCCGCGGTTCATATACAGCGTGCTTCCTGCGATCGTCTCGGTACCCTTTAGATAGGCGAGTCCATTCTCCCTGATCTCAATATCGTGGCCGCCCAGCTGATAGCTTCCGCCCGGAGGGCAGTGCTTTGCGCGCAGGGAATCCGTCACCATGATGACGAAATCACGGCCCTTTGCCGTAAAGTAATTGTTCAGCGCAGCCAGATGGGAATGGCAGCCGTCGCAGATGATCTCTCCATAGATATCTCTTACCCGGAATGCGGTGCCCACCAGGCCCGGCTTCCTGTGATGGTAAGGCGTCATGCCGTTATATACATGCGTCATGGAGGTCGCACCGTTGGCTATGCCCATCAGCGCCTGCTCATAGGTTGCAGACGAATGGCCCATGCTGACTACCACTCCGGTCTCCTTACAGTATTTTGTCAGCGCAAAGTCTGCATCGTGCTCCGGAGCCAGCGTAATATATTTAATCAGTCCCTTAGCGGCGTTCTGGTACCGTTTGAACTGCTCAACAAGGGCCTGTGCGATAGCTTCCGGCGGCTGGGCTCCCTTGTAATCCATATCGAGATACGGTCCCTCAAAATGAATTCCGAGGATCTCGGCTCCCTCATAACCATCATCCACCACCGATGCCACATTGGCCACAGCCTTCTCCAGTACATCCGGCATCTGAGTCACCGTAGTCGGAAGAATGGAGGTGACTCCTTCCTCCGGTATGTGTTTCATCCAGTTGCGTAAGCCCTCCGGCTCCCCGTCATTGGTATCATATCCATAAGCTCCATGGGTATGCACATCGATAAACCCAGGAACAATCCTTTTGGTTCCATAATCCTGATCTACGGATCTTTCGCCATATTCGCGGACCGCAGTGATCTTTCCATCTGCGACCTCGAGCTGAGCTGGTATAAACTGGCCTGCGATCCAGACCTTTTTACTTTGTATTATCATGACCATACACCCTCTCTTTCTTATCGCCGGCAGTCTTCTGTCCGGCCATCCTTAGTATAACCAGTTCCCATCTCTATTTCAAGATCATTTTGAAAATAATTTTCAAAATGACCCAGAAAATAAAAAACGCGGTCCACCAGGCGGAAATGTTCTTCCCGGCTGCCGGACCGCATCTCATAAATTCTTCTTACAGTTCTTCTTTGACTTCTTCCGCAGCCGTACTCTGCTCTACCGGCCACCGGATAATAACACGGAATAAATCCGCCTCAACTTCAACATTCATCTTCCCGTTCTGCAGTTCCACAAAGCTCTTGGCAATCGCCATCCCCAGGCCGGAGCCTTCCGTATTGCGCGACTGGTCGCCGCGGACAAAACGTTCCGTTATCTCTTCCGGATTAAAATTCAGCTCGCTGGCCGACACATTCTTCATGGTAATGACCACTCCGCCATCGTCCCGTTTCATATCGATATATGCCCTGGTATTCGGCATGCCGTATTTCATGATATTGGTCAGCAGATTGTCGAAAATCCGGTATGTCTTCTGGCTGTCCAGCGGCAGGACGATCTTCTCGTCCGGCAGATTCCACCGGAAATCGATGGTAGACTCTTCGATCTTATCGCTCAGTTCCAGGCTTACCTCCTTTAAGAGACTCACAATATCCACATTGACCAGATTGAGCGTCACATTGTTGCTGTTGGCTTTGCTGATTTCAAACAGATCCTCAATCAATGATTTCAGTCTCATGGA
The DNA here is from genome assembly GCF_024460495.1 of Hungatella sp. SL.1.14. Classification (NCBI taxonomy): domain Bacteria; kingdom Bacillati; phylum Bacillota; class Clostridia; order Lachnospirales; family Lachnospiraceae; genus Hungatella; species Hungatella sp. SL.1.14. Next base: position 157,527 of record NZ_JANFYJ010000016.1, on the reverse strand, counting down.
CTTCTGTTCCAGCACGTCAATATAAGCTTTTCTCTGCTCCGGCACCGCGTTGTCATCTTTCAGCAGATTTACATAAGTAATAATCGCTGTCAGCGGTGTCTTTAAGTCATGGGACATGTTGGTAATTAAGTCCGTCTTCATCTTCTGGCTCTTCACTTCTTCATCCACCGCCACCTTGAATCCGCTCTGAATCTTCTGTACCTCAGTTTTAAACGGTTCAAACACACCGAGATCTTCGGAAATCGTCACATCCAAATTACCCTCGGCAATCTGATTGGTGGCATGCAGCAGGATTCTGTATTTCCGGGTCAGGTCACGGTAGTATTTACGCAGTACCAGGAACAGCACAAACGAATAGATAATCAGTGCGCCGATTCCAAAAAACCACAGGCTGCATAATACAGCCAGAATAATAAAGTTCACACCGACAATCTTAAATATCGTCCTGTCCGAATGATCCTGCAGATTGATGCTTCCAAGGAACGCATACAGCCTTCGGAAGAGTCCTGCACACCAGCCGTAAAACAGTCCGCATAACGTCCGTTCTCTGATATAACGCTTCAATCCGATGTGGAACACATCCCGCATACAAAGGACGGCCCAGTAGATCACTGCAAACGGAATACACCACCAGAATACGTTCCACAGCTTCACCATCATATCCGCTGCCTTCGGCAGGAAATTGGCACGGATCAGCCCGGAATACAGGCTCCCATGATTGGTCACAGCCACCAGGCTGGTCAGACTGTAGCCAAAGCCGATCGCTCCGGCCCCAACACCCAGGACAACTCCAAGAGGAGCCCGGAACACCCTGCTGTCATCCGCCCGTGTCACGTCGCAGCAGGATAACAGAAACGCAGCTAATGCCACAAAAACTCCCAGGCCGGCAAATACGTTTGCTACGATTCCCGAATTATAATAGGACTTCCAGGATGAGCTTCTCGCCAGAGAATACTCGGCCAGCTGCTGCTCCGTCATAGCGTAGGCAAATGTGATGTTCTTCGGATTCTCCAGTTTTAGCTGTGGTTCATGGCTGTACTGCTCCCAGTAATACTCTTCCATAGGATCGACTTCTCCGAACTTCTGAATCACGTTCAGAAGATATGTTGTGTCCTCTCCCCCCAGCTGCATCACATCCATCCGTCCCTGGTCGTCGTAATGCATCACAACGCGGAACACATAATCGTCGTCGGATAAGATGTTTCTGTTCTTTGCATAATTCATCAGAATGCTTCCGTTATCATCCAGCACCTGATAATCTATGGAATTCCTGATACTTCCAAAATACCGGTTCCAGCTCTCGTATTCCATCATGCAGTTCTGACGGAGATTGCGCAGGTATTCCTGCCGCTCCTCGGCCATATAACGTTTCTCCTCGTCCGTGAGAGCGTCATAATTGATATCTTCCGGGAAAGATATGGTATCTTCCCCTGCAAAAACTGCGGCTTCGTCCGCCGCATGGACATCGGCATCTGCACCGGGGATGCTTTCCCCTGATACCGCAGGGTTCTGCCCCGCTGCCGACGCGGTCACCTGCGATGTCCGGCTGTCCGTCTCCGCTGCCGCCTCACCTTCCGGCCGATCCGTATCTTCCGGCTGATCCGTCCCTTCCGATGCCGCAGATGCCTGCGCCCCGAATCCGTCCATAGATCCGTTTTTCAGTTCATAGGCGCCTTCCGGAAAAAATTGCTCGAAAGGTGAAATCACCACACCGTTTTCATACTGGGACTGTTCCAAATCCAGCACGTAATTGCCAAAGACGAGATGGCGCAAAAACGCCTGATCCTCATATACGGGTTCCTCATGGCGTCCCGCCTCTTTTTCAAAAAACGGGTACAATCCCGTCATGATAACAGCCGCCGCCACTACGATAAGAACGGACAGCAGCGCGCTGATTCTATGCCTGTTTTTCAATTTTGTATCCAACTCCCCACACCACCTTTAAATATTTGGGTTCCTTCGGGTTAATTTCTATCTTTTCCCTGATTTTTCTCACGTGTACCATGATGGTGTCCGTGTTGATCGCCCGCTCATTCCACACACGTTCGTATATCTCTTCCGCAGAGAATACCCTACCCGGATTTTTCATCAGGAGAGCAAGTATTTTAAATTCAATCGGCGTAAGCTTCGCCGGCTTTCCGTCCACGGTCACCTCTACCGTATCCTCATTAAGCTCCAGCCCGCCAATGACATAAATATTGCTCTTTTCCTTCAGTTCCTTTGCCTCCAGCATATCCAGGTACTTTCTGTACCGTCTCAGCTGGGAATTGACTCTTGCAAGCAGCTCCATCGGAGTAAAGGGTTTCGATATATAATCATCGGCGCCGATGTTCAGTCCCATGATCTTATCGACCTCCTCCGTCTTTGCGGAAAGGATAATAACCGGAAAGTCGTATTTTTCTCTCAGCTTGACAGTCATGGTAATGCCATCCATTCTCGGCATCATCACATCCACGATAGCCAGATGTATCTCTTCCTGATCCAGAATCTTAAGGCCCTCGATTCCATCGGCCGCCTGGAATACTTCATAGCCCTGGCTCTTTAAATATATCTCGACTCCTTCTCTAATCTCCTTATCATCTTCTACCAGCAGAATGTGATTTGTTTCCATGGTATCTCTCCTCGCTTTTTGATATTTTATGGTTGATACAGATTCAAACTACAGTATATCATGAACGCCGGGTTCCTAAAAGCCCTGCCTCTCTGTATTATGCCACAAACACGCATAATTCTTCCCTTCCTGCCTGCAATACTAGGATATATGGGCAATCTTAAAATGAACGACGTGTAAAACGAAAGAAATTCTAAATCTTTTATTTAAAAACGTTTGCAGTCACCGGACAGCAGGTTTGGAGCCACACAAAACCGCCTGCCACACACTCACTGTGTCAGACGGTTTTTCAACTGCGTAAAACCATATTTGATTTTTTGTTATTTGACCAGACCGGCCATCGTCGGAAGCGCCATGCTGACAGCCGGAATATACGTGACCAGCACAAGCCCCACCAGGATAGAAACATAAGTGGTACGTCTCCGAACTTGCAAATAAATATGGCAGATTAAAGATTTCATAATTCTTGCTGAATGTTTCCAGAATCGCTTTGCTGTCCATACAGAAATCAATTGCACCTGTACTCAACAGCAGGTTCCGCAATAAACATTCCAACGGCAATGCAAACAATTCCTCCACCTCCAGGTTGTGATAGTTGGCAAACAGCGTCGTTTCAAGATACCACTCTCCGTCCATGGCTCTCGGCTTCAATTGATGATACTCCAGGCTCTAACATTTCCTGAGAATGTCCTTCATAATCTCCCCTTCTGCCGCCGCTCACTTCCGAAGCCATGATACGGTCTTCATCAGCGCCTCTATCGTCTTTGTTTCCAGAACCACTCTGGCCCCTGCCTTTTCTGCCATCAAAAGCCGTTCCTCCAGATCGATCTCTCCATCACCGAACGCCAGATGGCAGCTCTTACCCTTTGCATCGTGGCCATGCATGTGAATCAGCCGGTCTTCATACGCCAGATAAAAGGGAATATCCACATTCCCCGCGGCATGGCTGTGTCCAATATCCAGTGTCAGCCCGAAACAGGGCTGCTGTAATAAAAGTTCCAGTGCCTTCCTCTCATGTACCATAAATCCTTCCGTATTTTCAACCGCCATATGTATCGCCGCGTCACCGACTGCGTCCCGGCACATCTCTCCAAATTCCGCAATATGTCTCCGGTACTCCTCTTCATACCGCTTAAACAGATATTCCTTTCTCCCCGGCAGCGTGAGATAGATTCCCTTTGCAAGGTGCATATTGATCACAGGAGCTCCAATGGCCTTTGCCAGTTCGATTGTCTCTACGGCGGTCTCCAGATACGCCTGCCGGACTTTTGGATTAAAATCACAGACATTCAGATTCTCGTCGAGATGGATCGTAAAATACAGATGTTCCTGATCCATAATCCGCCGCAGCCGGTCTGCCGAAAGTTCCGGCAGCTGACACTGAGGAAAATTCATATTCAGTTCTATAAAATCCAGTCCCAATTGGCTGCACAGCCGGGCACACCCCTCCAGAGTATCCGTTTCCATCAAAAATGGCATGCCAAACTCCATATCCGATCCTCCTTCCAGCCTCCCGGCTGCCTGTTCCAATGGCTCAATCACCGTGATAAGCCAATGCGCCCTCTTCCTTTTTCTTTATCATTTCCCTGTTCACGACTTCTTCTATCTCTATCTCTCTGCAGTAAAACCGGATATCCCCTTCCTCAAAATCATACACATGAAAATTCCTCCGGTCTCCAAAGGCATGATCATCGCTGCATTCGATCTCAAATCCACTGATCCCTGCAGACTGCGCCAGATAGAAGGAAGTGACATCCCGAAAAAAGAGAGTCACGCGGTATTCCTTGTCCTCCGACTCCATCACCATCCGAAGATTCTGAATTTCTAACCACTCCTCATAATCGTAATCACTGTAAAGATACATAGAATGAATCTTTCCAAAATAGCACCAGCCGTAAAACCGCGGATTAAGCTGGAGCAGTTTTTCGATACCCTTTATTTTATGAAATGTTTCTTCAAAACTCACAGCGAATGCATTCCCCCTCTCCAAACCACAGTACCGCACAATATGATGCAGCCGAAAGTCTATCGTCTGCATCGTCACCTGTTTCCTGCCTGATCAACGATCTGTTTAAATCCCTTTTCGTTCAGTTTACCATGGTTTGCAGAAGGTTTCAACTCATCGCCCAGAAAGTTGCAATTAATATGGCAGTATTTTTCACTCTTATAAAGAGTTTTTTCTTGTCTTTAGAGCCCGATTATGATATACTGAAATACACAGTCTAATTATGGGATTTTATCCATCTTATCACTCATGTATCTCTGGCACTTCTGCCGGCATTTCCATGACGAACCTACAACAAATTAAAATGAGAAAGGAATGGTAGTGTGCCCAGACAGGATTTTTATATTAAAAAGCTGCTGCAGGACCCGGCCCGTTTTGCGGACCTGTATAATGCCGAGATTTTCCATGGAAAACAGATTTTAAAAGCGGAATTATTGTCACCGGTATCTACAGAATCCGGAATCGCGATAACGAACCGCAGCGGCAGGAAACAAACAATTCAGAGGCGGCGCGATATCGCGATGAAAGCATCCATAGGCGCCTGCTTTATCGTTGCAGGCTGCGAGGCTCAGGGAGAGATCCATTACGGCATGCCCATTCGAAGCCTGACTTATGATGCGTTGGATTATACGGAACAGCTTACAGAGATTCAAAAGGAACACAGGAAAAAGAAAGATCTTGCCAAAAGCCCGGAATTTCTGTCCGGCATCACCCGCCGTGACAAACTCCAGCCTGTCCTTACACTGGTCCTGTACTGTGGAAAGGATCCATGGGATGGTCCAAAAAGTCTCTACGATATGCTGGATTTAAGAGGTCCCACGGAATATATTCCGGATCTTCTGGCCGCTCTTCCCGACTACCGCATCAATCTTGTCGATATCAGAAAAATTGAAAATCTGAGCCTCTACAAAACGGGTTTACAACAGGTCTTCGGTATGCTAAAATATAGTACAGACAAGAGTAAATTTTACAACTATATCACGTCAAACCATGACCAGATATCCATGCTGGATGATAATGCCCTGACGGCAGTCATGGGCCTTTTGGGTGAAAACCGGCGGCTGATGAAGTATTTAGCCGCTCCTGGACGAGAGGAGGGGTATACCATGTGTCAGGCGATCGATGATTTGATTGCAGATGGAAAGAGGGAGGGGGAAAAAGAAGGGGAAGTCCGTATGGCCAGCCTAATCTCCAGCCTTTTGAAAGAAAACCGGCTGGATCTCATCGCGGAGATCTCAGGGAATGAACAGCTGCGCAGGCAGCTGTTCCAGCATTACCATCTGTAAAAGCAAGGAGCAGCGGCCGTACGTTTCCGGCTGCTGCTCCTTTCAGCTGTGCTTTATAACAGGACTTCCTGCACTTCTATATATCAGGACTCTGATGTCTTTCTCACATTCGTCTCCAGCAGCCGGTTAAATCCAAGCCAGCCGTTATTATCTCCCGCACCCTTCAGCACTTCGATCATAGTCTCCATCTTGGCATCGGTATTATCCGCGAAGTTTAATGCCAGCGCCTCTAAAAGAGCCGGTTTCTTCGGTGAACCGTATTCCAGTTCTCCATGATGAGCAAGAATACAATGCTTCAGCTCCGTAGCAGCCTTCGCCGGGAAATCCGGAATTGTACGAATCCGCTCTGACACCATCTCTGTACCGATGATGATATGCCCCAGAAGTTGACCGTCATCCGTATAATCATTTTCGGGAAATACAGAGAGCTCCTTCGTCTTGCCGATATCATGAAACATAGCGGCAGTGAGCAGCAAATCACGGTTAATCAGCGGATAATACCCTGCGTAATAGTCACATAATTTCACAACGCTCAGTGTATGCTCCAGAAGGCCTCCTACAAACCCATGATGAACACTCTTTGCCGCAGAATGAAACTGAAATGCCTTTGCAAAAGCCTTGTCTTCCACAAAAAAGCTTTCTGCCAGTTTTCTGTAATGGGGAGTCCGGATCGACTTAATCAGTCCGGTCAGTTCCTCATACATCTCACCGATGTTTTTAGCGGACACCGGAAGATAATCCCCTGGTATGTATTCGCTTTCCTCCGCTTTTCTGACCCGCTTCACATTCAGCTGATTCGAGTTCTGGAACATGGTGACATCCGCGTCGATATAGATGTAGTCCATCGTCTCGAAATTCCCCACTCCCGGAGAGCTCAAGTCCCAGATCTTTGCATCGATGGTACCCGTCTTATCCTGTAAGATTAAATTCCCGTATTCTTTACCTGCCTTGGTCAGGGCTATCTGCTTATTCTTACATAAGTATACATCCGATACATGCATCCCTTCCCGAAATGTCTCTATATATCTCATTGTTCTCCTCCATATCCTTTTTAAGCGTCACAGAAGCCAGGAAGATTACCTGGCTCCTATGGTTATCTGATATTCAATCTCTTTATATTCATCTCTGCCGCTTCTGAGTACCGTTACCGGTAATACCTCTCCCGGTGTCGACGCCTCCAGCTTCACCTGGAAATCCTTCATGGTAACGATATTCTCACCGCCCATAACCGTAATAATGTCTCCGCACTGGATCCCTGCATTATAGGCAGGACTGTCTGCATTCACATCCACCACATAAACGCCGAGCGGCATCCCGCTCTCATTCATGACCGCGCTGACCTCCTGGCCCTTGATGCCAAAGTACGGGAACGCGTTGCCGTTGCTCATTTTCTCCAGAATGCTCTTGTAGTCAGAGATAGCCATGGCAACAGTCATATCTTCGCTGCCTTCGCTCTTATACTCGTCAGTCACCCAGCCGATAATCTGACCGGTCGTGTTCATGAGGAATGTTCCTGTCGCCGCATTGCTCTTTAAATCAGAGTAAATGATACGGGTCATCCCATCCGTCATCTGAACATTCTTCGCTATATAGGATACAAAACCATAACAGGTGGAATGCACCATGCCGGCTGGTCCTCCGATTGCAATTACCAGATCTCCCTGTTTTACGGAATAGGAATTCCCCAGTTCAATCGCCTTAACTTCCTCTAAAAGCGCTCTTCCCAGTTCTGCAGTCGGAACGCTCACAATTGCCATGCCTGACAGCTTGTCCGTCTGTCTGATCGTTCCCTGAACCTCCGTACCGTCTGAAAATGCCACCCGAATCGAATCCGCCGCCTCAACTGCACCTTCCGGTGTCAGTACCAGCAGTTCCTCATTAGCCGAGGAGATTACCGCTCCCGCGTAAAGACCTGAATTCTCGACCGGATTATTAAACCAGTCTGTCTGCGTCTTAACGGAATGAACCGTCACGATTCCTTTTCCCGCTTTTAACGATACCGCTCTTAAATTCCCGTACAGGGTATTCAGATCATCGATGCTGAACGGATACTTTTTCATTGCTGACTCCAAAAGATCTTCGATGGGCTCAGACTCCTTTGTGGTGGCCTGAGTCGGCTCGGTCTCCTCCGTCGTCGATGGTTCCGGGTCATCCTTCGGTATTGTTACCGGAGTAGTCTCCCTTGTAGTTTCTTTTCCAAGGTATTTTTCCGCCACCGGTCTGGAAACAACAAAAGTAACTGCCGCGACGATTCCAAAAAGGGCCGCAGTTAATAAAAGGGCGACTGCCCTTCTCATGATCTCTCTCTTTGTTCTGGGCTGTTTCACAATTTTCTCGCTGATAAAACGGCGCGGTTCCGTCTTTTTATCATCTGGCCCGCTTTTATCCGGCATACACACCCTCCTTTGCAGAAGACCTAAACCTATTATACGTTTCTTCTCTGTTTTATGCAAGGAAAAGATAAGAAACACAGCGAACTGCAGTCAACCAAATGTGACTATTCACATCCAGCCCGGCCTCCCACAGCCCGCTTCGGCTCCGGTGCATTCCCCGGCCCCTCCAGTTCCGGTTTCGGGCATAAGCACTTCTAAACGTGCAGAATTGCTAATGCCCTGCAAAGTCACAGTATGCGCCGGGGAATGCATCGGAGCCGAAGCGGGCTGTGGGAGGCCGGGCTGGACGTGAATAGTCTCTGCCAAGTAGTATAAAATATGGATTTAGAGGGACACTGTTGGTATCACATGAAAATTTATCCAAGGAGGACTTTACAATGAGTGATTTAAAAAACAGTGAGACAGTCAAAAATCTGATGCGTGCTTTTGCAGGAGAAAGCCAGGCCAGAAACCGCTATACGTTTGCGGCCAGCCAGGCGAAAAAGGAAGGACTTCCGGTTATACAGGCCGTATTTTCCTATACTGCAGGGCAGGAAAAAGAGCATGCAGAGATTTTCTATCAATATCTCAAAGAATTACAAGGCGAGACCATTTTCATCGACGGCGGCTACCCGGTGGACTTATACGATCAGACTGTGGATTTATTAAAGTCCGCACGCCACAATGAATATGAGGAATATCAGGATGTCTATAAAAATTTTGCAGAAGTGGCGAAGCAGGAAGGCTTTCTGCAGATCAGCTCCTCCTTCTCCCTCATTTCTGAAATAGAGAAAGTACACGGAGACCGCTTTCAGCTGTTTGCCGACTATATGGAGCAGAATAAGCTCTTTGTATCCGATGCAGAGACCGGATGGATCTGCTTAAACTGCGGCCATATCCACCATGGCCTTCAGGCCCCGAAAGCCTGCCCTGTCTGTCATCATGAACAGGGATATTTCGTTCGTGTGGAACTCTCACCATTTCTCAGATAAGATCCCCTGCAGCACGCTTTTCTGATTTATGGTTTCGTTCCAATCCAACGGCTTAAACGCGGCGAGATTGAAGATTTATATGATTGCAGGCCATACTGTATTTATGATATACTGTAATCACTACCGCCCATCAGGGCTGTCCGCCATCGTCTGATATTATATTGGAAACAGAGAAAGGAAATCATGAATCAGAAAGCATTAAAAACGTTAGAATACGATAAAATAATAGTTCAGCTTGCAGAGTACGCTTCCTGTGAATCAGGAAAAGAACTCTGCCGCAGGCTGGTACCCTCCATCGATTACGATGAGATCGTAACTGCTCAGCGGGAGACCACCGACGCAGTTACCAGGGTGCGCCAGAAAGGCGGCATATCTTTCGGAGGCGTCAAAGATATCCGCGCCTCCTTAAAACGGCTGGAGGTGGGGAGTTCCCTCGGTATCGTGGAACTTCTCTCCGTCAGCTCCTTACTTACTACCGCGGCCCGCGCCAAATCATACGGGCGGCACGAGGATTCAGAGCTTCCGGAGGATTCTCTGGAGCAGTTTTTTTCCGTGCTGGAACCACTGACCCCGGTAAATACGGAGATCAGGCGCTGTATCCTTTCCGAAGAGGAAGTAAGCGATGATGCCAGTCCGGGTCTTCACCACGTCCGGCGCTCCATGAAGAATATTCATGACAAGATTCACACTCAGCTGAATTCTATCCTGAATTCCAACCGAACCTATTTACAGGATGCGGTCATCACCATGCGCGACGGAAGATACTGTCTTCCCGTCAAATCCGAGCACAAGTCCAATGTCCCGGGCATGGTTCACGACCAGTCCTCCACCGGTTCCACACTCTTTATCGAACCTATGGCAATCCTTAAGCTGAACAATGACTTACGTGCCCTGGAAATCCAGGAACAGAAAGAGATCGAGATGGTACTGGCCGATCTAAGCAATCAGCTGGTCCCGTATCAGGACGAACTTCTGACCGATTTCGAGGTTCTCACCAGACTGGACTTTATATTTGCCAAGGCGGCGCTCTCCCGGCATTATCAGGCCAGTGAGCCCCGTTTTAACAAACAGGGAATCATTCACATCAAGGACGGACGCCATCCGCTTTTAGACCCGTCGAAGGTCGTTCCCATCACGGTGCATTTAGGCAGGGATTTCGATCTGCTGGTAGTTACCGGCCCCAACACGGGCGGTAAGACCGTTTCATTAAAGACCGTGGGGTTATTTACGCTCATCGGTCAGGCGGGACTCCATATACCGGCGTTCGACGGTTCCGAACTCTCCGTCTTTGACGAGGTATTTGCAGATATCGGAGATGAACAGAGTATTGAGCAGAGCCTCAGTACCTTCTCTGCCCACATGACCAACATCGTACAGATCCTGGGGCAGGCCGACAGCCGCTCGCTTTGCCTCTTCGATGAGCTGGGAGCCGGAACTGATCCTACCGAAGGCGCGGCGCTTGCCATCGCCATCCTGTCATTTTTACACAATATGCAATGCCGTACCATGGCAACGACTCACTACAGCGAGCTGAAGGTATTTGCGCTGACCACCCCCGGTGTGGAAAATGCCTGCTGTGAATTTAATGTGGAGACGCTGCAGCCCACCTACCGTCTCCTGATCGGAGTTCCCGGCAAAAGCAATGCGTTTGCCATTTCATCGAAGCTGGGACTTCCCGACTATATTATTGAGGACGCGAAAACGCATCTGGAAGCCAAGGATGAAACCTTCGAGGATCTGCTTACCCATCTGGAACAGAACCGCGTCACGATTGAAAAGGAACGCATTCAGATCGAGTCTTACAAGATGGAAGTAGAAAAACTGAAGGCCAGGCTGACTCAGAAGGAAGAACGTCTCGATGAGCGGCGCGACAAGATGATCCGTGACGCCAAAGAGGAGGCGCAGCGGATTCTGCGGGATGCAAAAGATACTGCAGACCAGACGATCCGCCAGATTAACAAGCTGGCTTCCGAATCAGGTGTCGGTAAAGAACTGGAGGCAGAGCGTGCCCGTATCCGCGGCAAGCTAAAGGAAGTAGATTCCTCGCTGTCCTTAAAAAATCAGACGAAAGAGCCGAAACAGTCCATCGATCCGAAAAAGTTAAAGCTGGGCGACGGCGTACGTGTTCTCAGCATGAATTTAAATGGAACAGTAAGTTCTCTCCCCAATTCCAAAGGGGATTTATATGTACAGATGGGAATTCTCCGCTCTCTCGTCAACCTGAGCGATCTGGAGCTGTTAAATGAGCAGTCTGTCTCAGGCCCCACTCTTGGAAGCGGCAATGGTAAGAAAAAGACAGGAAGCGGAAGCAGCTCTGCCCGCATGTCCAAGTCCTTTACCATCTCTCCGGAGGTAAATCTGATCGGAATGACCACCGACGAGGCCATTCCGGAGCTGGATAAGTACTTAGACGACGCCTATCTGGCTCACCTGCCTTCCGTTCGTGTCGTACATGGGCGAGGCACCGGAGCACTTAAGAATGCGGTTCACAAGCACCTAAAAAAACTGAAGTACGTCAAAGATTTCCGGCTGGGTGTATTCGGCGAGGGGGATACCGGCGTAACGATCGTCACTTTTAAATAGGAGGATTGGACTATGGCAGAAAAACAGAGAATATTGATCGTTGACGATGATAATAACATCGCCGAATTGATTTCTCTTTATCTAACAAAAGAGTGTTTTGAAACGATTATTGTAAACGACGGTGAAGAGGCGCTTCGGGTATTTCCGGAATTTAAACCGAATCTGGTTCTTCTCGATCTGATGCTTCCTGGCATGGATGGCTATTCTGTCTGCCGGGAAATGCGGGCTCAGTCCCCGGTTCCCATCATCATGCTGTCCGCAAAAGGCGAGGTCTTCGACAAGGTGCTGGGCTTAGAGCTGGGCGCCGATGATTATATGATCAAGCCCTTTGACTCTAAGGAACTGGTGGCAAGAGTCAAGGCGGTGCTCCGCCGTTATCAGCAGCCTGCCGTGCCGGCAGCTGCCCAGACTGACCAGCAGGGCGATTACGTGGAATATCCCGATCTGATCGTAAACCTGACCAACTATTCCGTCATCTATATGGGCCATTCCATCGAGATGCCGCCGAAGGAACTGGAGCTGCTTTACTTCCTCGCCTCTTCGCCCAACCAGGTCTTTACCAGAGAACAGCTTCTGGACCACATCTGGGGATATGAATATATTGGAGATACCAGAACCGTGGATGTACATATCAAACGTCTGCGGGAAAAGATTAAAGATCATGCCAGCTGGGCGCTGACGACTGTATGGGGGATTGGTTATAAATTTGAAGTGAAACGGTAAGACCATATATTAGAGGATCGGAACACGCTTTTTAAGTATCTGTTAATACAGCTGTACATGGGCATCAGATTTCCTGATGCCCATGTTTTTATTTTACCATATTTTTTCTCATATCGCTCTATCTTTCCGTATTTTTATGTTTATCCACACATCTTTCCGTTATCCACACTCTCAATCCCCATTTTTGTATCTTCCACATCCATAAGCTTACAATTTTCAGATATTAACAATTAATCCACAGACATTTCCACATTATTGTGGATAACTCCGCCTGCTATGGTAATCACTGAATAAAACACATATTTCATTTTCTGCAACTTTTTACGTCTCTGCCGCGTCTAATCCTCGTAAATAAAAAACATATGGAGGATTATTATGAAACAGAAATTATTCATCATCGCTGCAATCCTGGTATTCACAGTATCCGCGGCTGCATGCTCAGCAAAAAACGGGGGCTCTGCTTCAACTGCTGCTGCAAAGACGGAAACTACCGCCGCCGCAGACAGAACGAATGATGCCAGCACCGCTGAAGCTGATGCTGCTGATCTTTCCACCGGAGATTCCCAGGAGGGCGAAGGCACTGTTACCGGAGTTGTGGAGGAAAACAAAGGCTTTATGATTACCGTCGTAGCAGACGATGACGAAGAAGCATATGTCTTTACTCTGGATGAGACACAGAGCGAAAAATATAAAGACATAAAATCCGGAGAAAAAATAACAGTAAGCTATACCAACGGATTACCCACACCGGACAATCTTGATACCATTGTCACCGATATCCAGCCTGCAAAGTAAACCGATTTTCAGAACACACGACATGCTCCGCCAGCCGGAATCTTTTCCGGAAGGACGGAGCATTCCTTTTATGCGATCCCTGTGATTTGCGGTCCTTCTCCTTCCCTCATTGCCATTAAGCGTTTCAGATCATCCGGTTCCTTCAAAAATCCGTAGTGACTTAATCGCCAAAAAGTATTATACTTAATTTAACACCGGACGCCACCCTCATTCGTTCCGGCGGATTGAACATACAGATCAATGAAAATGGAGAATCACAATGACTCATTCCCTTTATTACAAGTTTATTCTCGGCTACCTGGTCTTCGGCCTTTTAGGGTTCGCTTCCATCGCAACCCTGTCTTCCCGAATGACAGAGCGATACTTAATCCGTGAGCAGGCGGATTTGCTGTACGACGAAGCCAATCAGGTTGCCTCCACCTACAGCGGCATGTACCATGGAAAAGATATGGATCTGATCTCCTCCTATCCCCAGCTGGTAGGAACCGCCCACTACCTTCACTCCCAGATCTGGATCATCGACCGTCAGGGAAAGATCGTGGTAGACAGCGACCAGTCAGAGAGGACCGGACGGGTCATTGACCGCTTCGATCCAACAGCGGCGGGCAATAAATCATATACCATCGGTACCTTCTATGACCAGTTCACTTATGATGTATTGAGCGTCCATGCCCCCATCACCGGGAATTACACGACTTACGGCTATGTCGTCATCCACATGCCCCTGTCCGTCCTGCAGAACACAAGAGACGGTATTTTAAATATTGTATACCTTACGCTGGCCGTCGTATTCGGTTTTTCCCTGATTATCCTTCTCGTCTTTACAAAAACCGTTTACTTTCCGCTGAAAAAAATCACAGCAGGAGCAAACGAATACGCGCAGGGGAACCTGACCCATCATATCGATGTTAATACCAGAGATGAGATGGGATATCTGGCGGCTACCTTAAATTACATGTCAGACGAACTGAACAAGATGGAAGAGTACCAGAAGACGTTTATCGCTAACGTGTCCCACGATTTCCGCTCTCCCCTGACCTCTATCAAGGGGTACCTTGAGGCCATTCTGGATGGAACGATCCCTCCGGAAATGTATGAAAAGTACTTGACGCGGGTAATCACAGAAACCGAACGGCTGAACAAGCTGACACAGGGGATGCTGACGCTGAACACACTGGACAGCAAGGGATATTTAAACCGCACGAATTTTGATATCAACCGGGTGATTAAGGACACGGCGGCTTCCTTCGAGGGAACGTGCGAGGAGAAAAACATCAATTTTGATCTGACCTTCTCCAACAATATTCAGATGGTCTACGCCGATCTGGGAAAGATTCAGCAGGTAATGTACAATCTGATCGACAACGCCATCAAATTCAGCCATCACGATTCGACCATTTACATTCAGGCTTCCGGAAAATATGAAAAAATATTCATCTCCGTGAAAGACACCGGAATCGGAATCCCGAAGGACAGTATCAAGAAGATATGGGAACGGTTTTACAAATCAGATTTGTCTCGTGGAAAGGATAAGAAAGGAACCGGCCTGGGCCTTGCCATTGTGAAGGAGATCATTCAATCCCATGGGGAGAATATCGATGTGGTCAGTACCGAGGGCGTGGGGACAGAATTTATTTTCAGCCTTCCCAAATCCACCAATCTTTAATGCATTACTATTTTTAAATTTCAGAAAGAATCTTTATTTAAAAAGAAGGCGGAACGATAATATCATCAATCGTTCCGCCTTCCTTATTCCTGCCTATTCTTTCCAGTGCAGATGGTGCAGCTGTCCCTGCATGGTCATCTTCTCAAACCCGTTCTGTCTGAGTGCCTCATACAGTACAATCGACACGGAGTTGGACAGATTCAGAGAGCGGATATCTCCCCACATGGGGATTCTCACACACTGCTCCTGATTCTCCAGGAGAATCTCCTCCGGAATACCGGCGCTCTCCTTTCCGAACATCAGGAAGCAGTCCGGTTCATACTCCACGTCAGAATATACCTTCAGCCCCTTGGTCGTAGCCATATAAATCTTTGCTCCGGGATTCCGCTCCAGGAAATCCTGGTAATCGCAGTAAACCGTCACATCCAGCTTATCCCAGTAATCCAGTCCGGCCCTCTTGATCAGCTTGTCATTCAGTCTGAAACCCAACGGCTCGATGAGATGAAGCTTCGTCCCCGTCGCCACACAGGTTCTTCCGATATTGCCGGTATTGGCCGGCATCTCCGGTTCCAGTAATACAACATTCATATCGTGTTCTATGCCTTTCCATCCAATCTCTTAACAAAGCGTTCCATACGTCCCAGCGCCTCTTTTAAGCTCTTTAGGGAATATGCGTAGGAGACACGCAGATATCCCTCTCCGCAGTCGCCGAAAGCCGTTCCCGGAACGACAGCCACCTTCTCCTCCTGAAGAAGCCTTGTGGCGAACTCATCGGAGGTCATACCGAAGCGTTTGATGCTGGGGAATGCGTAAAATGCACCGTTGGGTTCAAAACACTCCAGTCCCATCTCCTGAAATGCATTCATAAGGAAACGGCGTCTCTGGTCGTATGACTCTCTCATCATCTGCACGTCCTTATCTCCGTCCCGAAGTGCCGCAACCGCAGCGTACTGACTGGTGGTGGGCGCACACATGATGGCAAACTGGTGAATCTTCAGCATCTGCTCCAGAATCACTGCCGGAGCGGCCAGATAGCCGAGACGCCAGCCGGTCATGGCATACGCCTTGGAGAAACCGTTAATCAGCACAGTACGCTCCTTCAGGCCAGGGAAGGAAGCGATGGTGGTATGCTCCATCCCGTACGTCAGTTCCCCGTAGATCTCATCTGTCAGGACAAACAGATCCTTTTCGACCACGATTTCCGCGATAACCGCCAGCTCTTCCGCGGTCATGACCGCCCCCGTCGGATTGTTCGGGAACGGCAGAACAAGGATTTTCGACTTCGGTGTGATATACTGAAGCAGTTTTTCCTTTGTCAGCTTAAAGTTGTCTTTTTCCTCCAGCGGAATCGGAACAGGGACACCATTGGCCAGAATGGTGCACGGTACATAGGAGACGAAACACGGCTGGGGAATCAGCACTTCGTCGCCAGGATCCAGCATGGCTCGCAGGGCCACGTCAATGGCCTCACTTCCGCCTACCGTCACCATCACTTCATGATCCGGATCGTATGTAACATGAAAACGCCGTTTTAAATAGTTGGAAATCTCAACCTTTAATTCTCTCAGCCCGGCGTTGGACGTGTAGAACGTCCGTCCCTTTTCCAGTGAATATATTCCTTCTTCCCGGATATGCCATGGGGTCTCAAAATCCGGCTCACCAACGCCCAGGGAGATCGCGTCCTTCATTTCGCTTACAATGTCAAAAAATTTACGGATTCCTGATGGCGGAATCTCTACGATTCTTTCTGATAATGGATTTCTCACGGGGTAATCAACATCCTTTCATCCTGCGTCTCTTCAGCGAGTACGGTGCCATGGTCCTTGTACTTTTTAAGTACAAAGTGAGTTGCTGTGCTTAATACCGATTCCATCGGGGAGAGCTTCTCCGAGACGAACTGTGCCACCTGTCTCATGGTTCTTCCCTCAATAAATACGGTAAAGTCATACGCGCCTGACATCAGATAGACCGCCTCCACCTCACTGTACTGGTAGATGCGCTCCGCGATCTTATCGAATCCCATGCCTCTCTGAGGCGTTACCTTCACTTCGATTAAGGCAACCACTTTTTCATCACTGGTATTATCCCAGTTAATCAGGGTATGGTATCCGCAGATGATATGCTCTTTTTCCATCTCGGCGATCTCATTGGCGACCGCAGCCTCACTTTCCCCCAGAAGAACCGCCAGATCTTTTAAGTCGATTCTGCTGTTTTTTTCAATAACCGCCAATATCTTTTCTCTCATAACCTTACCTCCTGATTAAAATGATTGATTATCATGACTGCTTATAATACTTTATGAATCTCATCCTCCGCGGGCCGGTCTAAATAGCCGGTGCTTTCCCCGTGTCTGATGATTCTTCCAATTCCTTCCGTCACCCGTCCAATCACCGCGGCATGGATTCCCTCCCGTTCCAGGGACAGTACCATCTCACCGCCATTGTCTGTGACAAAGAGCAGACAGCCGTCTGAATAAAGCCGGTATGGGTTCAAATTATACCGCTCACACACTTCGATTGTCTCCTGTTTGACAGGAATCTGGCGCAGCGAAAATTCGATGCCCGTCATGTATGCCCCGGATAAATTCCAGAGGGCGGAAAGTATTCCGCCCTCCCCTGCCGGTTCACACTCCGTGGCTCCAAATGCCTTCCACCGTTCCAGATTCCCACTCAGTGTTCCATCTTCATTTTCCATAATCCGGTCTAAATAGCTTTCCGTAAACCATGTAAGCAGTTCTCCGCGCTTCTGCCTCACAATCTCCACCGTGCCGGCGTATCCCGCATATCCTGCCACAACCAGATTCTGTCCCGGCTCCATACGGCCGGTATTCTCTCTTTCAATCTTCCTCATGCCTGACTCCCATTACACGGCAGGTGCCGCATCGGCTGCTTCAGGCGCCGGTACAGGAGACACGGCAGGTGCTTCGGGCTCCGGAGCCGGAGCAGGTTCCGGTGCCGCTGCCTCCGGCAAAGTCACACCCGGTCCTCCGTTCTCCCCTTCCACCGGCGACGGCTCGGCCGGCTGAGTCTCCACAGAAGCAGTCGTCTCCTCCGGAAGCGGTACGGTTACTGCAGGAGCGGCCGGTCCGACCTTCACAATCGCCTTGGAGGCGTTGTATGTGTCTGTATGCAGAATCTCTTTGCTCTGCTCCACTCCGTCGATATAGACGTACTTCCACAGTCTGGACTTATATCCCCTGTGAGCTGACTGAACCTGCTTTCTGGTACCCGGCTCCATGGATGGGTCCACCTCTTCCTTCGGCGGTCCCGGATCCATCGTCGCCAGCGTTTCCGACACAAACTTAAATGTCCGGTTGGCAGGTCTCGTCTCTTTCCCGTAAATGGTAAAGGTCAGTGTTTTGCCTGACGTATAGCCTTCCACATAGATGGGAGTGCTGTAATTGTTCGTAATCTTTAAATCCTTATAAGTACCGGCGATCGCCGCGTCTTCCGAGGGTTTCACGTACGTAACGATCATCGAGTGGTTCTGTCTCTGCGTAATCTCCAGTTCTGCGCGGAGAGACGCGTTGTAAAGCGTCGTGGATATCTGGCATACGCCGCCTCCCACACTGTCCACCACCTGGCCATTCTCATAGGCGGCGGCAGTGGCGTAACCGTTGGCTGTTGTAAACGGATGCATGCATTCGTAACCGGAGAGCGTCTCTCCCGGCATCAGCACATGGCCGTTGATCTTACCCGCGCCCACCCGTAAATTGGTGGCCCGGGAGTTACCGCTGCTGGAGAAATCCGTGGAAAAGGTTCCCAGCACATCCTGAATGGTTGACAGCGCCTCCGTTGTAATGGCAGGCTGAGCATCAGCCACTGCAGCAGTCACGGTCACCGGTTCCTTAAGTCCGCCTGAAATCGCCTCATCAAGAGCCGCTTTCGTGGCTCCCACATCAACACTCTTTCCAACCACGGCGGGAGTGATGACAAACGCACCATTCTCTCTCGTGATCGACGCATCCTTTGGCTCTGCTACGACAGAAGCACATTTCTCCTCTACGAATGCCGCCACCTTACCATCATCGAAAGCTGTCTCCAATGGTATGACGACATGGTTATGTTCGATGTCTTTCAAGTTTAAATATCGATGGATTAAATTCCCTCCCGTTACGGAAGCTGCCGCCTGGTTTACCGCGTCGGTATTGGACCAGTGAAAGCCCAGTTCCTTCGCCGTAGTTTCCACGGACTCTCCATCCACGACCAGCGTAATCTTTTGATTCTCCATCTCGCCTACCAGACTTTGAATCTTTTCGCCGGCTTCTTCTTCTGTCATTCCTCCCAGACTGTATTCTCCTACATAGAGTCCGTCCGGAAGGGTATCGGCCCGCGCCGGTGCCGGAACGGCCAGTGTCAGCCCCACCGCCAGCACCACAGCAGCAAGGCCTGCTGCCAAGTTTTCGTTTT
Organism: Hungatella sp. SL.1.14; assembly: GCF_024460495.1. Taxonomy (NCBI): domain Bacteria; kingdom Bacillati; phylum Bacillota; class Clostridia; order Lachnospirales; family Lachnospiraceae; genus Hungatella; species Hungatella sp. SL.1.14. Next base: position 138,085 of record NZ_JANFYJ010000016.1, on the reverse strand, counting down.
TCATAATCATTCCTCAATTTTCAAGTTGCTGCCTGCCGCCTTCCTCTTCTAGCGGATCATCATCATCGGCAGTACCATAGCTACGATCAGCAGAATTACCACTGCGATAAGAACTATGGAAACGACCTTCCTGTTTTTTTTATCGTTAAAGTTAATCATGATATTCACCTCTCTCATATTCTTCCATACTGTGCTATGATTTTATCCGTAATTCTGGAGATTTCATTGCGGGTTAAGTGGTCAATTTGCACAGTTAAGCTTATTTTATGATATTTTATTAAATCCTGCAAGTGTTCTTTTTGCCTTTTTGAGGCCGGCTGCTCCTTTTTTACCTTATAAATAAGATTTTTTTCGGAAAATGCATCCGGGTGTTCCTTTCCATATCTCTTTTTCATCGCCTGATAAAGCTGGTGCGCCGCAACCGCGTCGGCCATGGCGCGGTGTGTTTCTCTCTGATCGATCCCAAACCAGCCGCAGGCCGCCTTTAAATTCTTCCTCTCTTCCGCCGGCATAAACAGCCGGGCAAGTGTCAGCGTATCGATTCCCGCTCTTGAAAACGATTCCCCCAGATTGACCGCCGCCCGCTTTAAAAAGCTGTAGTCAAAGATAATCCTGTGCCCCAGAAGCGGCAGTTCCCCCGCAAAGTTTAAAAAAACGGGAAGCACTTCCTCAATCCCCGGCGCATGAACGACATCCCGGTCACGGATTCCGGTGAGTGTTCTCGTCTTCGCCTCCAGCATGCGGTACGGATTTACAAACGACTCAAATTCAGCCGTGATTTCGCCATCTTCAATCCGCACAGCTCCTATTTCAATAATTTTGTCCCGTTTGGGATCCAGCCCTGTCGTCTCCAAGTCCACCGCAACATAGGAATTTACCATCTGATCCCCCTACTGCTCCGCACTCGGGCAGTACTCCCGAAGGAAGCATTCGTTACACTTCGGGCTTCGCGCAAAGCAGATGCTCCGCCCCAGCGTGATAATCTGGATATTCCAGAGGATCCAGTGTTCTTTGGGAAGCACCTTCATAAGCTCCATCTCAATCTTCTCCGGATCCTCCGCCTTCGCAAATCCCAGCTTTCTGGAGATCCGCTTTACATGGGTATCCACCACGATACTTGGCTCATGGTAGATATTTCCCCGGATGACATTGGCCGTCTTTCTCCCGACGCCGGCCAGACTGGTCAGTTCCTCGATGGTCCGCGGAACCTGGCCGCCAAACCGTTCCAGCAGCCCCTGACAGCAGGAGATAATATTCTTCGCCTTCATGTGGTAAAACCCGATGGAGTGGATATCCTTTTCCAGCTCCTTTAAATCGGCATTTGCAAACTTTTCGATGGAGTCATACTTTTTGAATAGGTCTGCCGTCACGATATTCACCCTGGCATCCGTACACTGCGCACTCATGATCACTGCAATCAGCAGCTGCCATGGGGTCTCGTGGTTTAAGTAGCAGACGTACTCCGTTCCATATTCCTGATCAAGAGCTGCCAGCACATGATCCACACGCGCTTTAAACTCCGCTTTCGTCTCTCTCTTTGCCATATCCTGTTTATTTTCCTCTCAATGAAAGAACTCATCAATCACAAAAGCCGCCGCGTTATAACTCAGCGGATCCCGCTGTCTGTAGTCAAACAGCACTGCCGTCTTTCCTCCAAACACTTCAAGATGAGCCATTTTAATCAGCTGCCTCGCCTCAAAGTCCTCGTATCCTTCACGTAAATATCGATGATTCACCGCCTCTTTTGCAAAGAATTCCCGTATCCTCTCTTTAAATGGGGTCTGGTCTTCGGCAAAATCCGGCCGGCTCTTTAGATTTTCTCTGAGATACAGGTCATATACCATGAGCCTTCTGTACAGTTCCATCTTATCTGGTATGTGTTCCGCCACAAACCCGTCTAATATCTCATACCTTGCCATGCGGCTGTGACTGACTCCAGTCAGCGTGTGTGCCTCGTAATATTCCGCCAGTTCAGAGAATAAGTCAAACGGCGTGTCAAATTCCTTCACCAGTTCTTTCATGGTAACGGTAAACTGACCGCTGTTTTCATAGACTTCCACCATCTCTTCCACGCCCTTTAATTTCAGCAGACTTTCGTAGTCGAGCCATTTCGTGCCCAGAACCTCGTAGGGCGGTTTTGCACTGTAGACGAGACCGTAAGCTTCCGCATTTTCAGCCATATAAGAGCCCTTCAGCACCTTTAAAAATCCAAGCTGCAGCTGATCAGGCTTCATGCCATATACCTCATTAAAAGAGTTTCGGAAGCTTTCATATCCCTCGTAAGGCAGGCCTGCAATCAGATCGAGATGACAGTGGATATTGCCAAACCCGTGGATTCGCTCCACCACCGATTTTAAGCGGTTCAAATCCGTCTTCCGCCGGATCTCCCGGATGGTATCCGGATTCGTGCTCTGTACGCCGATTTCCAGCTGAATTAATCCGGGACGCATCTGTGCCATCAGTTCCAGTTCCTCCTCATCGAGCAAATCGGCAGATATCTCGAAATGGAAGTTGGTCACCCCATTGTCATGCTCCGTGATATGACGCCAGACCTCCATGGTATGCTTCTTGCTGCAGTTAAAGGTTCTGTCCACAAACTTCACCTGGGGCACCCTGTGTTCCAGAAAGAAATCCAGTTCCCGTTTCACCAGCTCCAGATTCCGGAACCTGACCGACTTATCCAGAGAGGATAAACAGTAGCTGCAGGAAAACGGGCAGCCCCTGCTGCTCTCATAATAGACAATCTTATGCTCAAAATCATGCAAATCTTCATACGGAAACGGAATGGCGCTCATATCCGCAGCCTTCTTAAGAGGCCGGCTGACTACCTCCCGCTTCTCATTCCGGCAGGCCACACCATCGATCGTAAAGAAGTCCCTCCTGCCCTCCGCGTAATGCTTCAGCACTTCCAGAAAGGTTTCCTCCCCTTCTCCCATCATAATGCCCGTGACATTCGGCTCCCGCTCCAGGATATCGGCCGCGTCATAAGAAACCTCGGGACCTCCCAGCCAGATCTCCGCTTCCGGGAGAACGGACGGCAGGTCCCGCACAAGTTCCATAACCCAGGTTATATTCCAGATGTAACAGGAGAAGCCGATGATATCCGGCTTTCTTAAATAGATGTCCTTTAAGATATCTCCCATCTGGTTATTGATCGTATACTCTCCCAGTTCCACCGAGATTTCCCGCTTAAGGCAGGCAGAATCCTGTTCCAGCCGTCCCATGGCGTAGGCCTTCAGACTGTATATCCCGGGGTTGGAATGTATATATTTGGCATTCAGCGCCGCAAGCAAACACTTCATATTGAACTTAAACCTCGATTTCTATCTTCCGGCCTGTGGGCTGATACTGGTAATACCGCACTCCCGCCGCATTCAGCATACGCTTGGAGGCATTGACAGCCGGCGTTCCGTCGTACTTGTCACTGCCGTAGACAATGGTCTTGATTCCTGACTGGATGATAGCCTTGGCGCATTCGTTGCACGGAAACAGCGTAACATACAGCTTCGAGCCCTCCAGACTGCCGCCCCTGTAATTTAAAATGGCGTTTAACTCACTGTGGGTGGAGTAAAAGTATTTGGCATTATAGGGATCATCCTTTTCATGCTCCTTGCCCCAGGGAAATTCATCATCGGAACATCCCTTTGGAAATCCATTATATCCCATGGACAGAATCTTATTGTCCTGGCTTACGATGCACGCTCCCACCTGCGTACTGGGGTCTTTGGAACGTTTTCCCGATAACATGGCAACTCCCATAAAATATTCATCCCATGTAATATAATCTTCTCTCTTCTCAGTCATCAGCATTGTCTCCTCCTTTACTGTAAACGACCGGCTTCTGCGCCTTCCTCTGCGCATCCCCCGTGAATCATATGGTATCCTGCCGCCTTCTTCAGACGGTTCATAATCGCCTGCCCAAGGTGGTCGGCCGAAAAACTTTCGGAATAGATGTAATCTGCCTCCAGATCATCAAATTCCCTTAAAACGGCATACAAATTATGTGCAATGGTCTCCTCTCTGGCGCGCAGCCCCAGACTTCTCACCATGCCTTCCGGATACAGCTCCTGTGTCTCGTCCGTACAGATAATCCCCACACGGTACCCCGCCTGCAGCTTCTCCTTTGCCAGATGATTGATGGTCCGGGCCACCTCGGCCGGCTCCCCTTCAACCAGTGTCAGATCCGCCTTTGGCGCGTAATGCTTATACTTCATCCCCGGCGCCTTCGGCTTCACATCGGCCTTCATCGGGCCATCGCCTGTAATCGCCGGATCCAGCCCGATCCCCATCCCGAGCACCGCACCGGCCATCTCCTGTGTGACGGCACCCGGGCGCAGAATAACCGGCACCTGGCCGGACACATCGATAATGGTGGATTCCACACCGATCCCAACCGGACCTCCGTCCACAATCATATCGATCTTCCCATTCATATCCTGCCATACGTGATCCGCCGTCGTAGGACTGGGCCGCCCCGATGTATTGGCACTGGGTGCCGCTACCGGCACGCCGGACAGCCGGATGAGCGTCATGGCCACAGGGTCGCTGGGCATGCGGACCGCCACCGTATCCAGTCCTCCTGTCGTGCCGTATGGGACAGCGTCACTCTTTGGAAATATCATGGTCAGCGGTCCCGGCCAGAACGCTTCCATCAGTTTCTTTGCCGTCTCCGGTATCTCCGCTACCAGAGGCTTCAAATCAGAAAAATCCGCGATGTGTGCAATCAGCGGATTGTCTGAAGGCCTTCCTTTGGCCGCATAAATCTTTTTTGCCGCTTCCTCATCGAGGGCATTGGCACCGAGACCATATACAGTCTCCGTCGGAAATGCCACCAGACCGCCCTCCCGCAGAATTGCTGCCGCCTTTTCAAGTTTTTTCAAATCAATCTGACTTGTATCTTCTATTATAATTCGTTCTGTTACCATCTTTCTCTGCTCTCTTCTCTTATGACTTTTCCTCTTCATACTTACTGCTTATCATAGCACAACGCCCGGAACCATGCAACTTTTTAAGCTTCCCTCCCCTGTAATACTTGCGGAATTTCTGTAATAATGATACCATAAAAGGGATATTATACCGGGAGGACAATGAAATGGCACTCATGATACCAGAAAACTATGACCCCCACCTTACCGTCCGTGAGACGCAGGAGGCCATCAAATACATACGCGACACCTTTCAGAAGGAATTTGGAAAGGAAATGAACTTAGAGAGAATCTCCGCCCCCCTCTTCGTGGAGAAGAGCAGCGGTTTGAACGACAATTTAAACGGCGTAGAACGCCCCGTCCAGTTTGATATAGCAGGAATTCCCGGCGAAACGGTGGAGGTCGTCCACTCTCTCGCTAAATGGAAACGAATGGCCCTGCACGAATACGGCTTTCAGCCTGGCGAGGGGCTCTATACAAACATGAACGCGATCCGGCGCGATGAGGAGCTGGATAATCTCCACTCCTGCTATGTAGACCAGTGGGATTGGGAAAAGGTCATTACAAAAGAGGATCGTACCATCGAAACATTGAAAGAGACAGTCCGAACCATCTTTAAGATTATCAAGCACATGCAGCACGAGGTCTGGTATAAGTACCCGAACGCAGTCAACCACCTTCCAAAGGAGATCACCTTTATTACCTCCCAGGAGCTGGAAGACCGTTACCCGGGCAAGACGCCAAAGGAAAGGGAAAACCTGATTACAAAAGAATACGGCTGCGTTTTCTTAATGCAGATCGGCGATAAGCTGGCCAGCGGCGAGCCTCACGACGGCAGAGCTCCCGACTACGATGACTGGCAGTTAAACGGTGATATTCTCTTCTGGTTTGAGAACTTAAACTGTGCCCTGGAGATCTCCAGCATGGGAATCCGTGTGGATGAGAAGTCCCTGGAGGAACAGCTTAAGAAAGCAGGCTGTGAAGACCGCCGCTCTCTGCCCTACCACCGCATGCTGTTAGAAGGCCAGCTGCCTTACACCATCGGCGGCGGTATCGGTCAGTCCCGCCTATGTATGCTCCTCTTAAACCGCGCCCATGTAGGCGAGGTACAGGCGAGCATCTGGCCGAACGACATGATCGAAGAATGCCGGAGGCATAACATATTCCTGCTGTAGCAGGAACCCCGTTATCCGCCATTACGACCGGATAATACCTCCGGAATCTGTCGGAATTACAGACACAGGGCGCTGTTTTCACAAAACAGCGCCCCATTTCTTTGTCAATATGTTATCTCCCGTTCAAATATTCCATAATCCCCATATGTATCGTCCAGGCCAGCCGGTCCTGGTACTCCTCGGAATTCAGCATGGCCGATTCATTCCAGTTCGATAAGAAACCGCATTCCACAATGACAATCGGCGTCTTCACATGGAGCAGGAGGAAATAGTTGTCGTTGGCCTTGGCTACTCTCGTATTCTTGTCGCCCAGGACGAAGTCAAACCGCTTCTGCAGCGTCTCCGCCAGCTTTTTTCCTTTTTCCGATCCCTTGTAGTAAAACACCTGGCCGCCTGAGATTCCCTCCTCGTGGTAGCTGTTCTGATGGATGCTCACCGTCAGCGCCGGACTCGTCTCATTGATAATCTGACAGCGCCGGTTCATGTCCGCCATCTTTTTCTTGCTGTCCTTTTCCGTATAGAGACCCTGGTCGTCTTCACGTGTTAAGACCACCTGGACATCGGAGGCTTCCAGATACGCCTTCACCTTCTTCGCGATCTTTAGATTAATGTCCTTCTCAAGACTTCCATCCACTCCGATCTTCCCGGGGTCATTGCCTCCATGGCCCGCATCGATCACCACGACCGGCCGATCTTTCCCGGAGACTACGTTGACTCCCGCCGCCATCCGGCCTGCCTGGCGGGATACGATATAGACCATAACCAGCAGCAGTACCGCCAGATACGGTTCCAATTTTGATAGTTTCACTTTGCCTGCCTGATTCGTATTCTTATTGAATTATATCTGCCGGCAAAATAAAAAAGAACTAACTTTACTCCACTTTCAGCGAATTATAGTCTTTCGTGGCGTCCCTGACAATCGATTCCAGGTACTGGCTTAAGATACTGGGGTATCCATTCTCCCCCCACAGCTTGTATCCATCCTTTTCCGTCGCCTTATCCTTTATCTCCACGGCCTTTCCCGCATAGCAGGCTGCATTAATCTCTGCGTACACCTTTGCCATCTGGTCTTTCTGACGCTTCGTGAGACTGTCGAATTGATTCATACGTTCAAATTCATCCTGCGCCTGATTATAAAATACCCGGTTCAAAAAATCTGTGGAGTACGATTTGAAATTCAGCAGATTCTTATCCGTGCTCCCCTGCTCCTTCGCCCAGGCTTCCATATCAAGAGGCACTGTGTGATACTGAAAGCTTCCGTCGTCCCCGTAATCCAGCATTCCATACTGGCAGGGCGGAGTCGCCAGAGAGCTGGTGACGATCTCATAGATCCCGTAGTCCTCATCTTCCCGCATAAAATGCTGTACATGGAGATGTCCGCTTAAGAATAACGGTACATCCCAGCTGTCCAGCTGATCGATCAGCTGCTCGCTGTGTTCGATGGTACAGTCCTCTACATAGACCTCGCTCTCATCCAGCAGATTGTGGTGCCCCACCGGTATCACATTCATCCCTAAGTCCCAGGCGTCCTCCATCTGGTTTTCAATCCAGTCGTACGTCTCTTCCTGGATCATGCCTCCTACCTGATTATAAGGTTCGTACTGACACGTATCCAGCATCAGCGCCCGGTTATAGTCATCAATCTGGTATACGTAGCTGAGCGATGCGGTATCCCGGCTCACCGCTTCATCGTAACCGAAATCCCGGTAAATCTCCGCGAAGTCGTCCGGGCCGATATGTGCCGTTCCCAGGGCCTGTGCGCCTGTAAACTGGGCCGCCGCCGTATTATTAATATCGTGATTTCCCGGAATGACGATGACAGGGATTCCGGCGTCCTCGATCTCCTTCAGCTTTTTTGCGAAATCGAGGTGGCTGTCCCTCTCTCCATTAAGAGTCAGATCCCCTGACAGAATCACGAGATCCGGGTCCTCCTTCTTCACAGCTTCAATAAATGCATCCGTGATCTCCCAGATGTAATTGACCACTTTCCCGTCACCGTGTTCCACCTTATACTTGAACCCGTCTCCAAAATCCGTCAGCCCGCGGGAGAGGTAATGGATATCCGAAGCCAGAAGAATCCTGCAGCCCTCCTCAAATTTCTGTTCCGGCGGTTTTACCGTGGGTTCCTCCGCCTCGTGGGGAAATTCCTCAATGGTCGAAGGCACCGTTGTCTCGGCCGGTGTCTGGGGAATCTCCGCACGTTCCGTCTCCGTAGTGCTCTCCGGTTCCGTCACTGTCTCCGAAACCGGGCTTTTTAAGGAACACCCGGTCATCATTGTGCAGATCAGCGCCGCATACAATGCTGTTCTCTTTTTCATAACTCTGAACCTTCCTGTCTCTTTGCGATGTTCTACTCCTGATCCATGCGTATCTCATCCCACAGTTCGGCGGGCTCGAAGCCAAGCTTCCAGCAGGCCACTCCAGCCAGATCATACTTCCTGATCAGATCCATCTTAAGCCCTATGGAACGTTCTTCCTCCATCCAGACTTTTTTCGTCCCCTCCTCAGTCTTCAGTTCCCCATAATACTGTCCCAGTTCCTCCTGCCAGAACAGCTCCACGTTATTCTCCACCGCCCATTCCTTTGCCCTGGCAATGCCGAGAGCTACCGATGACGTCTTGCCAGCCGCCTCCTCGGTCCAGACTCTCGTATACAGAGGAATGGCATTGATCAGTTTTTCCTTCGGCACCTGTTTTAACGTATTGGAAATTCCATCATTTACATAGCCGATCGAAGCGACCGATCCCGGCTCGCCGCCGGCGTAATGCTCATCGTACCCCATAACGATGACGTAATCGGCCACAATTCCCTGCTCCTTCCGGTTATAGAACTCATTCCCTGCATACGGGACGTAATTGTCCACAGACAGCACAATGCCCTCTTTCCGGCAGGAAACTGACAGTTCTCTGATAAACTGAATGTAATGGACGCCGGCTTCTTTCTTAATTCCCTCGAAATCCAGGTTCAGTCCGTCTAAACCGTACTGTTCCACTTCGGCCATCAGCTTCCCGATCAGCTTCTGGCGGGTGGAGGTCTTCGACAGCAGTACCTCGGTCTGCACATCATTGCTGAAATTATTAATCAGAGCCCACACCTGGAGTCCCATGTCATGGGCTTTCTGCACATACGCCGCATCCGCGTAGGAATTGAATCCGCCCTCATTATCAGTCAGCTCATACCAGGTCGGAGATATAACATTCAGTCCCTTTGTATTGGCGATCAGATTATCAAAGGAGGCGTTACCTTCCGGCTTCGTAACCTGATGCCAGGCCAGGCATACCGGCTCATCCAGAGAGATGTTTTTATAGACAGGAGCCACAAAGCTGCTCACCGGAGTCTCACTCCGGCTCCCGCCCAACCGCTTATGCTCCACGTATCCGATATAACCATCCACGGTCCGCACCTTATCCCACTTCTCCATGGTCTCCAGCACAGTCACCTCCGACCCCTTTTCAACCCTGGTGATGATCGGACTCTTGATTCCGCCCTTTTCCCTGACATTTCCCTTGCTGTCCGCCACAGCCTTCGTCTCTTCTGACCAGTCATTGTTCACGAAGACACGCTTATGCTCCGCCAGGTCAAAGACCTCAAGCCGGATATCCGTGTAGTTGGCAATGAGCCCCAGTGACAGATACACCCCTTCGTCATTGACCCAGATCAAGGGCTTCCCTGAACTTCCCTTCGTGGAATGATCCGCATAGACAATCGACTCCGGAAGCGCGTAGACCAGCAGTTTCTCATTATTATCCCAGTAAAATCTTTCATTCAGATTTTCATTGACCCATTCGATCGGGAGATAAGTCTGTTCCTCAATATAAATCCCTTTCGTTTCCTGCAGCTCATTATTTAAATACACCGCCACATTGTCACCGCTTACCCCCAGCAGTCTGCCGATGTCCGCCTGCTCCTTGGAAGGCGTATATCGTTCCACCAGCCTGATACCAAAAAAACCCGCAATTACGAGTACAATCAGTCCCAGTGCCACCAGAAATGGCACCACTCTCCTTTTCATTTGCATTCCTCCTGTAATGGATGTAAGTCATAAAAACCCCTTTGGATTATACTATACCACACTTCAACGGGAATTTGCTTACATTTTCATTACATTGCAAAAATTCCCGCAACAGTTCAGCCTTCGCTTCCAGCTGCTGCCGTACCGTCACAGTTTCCCCTGTCCCGCCCTGACGCGCCGTTTCCCTGGCTGATGGCTGAAGATGGTATCTGCGCGCCCCGTATGATTTCATCTGTGGTAGACCCGGTCAAACCGGATCTCCGTCAGCTTCCCGGTCTTCTCATCAGAGACAAAATCGGCCATATAAAACGAATTGTCCTCCCTCGCCTCAAAGATACGATTCCAGTCCGGCTCCGTGCACTTCTCGCCGTCGATCACGATGGGAATTCCCCTTTCGCGGTATCGTTTCATTCCCGCTATGTAACTGTCTTTTCCATTCTCATCCATACTGTCCTCCATGCGCAGAAGCGGCAGGCCAGGTTTCCACAAGGCTTCTGTTCGTGACACATAGCCCTCCTGCCGCTATAATATCTGCTGATAAAATTCCATGACAGCTTCCGTGACAGCAAAGGCGTCTACTGAAACCGGAATCCGCCGGATTGAAAGTCCGAGCTCCTTTTCCATATTCTTTCTGGTCTCCTCGCTTCCAAACACGGCGAGAGTCTCCCAGCCTGTACCGGCTCTCTTCCATGATCCGGCGGTATCCAGAAACGCCCCTGTCTGCCACTCACTTAAGCCCGCGAGAAGAAATTGCCTGTCACATCTGAAAAATTCCTCCTGATTCCCCTCTAAAACTGTCCCGTAATCCACAATTACATCCTGATAACGGAGCTTTTTGCACAACACCAGAGTCTCTGTCCCCGCATTTCTGTAGTAATCCACGTCCAGGACAGGAAAGCTTCTGCTCCGGCCTCCGTTCCTTTTTCCAAGACAGCTCTCCTCCAGCCGGTCAAACGTTCCGCTGCCGTTCCACTCCAGCACCGCACAGCGCCTGCGGCAGATTCCGGTTAAGTATCCGGCCATCATGACCGCTGTATGGGTCACCCCCACAGCCGGTCCTGCCCCGATTAATCCAATCAGACGCTGTTCTGCAAATACCGCGCCCCTTTTGGGCGCCATTGTCCGGCTGACACGGTTTTTGAGCTTCATTTTCATGACACGCCCCTCCGTTTTTTTCGTCTGGCTCTTCCGGCTGCCTCCCGCAGTACCCTGGCCGGGTGCTTCCATCGGGAAATCCGCATGCAGCTCCATCTTCCGGACGCATCCATACCCGCCTCTGAGGCAGATTTCAGCGAATCCAGCACCTGGCAGAAAAATTCCCTGGTGCCCTCACTTTCTTTCAGTGGATCTGCAAAATATGGCGCCCGAAAGCACCGGCTCTGCTCAATCCCCTCCGGAGGCTTTACTCTTGCAGATTCCGCCAGATGGTTATAAACTGCTGCGTAAGGGGTATGGCGCTCCGCCACGCATTTCAGCGCGGATTCCGCCGCTCCCCGGCTCCACTCCCGGCCGTCGCAGACCAGGATCAGTGCATCCGGTTCCGCGGCCAGAGCCGCCTCCACCTCATGCCCATAGTCGGCAATCACAAGGCCACAGGAGGGCATGGGAAGCTTAACACCCGGTCCGTAAGCCGGCTTCCATACAAAGCCATGGTACTGCATCAGACCGCAGCGGTCCCTCAAAGCACCGGTAAAGGCACCGAGCCCCGCTCCCATACCGGATCCGTTTTTTTCTTCATACAGATTGGGATAACCAAGATTTCTAAGACAGACTGACAGGCCGACGGCTATATGAGTCGTTCCGGCCCCCGATTTGCTTCCCGCAAGCGCGATAGTAAGAGGTGATTGCAGACAGGCAGTTGCAGCGGCTCCCCTTTGCTCCAGCTGCTTTAACCGTTCGTTCAGTTCAGATGCCGAGGAAAAGCGCCTTTCCTTTTTTTGCTCCAGGCAGGTCCGGATGATGGCGGCAAGCTCCGGCGTCATCGATGGCACCGGTTCATAGGGCACCGCCGGAAATACACCGGTATACAGATAGTGGAGGATCACACCAATGGCATATAAGTCTGTCCGTTCATCCAGTTTTCCGTTTTTTTCGTACTGCTCCGGTGCGGCGCAGCCGACGGTTCCATACCGGTCTGCGGCCGCGTTTGCCTCATCCGAAAAGGCGGCATGGTCAAAGTCGATCAGCTTCACAGTTCCATGACACACCAGTAGATTCCTCGGCTGTAAATCCAGATATAACAGGGGGGTTGTTCCTGCGAGATGCAGGTAGTTCATGATGTCAGTAAGCTGGATACCATAACGGATGACCAGCCTCTGCGGCAGATATCCCTGGCTTTTAACCAGGTCATAGAGAGATTCTCCTTCCAGATACTCTTCGATTAAATAACTGTAATTCTCGTCTTCTTCTACATCGTATACAATGGGAATTCCCGGATGGCGCAGCTCCTTCAGAATTAATGCTTCGCGCCTGAACTGATCATATTCCAGAAAACTCTTCGGCACGCGCTTGATCGCGCGGTACTCGGAAAGTCCAAGATGAACCGCCAGAAAAACGGTTCCGAGACGGCCGGTCCCAAGGATACGGCATAGCTGATATTTTCCAAACAAAACGGTGTTTAATTTACCCACCTCCTTTTTGCCTGTCCAATATCGCCTCTTAGAGCCTATTCTAATCTATCATGCCCATTTTTTCAACCTTTTTTCATAAATCCCTTAAATTTATATAAATTTTTTCACATAGTAATTGCCTTTTGGTTATATTATATAGTATAGTTATGTTGAGGAAGTATGTAAACAATCATTCAACATTTTAAAAGAACAGGAAGTGATCCTATGAAGATAGAACGTATTAATGAAAATCAGATTCGCTGTACACTGACCAGTTTCGATTTAAGTGTCCGAAACTTGAATTTGGGCGAACTGGCTTATGGCAGTGAAAAAGCCCGCAGTCTGTTCCGCGAGATGATTCAGAAAGCATCTAACGAAGTGGGATTTGAAGCCGAAGACATTCCTCTCATGGTGGAAGCGATTCCTCTGTCCAACGAAAGCGTCATGCTCGTCATCACCAAGATCGAAGACCCGGAAGAGCTGGACACCCGTTTTGCCAAGTTTTCCCCTATGTCTGACGATGATCAGGACACCATGTTAAACGATCTGGCAAGCGAACTCTTAGAAGGCGCCGATGGTCTCCTGGGACTTTTAGGCGCAGATAAGAAAGATAAGGAAGAAGCTCCCGCTCCAAAGGAGGAGGCAGCTGCCAGCACCATGAGAATTTACTGTTTCCAGAGTCTCGACCAGATATCGGAGGCAGCCCGCGCCGCTTTACAGGTCTACGATGGAGAGAATACATTATATAAAAAGCCGGAAGCGAGACAGTATTACCTGGTCATAAAGAATACATTGGAGAGTTCACTCGACTTCAGCCGTGTCTGTAACATCCTTGCGGAATACGGCACCAAGATCCGGCAGGATTACGCTTCAGAAGCGTACTACAGGGAACATTACGAGGTGCTGATTGAAGGCCATGCCCTTCAGTCTCTGGCAAAGCTCTGACCCGTCCCCTTTGATTCATAGTACTTCATCACACAAAGAATAACCCGGAGGCGCATCGCGTCTCCGGGTTGTTTTTTATAAATCGGCAGATTCTTTCTGCAGCAGCGGGATTTCATTCCGTTATCCCGCCTCCAGCGCTTCCTGGAAGAACCCGGCTATTAAATCCAGCGTCACATCAGTCTCCCTGCACGGAATCTGAATCCAGTCGTGACACATGCCTGCCGCTTTCCGGAAGACCAGCTCCGTGCCGGTCACCTTCTCCATCTTCTCAGCAAGAAGTTCACAGTCCGGCGTCAAAATCTCCTCTTCACCGGAAAACATCAGCACCGGTCCCAGCCCGTCCATGGTTCCGCAGATCGGAGAAACGAACGGATCCTCTTTGTCTAGACCGCCGCAGTAACGTTTTCCAGTCTCAATCAGCGCTTCTGCCGGAAGAATATGTTCCGTCTTTCTGGCAATCTTGATCTTCGGATTTGTCAGGCTGATATCCAGCCAGGGAGACACCATCGCCGTCCTGGCCGGCATGGGACAGCCTCCCCTGTCGCGCAGTTCCTGCAAAAATGCAAGGGCCAGCCCACCTCCGGAGGAGTCCCCAAACAGGAAAAACATATCTTCCGGATACTCTCTCACCAGCCTCTCATAGGCCTCCATTAGAATGATGCGGACATCCACCGCCGTATATTCCGGACTGAGCGGATACTGAAATACCGACACCTTCATGTGGTCGAGAATCGCAAAGCGCTCTGCGATTCTCCGGTGGTGCTTCCCCGGTTCCAGGGAATACGCGCCGCCCGGAAGCATCAGGATATGCCCCCTTCCGGGGTAGCTCCCGTTCACGGTGACTCCCTTAAATCCCCTGATATCCCAGTTTTTCACCCGCACCTTCTTCGTAAAGCGTTCCATGTCCAGAGCCCCCGTGTTTCTGGGTGGGTTCTGAAGATTTTCCGCCATCTTCCTGTCCGCCTTACAAAGCCGGGCCAGAAATCCCGCCATCGATGCCTTAAAACTCATGTTCTTCGTCTCCTTCGTAAACGCGCGTCCGTCACGCCTCTGACGCGCTGCACACCTTATTCAGCTTTCTAAGCTCATAGACAACAAACAGGCTTACAATAACCGCCGATGCCACGTCCGCAATCGGCCCCGCGTAAAGGATTCCGTCCAGGCTGAAGGTCAGCGGCAGTATCAGAATCAGCGGAATTAACAGAAGCAGCTGACGAAGCATGGACAGCACCGACGCTTTGAGCGGCTGTCCGGTGGACTGGAAGTAACTGGTTGATACCACCTGGAATCCTGCCGTAAAAATGCCGAGCATGTAAATCTTTAAACATTTGACTGCAAACTGTGTAAATTCTGCATCCTGTGTTCCAAACAAACTTAAAATCGGTCCCGGGAAAATCTGACAGGCCAGCCATCCGAGTATCGATACCCCGGTAGCTGCCGAAATTGCCAGCAAGTACGTTTTTCTTACACGTTTCGGCTGATTGGCCCCCTTATTGAAGCCAAGAATCGGCTGGGAGCCGATACCGATGCCGATACAGATGGAGATCAGGATCATGCTGATCTTATTCACAATCCCCATGGCACTTAAAGCCGCGTCACCGCCTACCGTTGTCTGATTTCCATAATACACCAGGGAATTATTCATCACAACCTGTAAAATCGTGGATGCCACCTGCGTAATACCGCTGGAAATTCCCAACGGCAGCGCTCTGGCACAGATCTCACTGTCGAGACGGAAGGTTTTCCTGCGCAGACGCATATTTTTACCCTTTTTCAGGAAATAGACCACCAGAACCACAGCGGAAATGATCTGTGATGTGATTGTCGCGATTGCCGCGCCGCTGACGCCCCAGTGAAAAACAAAGATGTAGATCGGATCCAGAATCGTGTTTAAAATGGCGCCTACCAGAAGAGCATACATGGAAAGAGCGGGGCTTCCATCGGTTCTGGACATATTGCTTAAGACGACGGAAAGCATGTTAAACGGGGTACCGATCAGGATAATCGAGGTATACTGTCTTGCATAATCTATCGTATTGACTGTGGCGCCAAAGATCTTCAGCATTGGCGTCATGAACAGGAATCCGAGCACCATCACAACCGCACTGGAGATCAGGGTCAGGATAAATACGGTTCCCAGTGTCTTCTCGGCGTCCTCTTCCTTCTTCTCTCCCAGCTTGATCGCCGCGTAAGCGCTGCCTCCGGCGCCCAGCAGGGTGGACATGGCCAGAATGATCGTTACGATCGGGAATGCGATGGTGGTCGCCGCGTTGCCGAGATAGCCGATTCCCTGTCCGATAAAGATCTGGTCAACAATATTATAAATGGCATTTACCAGCATCGATATGATGGCCGGCAGCGCAAACTGTCCAAGAAGCGCTCCAATCGGACGGTATCCCAGCGGATTGCCCTTTTTTTCTACTTTAATCTGTTCCATAAAATTACATCATTCCTTTCCTTTGTTCGCGATGATATGTCTGTATGAATTATCCGCCATGCGGATCAAAAAAGCTTCAGCAGAGTCGCGTTCCTCCTCCGTAAATCCTTCCAGCAGAACCTCTGTCAGGGTATCCACACTGTTTCTGGTTATATCCACCACCCTAATCGCCTTTTCCGTCGCGTAGATATGGCGGACACGCTTGTCCTCTCCGTCGGTTTCCGTCCGAACGTACGCCTCTTCCTCCAGCTTCTTCACAGCCCTGGTCGCAGTCGCCTTGTCGTAGCTTCCATTGGAAGCCAGCTCCTGCAGGCTGATCCCCGGATTTTTAAAAATCTGCAATAAAAAAAACTGTTGTCCACAGCCTATTTGATAAGAGGATAATTCATTTGCAAAATAAATGTTGCTCAACCTCTGGATCATCGAGATATACTTCCCGATTTCCCGGTGTTCCTTCACGTCCCCCACCTCCATATTCCGCCAGCTTTTCTTCCCGCCGGACGGAGTCATTTCGCTTTCAGCGCTGCTGTATATGGTAACATAAATTAGTTGCGTATGCAACTATTATTTTTCATACGGTCCGATTTTCCAACCGGCATTACAGTTCAGCCCCCGCCCGGAGCGGACTGCGGGGCACCGGACAGAGGCATGAACTGCTGCATCGGTTGTCATAAAGGTTGTTCTATATTTTCTGTGGCTGATTCGACGGAAAAGCCGTTTGCTTTCCATACGATGCAGCATATAATCAGGATCATCAGTCCTGCGCTGTTTAAAAGATACTGGACCGGCACAAGATCTGCCAGCGGCCCAAACACAAGCATTCCCAACGGCAGTGCGCAGGACGTGGCGATCTGCATGAAACTAAAGATTCTTCCCTGCATGCCGGGAGATACTTTTTCCTGAATTGTTACGGTAACAGGGGCATTGTAACACGGCGAGGTAATGCCGATGGCTGTATTAAACAGAAGATAGAGAAGGAAAACGCCGGCATTTCCCAGGCCAATCATGATCAGCCCGTAGACAGCCCCCGCCGCCAGCGTCGTATTCATTCTCTTTTTAAATCCGCCCCAGGAGGCGATCAGGATCCCGCCCAGAACCATCCCGAGGCTGTAGGTCATCTCACTGGCCGTCAAACGCCATACCTCACTGCCAAACGTCCTGCTCACCATGAGCGGCGTCAGGAAAGCCGATGGACTGACGAGAAAAAGTATGGTGATCTGGAAAAGGAGAAGTCTCTTTATCAATTGATTGTCTTTCAGATAACGGAACCCGTCTCTTATTTCTTCCAGACCGGCAGTACCGGGAAGGCAGCGTTTTTCGTATGGCTCAGCATGGATGGTGGCAGTAATGCCTACACCGATCACGGCTGTCAGCACATCGATAAACAACGCCGCCTCTAAAGGAGCCACAGACAAAACCGCGCCGCTGGCCGCCGGTGATAAAAACATCATCATCGAAGACAGCGTGCTGTTTAAGCCGTTTACCTTCATTAAATATGGTTTCGGAACGATCTGGGGAATCATTGCATTCACTGCCGGAGTCTGGATGCCGGTTCCCGCTGAACGCACCACCAGCGCAGCGAACAAAAACCAGACGCTCTTATGTCCGCTGAGAAATGCGGCAGCCAGAAGAAGCGTGGACAGGGCAATGGCTGAATCCGAAAACATGATCATCTTTTTTCTGTCATACCGGTCGATCCAGACACCAGCAAACAGAGAGATTACTATCTGCGGCAGGAAGCCGCACATAGTGGAAATTGTAAGCATCTTTCCGGATGAGGTTGTGAGTGTAATATACCAGACGATCGCATACTGTACAAGCGAGGAGCCAAACAGGGAGATCGTCTGTGCGGTTAAAAAACGGGCAATGGAATGTTTCCAGTTTAATTGATTCATTTTATTTAATCCTTTCCATGAGTAATCAAGAACGAATCCGCAGGGCTTTTCGATATCACAAAAAGCACGTTTCTCGCATGATATCAAAAAAAGGCTGCGGACAAAACACTGTCCACAGCCCCGGATATGCAGCGATCCCTTCTCTTACGGAAAACAGGTACAAAAACCAGGCATACTGCTGTATGCCGCTGTACTCTCTGTTTTCCGGCGAAAGAAAAAAGCGTTCACGCTTCCAGTTTAAGCTCCGTACAATGTTTCACCGGTACCATCTGTACAGAGTTCATTCGCCTCTTTAATTCATCTATGATAATTCGTTCCAAAATAATCACTCCTGTCAGAGTTTAATCTATCACATTTCCTCTTTGATGTCAATGCAGCCGGAAGCAATTGATTATAACGCTTCTGACCGGTAATGGTCATACGCCGCAGCGTACGGCTTTGCAAAAATCCGGCGTCCGCAGCCTTTTCTTCCTGTAAAACGGCCATTCTCTGCAATCAGCATCCCCCTTAAAAAAACCTGTTCCGGACGTCCGATCATTTCAAAGCCTTCAAATGCCCCGTATCCAATCCCTTCCAGATTATCCTTCTGTGTCATAATCCCCCGGTAACCGGGATCGAAAATCACGAAATCCGCATCAAAACCAGGTGCAATCTGCCCTTTCTTTGCAAGTCCCGAGTTTTTGGCCGGGGCAGTGGCAATCAGATCTACAAAGCGCTGTTTTGAGATGCGCCCTTTCGCCACCCCCTGACTCCAAAGTACGGAAATACGGTTTTGAACGCCGGGAATTCCATTTGGTATTTTTGTGAAATCCCCCAATCCCTCTTTTTTCGTTTCAAAACCGCCTGCCAGGGCACAGTGATCCGAACTGACCGCGTTGAGCCAGCCCTTGTCGATCCCTTCCCACAATGCCTGCTGATGCTCCCTGGTTCTGAGAGGCGGGGCACAGACGTATTTTGCGCCTTCAAAATCCGGCAAAGCCAGAAACGAGGTGTCCAGCACAAGATAATGGGTGCATGTTTCCCCATATACAGACTGGCCTCCGGCATATGCATCCCGGATGGCCTCCATCGCTCCTCTCGTCGATACGTGAACGATAAAAAGAGGTGCCTCCGCCACACGAGCCATTACAATTGCATGACGCACAGCTTCTTCTTCCGTAACCGGTGGTCTGGAAAAGGCGTGGCTGATTGGTTCCAAACGCCCCTCCGCCTTTAATCGCTCTGTGTAAAACGATATCATATCCGGATTTTCTGCGTGAACCATCATGGTAATGCCATGACGCCTGCTCTCATTCATTACTTTCAGGATGGAAGCGTCCTCCATATAGAAAGGCGTTCCTTTATAAGCCATAAACATTTTTACACAGGAGACTCCGTGTTCCGGAAGTTCCTTCAGCTGATCTGCCGTATCCGCCTGCATATCCATGACCATGGAATGAAAGCCAAAGTCCACGCAGGAAACTCCGGCAGCCCTTGCCGCATGCTTCTCTATTGCAGTTCCTAAAGAATCGCCTTTGTCCTGAGGCGCAAAATCGACAACTGTCGTTGTACCTCCCACTGCCGCAGCCTCTGTGGTTTCAAACAGCCGTCCTCCGAAGGAGCCGAAATGGGTATGCTCATCCACCCCTCCCGGGAATATGTATTTGCCGGACGCATCGATGACGTCATCCGCCAAACCATCGAGGCCCCTGCCAACTGCCCGTATCACTTCTCCATCAACCAGGATATCTCCTTCAAATTCAGTTTCTGCAGTCAGAATTATACCATTTTTTATCAGTTTCATAGCATATCCTTATGAAATCGTATGATTTGTGCTTTTCCGGCTTCCATGGCCGACTGAATCAGGGCCTCACTGTCATCGGAATTCATTCGTCCGAATATCAGTTCCACCAGCATTGGAACGTTTGTCCCTGAAATCACATTCAGCCTGTCATCGGAAACCGCATAAGTAACAGCGGACTTAAATGGGGAACCTCCGGTAATATCCGTCATAATTACAATTTTTTCGCAGTCTTTCAGCTTATCCAGTTTATCCCTGTAATCCTCCTCCAGAGCTTCCTGAGATTCTCCCTGCAAAAAATCAATAAACTCATAATGTTCCGGCTTCCCGACTACAAGTTCCAGCATGGTGGTAATCCCCGATGCAAAATTTCCATGTCCCGCAACAATGATTCCTATCATAGCATCCCCTCATCTCCGCTGTCCCCGCGCAGCTTCCTTGCCGACTTTACACCCTCCATAAACTGTCTGGCGCGTACCGGATCAATGGGATTTCTCATGTTCCCGTTTTTCACCCAGGTTCCCACACTGACTCCGTCGTAATACTGCAGGATTTTGCTGATGTTATCTCCGGTTGCACCGGAGCTTAGGAAAATCGGAATTCTTTCGCCCAGGCGTTTTCTCACACATTTTATGATCTCAATACTCTCCTCACAGCTTTTTCCACCTAAAAAAAGTCCGTCCGCAAATGCATTCATTACCGTATCCCATGCATTGTCAACGATGCTCTTTCCTGCCAGCTGTTCGTAATGAACCTCCTGAACATCCGCATATACCGGAATATCAGACCCAATTCTCTTCTTAAACTGGCAGATATCCACGCACTGTGCCTCCATCATCCCCGCATAACCGACTTCCACACCGGTATAGGTGTGTTCCACCCGTATAAAATCGGAGCCGGCCGCGTCTGCCACGGCAAGAGAGGCCACGCCATCCCAGTCAACCAGGATTCCCTGTATCATATCCGGGAAGCGCCTCCGGCACTCTCTTGCCAGGGCGGTCATATAGGCCGTAGTCTCCGGAAGCGCATGCTGTCTGACAGGGGCATCGTTCCTGTTCTGAATGATATAGCCGTCAAAACCGTTGGCCTCAATCATCTCAATCTCGTTCAGCGAAATATCTATAATCTCTTCAAATGACTTTCCTTCGTGGCGAAAGCTGCCCGGAAACGGTTCCGGCTGTATCATGGCCAGTGCTACCGGAAATTGTTTTCCCCGCATCATACCTCTCATCTCCCCTCTAATGAACGGGCGTATTCCATCGCCTCATGGAAAAAGGCAGAAGACGGAATAATTCCCCTCTCCGTTATCAATGCACGGATGTACTCCGGAGCGATCTCCAAAAGCTTGATTCCCTTAAAATCCACCTGCTCCCGAAGCTCCGGCTCCCAGGCTCCCGCCAGGCGGGGACCGTAGTCAAATGGCATGGGAGACAGCCTGATATAGCCTGATACAGGTCTTGTATCCACTTTTATCATCGGCGTCAGCACATACAGCGGTATCCGGATCTCCCGGCACAGGATCGCCAGGATATCTGATCCTACTGTATTAAAAACCGTTCCATCCGGATAGACAGTCTCGGCTCCCATAAATGCCGCCTGGCACTGCTTCAGAGCCACAAGCATCGTCGTATCAGGAATAAAATGGACCTCATGGCCCGCCTCCAGCGCCGTTTTAACAAAGGGCCTCCCACCGTCAAGCGCCCTGCTCTCCGGAATATAGATGGTGCGTTTTCTTCCCAGCTCCGCCACAAAACGGTCAACCGTGCTGGAATAGTCAAAGATCATGATGGTATCCATGTTCTCCGATATATGAACGCCATAGGAGACCAGCGTGTCCATATCCTTTGCGGCATCCACTCCATAAGCGCCTATCCGCTCCGTGATGCGAGCCCGGATCTCCTCTTCCCCACAGTTTTCAAGCTCATCCAGCCCCTTGATATAATACTGGATCGCATGATAGACTGCCCGGCTCTGCTGGCCCCTTGTCTCCATGAAGAAACGGGCCGTTTCTCTCACCTTATAAAGAACACTTTTCCCATTTTCCGACTCGTCCTCAGCAGTCAGAAGCATGATTTCCCCAATCATGCGTATATGATTGTTGGCACCCAGGACACGGCTGTTTACGATATCGTCAAACAGCCTGGACGCCTGGTCATTCAACAGTTGTCGAACTTCTTCTCTCTTCATTCTATTTCCTCATTCACGCGAGCAGACGCCCGGCATTTTTATAAAACATACACTCCTTAAGCTCCTCCGGAAGTTTAAGTAAGTCGAAGGTGTGGACCGAACACACCGTAAGCTTATCCGGATAGTGGGTTCCAAAGAGAAAACGCTCCTTCGGAATCTGGCTGAATGCCTTTCTCAAAATGGGAAATTCATACATACAGGAGGTTTCCACCATCAGATTCTCATACTGAGGGACAAGCTCCACGCAGCCATACCCAAAATCGGTGGTCCCCATATGCAGAAGAACCATCGTCATATCCGGATGGCGTCTGGCGTAATACGCCCACTGCGCCGGCATGGTACGGCAGCCCCAGCCTGTGAATACATTCACAGGCATGTGGTTTGCCACTGCAATTTCAATAATCGTGTCAAGGACCGGCATCGTCTCCGGATAGTAGCAGTGCTCCATGGAATCCAGCTCGATGGTTTTAAAACAGCCGGAGGCCGCAATCCTTTCCATCTCTGCCACACAGTCCCTCTCCTTCGGATTGATCACCGCAGAACCCACGATTCTGTCCGGATGCGCCTTTACCATCTCTGCCACCGCATCGTTCTGTTCTCTTATGGAAAATCCGGCCAGTGCCGATACGACGCGTTTGTCTATCTGGTTCTCCTGCATATCCAGGAGCAGTGCTTCCGTATCATATTGATTGGTATCCCGGTCCCATTTTATATGGGAATGATAATCAATAATCATCTTCTACCTCCCGGCTATCCTAAGATGCCAACCGCATAACCGGCGATTCCGACCAGCATGGTAACTAACATCAGGATTACCGGATTCATTTTCTTCTTATCCATGAGCCACAGCATCAGCAGTGTATACAAAAGCGGAAGAATGCCGGGAACAATGCCATCCAGTGTAGACTGAAGGCTGACCACAGTTTCGCCTGCCTTATACGTCCATGGAACGTTAATCGTTACGAATTTGTACACGAAGCCGCCGATAACAGCGTATGCGGCAATTCCCGCCAGCCTCGTCATCTTGTCGATCAGGCCTGAGCTCTGCATCGCACCGACAAATTCAACGCCCTTTTCGTAGCCTTTGAAGATACCAAAGTAGCGCAGAAGCTGTCCGACGCCAGCCATAACCAGAACAAAGAGCAGCGGTCCCACCATGCTGGTATATCCGCTGGCAATCACCATGGATACCGCCAGGCCCGCGATAATCGGACGCAGTGTTCCGTGATAGAGGGAATCGCCGATTCCCGCCAAAGGTCCCATCAAAGCAGCCTTGATGGCGTTGATGCTGACCGGATCAATGTCGTGTTCATTCGCGTTGCGTTCCTCCATCGCCGCGGTCACGCCGATGACGAAATGGGAGAGTCTGGCCTCTGTCAGGAAAAGCTCTGTATGGCGTCTGTACGCCTCTTTCTTGTCTTCCTCATTTTTGTATACTTTTTCGATTACCGGCATCATGGAAAATGCAAAGCCCGGAACTTCCTGTTTTTCATAGTTGAAGCCGCTTACAAATGCCTGGGAATAGATATACATCTTCATCAGATCTTTTTTACTGAGTTTTGTTAAATCGGTATTCTCCGCCATTATGCCACCTCCCTGTCCATCTCACGATAATAGGCCATTGCCACACATACGACTGCAATCAGCGTAATTCCAATCGGATTGATGTTCAAAAAGCTGGAGAAAAAGAATCCAATCAGGAAATAGTACCAGATATGCTTTACATTAATACACTTCAAAAGAAGCGCAAGTCCTACCGCACCGATCATTCCGCCGCCTACGGCCAGACCGTCGATAATCACCTTCGGAATCGCATTGATAATCGCCTGAACCGGTCCTGCCCCTAAGTAGATTGCAAGGAAAACAGGAACTGAGAAAAGAACGAAATTGAAGACATTGGGCAAAATCAGGCAGTTCATGGTGATGCCCCTTCTGCTTCCCCGTTCAACAGCGGCCTCCAGCCTGTGCTGGGTCCACACGCAGAGCACCATATTCCGGAAATACATTCCCATCTGCCCCAGAATTGCAAGCGGCAGTGCGGTTGCCAGCGCAACCTCCGTACTGCCGGAGATACATGCAAATGCAGTTGCAATGATGGTGCTGAACGTCTCCTCCGGCGGAAGTGCCGTCCCCACAAATACCTGTCCTAAGAACATCAGCTCGATGGTACAGCCTACCATCAGCCCCATCTTTAAATCCCCCATGATCAGTCCGATAAT
Organism: Hungatella sp. SL.1.14; assembly: GCF_024460495.1. NCBI lineage: Bacteria > Bacillati > Bacillota > Clostridia > Lachnospirales > Lachnospiraceae > Hungatella > Hungatella sp. SL.1.14. The sequence goes on along the minus strand of NZ_JANFYJ010000016.1, from coordinate 113,901 downwards.
CGGGCCGATTACAATCGGCCTGTATGTAAAGAACTGCGTACAATACTTATCAAAAAATGTCAGCCATGTAACCAGCGCTACAAGGACAGCTTTCACTAACAAACTCATACGTTTCTCCCTTCTCCTATTTGGAAATGAGCGCAAGTCCGTCTATGGACTTATCGTTTGGCACCGCCCTCACATCAAGTCTTATATTCTTTTCCGCAATCGCCTTTAGATTCTCCACATCCTCAGGCTCCACGTAAATATAAGGCAGAAGGCGTTTTCTCCCCACTGTTGAACGGGCGTTGCTGATATTCCCCACATTGACGCTCTCAATAGTAAAGCCCCGTTCAAATAAATCTAATGCCGTTTTTGGATTTCTTACGATCAGAAGTACTTTTGTATCGGACTGGTCTTCCTTTAAAAGTTCGGCCGCTTTTTCAACTGTCACAATCGCCAGTTTAATCTTTGCAGGAACTGCCAGCTTTAACAGCATCTGCTGCGTCGGGTCCTTTGCAGCCATATCGTCAGCCACAAGGATTTCTTCTGCTTTCGAGTCCGATATCCATGCGGTTACAATCTGTCCGTGAATCAGCCGGTCATCAATTCTCATGTGTGTTACAACCATGGTGCTGCTCCTTCCTTTCCCATAACTTCTCGGCGTTCTTGTAAAATACAAGTTCCAGCTCCGATTCGCTAAGCCCTAAATGATACAATTTCTCAACCTCAATATTGGTCGGCTTATATGGCCAGTCGGTTCCGAACAGCATTCGTTCCGGCCCCAGCACCTCCACAGCCTTCCGAAGAATATCAATTTCCATGTTGGCCGACGTCTCCACCCAGAAATTGTCCAGATCACGGATCGCCTCGATGCAGCTGTACCCAAATTCCCTCCCGCAGACATGAGTAAATACAAACCTCATATCCGGTCTCCGCTTCGCATGATCGATCCAGACGAACGGCGTGCACAGAGGACTCGCTCCTCCATGAATCTGAATGTGGACGCCGTATTTTCCAATCTCATCAATAACCGGTCCCAGACTGGGGCAGTTCTCCACCGCGTAACCGTGCTTCCATGCCATGAATTTTACTCCATTCATCCTTAAATCGCCCAGCGTCCTGTGGATCTCATCAAACGCATCCGGCGCCTTGGGATCAATATCCGCATATCCTTCAACGATTCCCGGATACTGGCACATGGCTTCATAGACAAGATCATTCTGCGGCCGCATGCCGTTTCCCGATAAGGAACAGATCCCCACCTTTGTGATTCCAAATTCACCAAGCTCCCGCACCAGCTGATCCGCATTATTCGCGTCTCCGGATCTGGTCTTCCCGAGATGTGAATGGAAATCATACCTTTTCACCTGTATTTCCCTCCCCTCTTACATTGGTAATATGAATATAGTATTTGTAAGAATCTGACAAGTAGGAATTCTCAGAAAATTCTACCGGTCTTCCGTTCATATCATACGTAACCCGCTCTTTGTAGACCAGAGGCTGGCTCTCCTCCAAAAACAGCTCCCTGCGAATCTCCGAAGTCGCCATCTTGGCTTCCAGCGTCTCATCCGCGCTTCCAAGCACAATCCCATGCTGTTCCAGATACTCATACAGGGACGTCGCGGAATCAAAATCTTCACCTCTGATCGCAAAGCCAAGCCGCCCGCTGACATACGTCTCATTCAGGGCAATAATCCGCCCGTTTAACAGCCTGAGCCGTTTCAGAAAATAGACCTTTTCCCCGGTCTCCACCTGAAGCATCTCCGCAATTTTAACGCTCGCCTCCACTTCCTTGCATTGAAGAATAATAGAGCCCGGTTTGTCACCCTTGACCTTCGCATCCCCGCTGAAGCTGTTGAAAACAGACATATCGCGCTCCTTTTTCTGTGGGCATACGATGGTTCCGCGTCCTTTCCGCTTAATTAGATAGCCGTCATGCTCCAGATCTGATATGGCTCTGCGGACCGTGATCCTGCTGACTTCGAACATCTCCTGCATCTCTTTCTCTGACGGAATGGTCTCATTCTCTTTATAAAAGCCTTCTACGATCCTTTCTTTTATATAGGAATACAGCTGTTGATGGATCGGTACCTTAGAATCCTTGCCTAGCCTGATGGGTTGTTCCATATGTTCCTCCTTGTCTGTGATGTTATAATAACATGTTATAACATGTTTGTCAACATCCTTTGTTTATTTTGTATAATTTAATCTGATATTTATTTTATCATATATATAAAGTAATTACAAACGCTTATCTCGTATTTTCTAATATATAACATCTCGCCATCTTGTCATAACATATAGTGGGGCTGCATTGGCCCAGTTTTCCTGATAGAGCACCGGAGAGCTTTTTATGTAACAGGGACACTTTCCTGTCACATAAAAAACACCGGCCATCAAAAATGGCCGGTGCCCCTATGAATAAAAAGTTTCCTTATCTCTCTGCAAGAACTTCATTAATATTAGAAACCAGTGTATCACAGTCAATTCCATGAACCATGCATGCTTCTTCCAAAGACTCGCCCTGAGAAGCCGGGCAGCCAAGACAGTGCATGCCGGCGCGCATTAAAATCGGTGCAATGCAATCATCCATCTGGATCAGAGCGCCAATTAACATATCTTTACTAATCTGCATCGTGTATTCCTCCTTTAAAAATGTACATACTGTTTCTATAATATAATACTTTTCTTCCGAAATAGCAAGGGATTGTCCAGCCATTTTTGTAAAAATTTTATCATTACAGGGACTTGACGTGTATACAGTATTCAACTATAATGTATTCATACAAAAGTTGTATGAATAATAACTTTTGATGGCACTCATTCATTACTTTTACTTATAAATAAGCATTCGACGGAGGTACAACATTATGAGACCAGAGTGGAGAGATTTTAGCGGCGGCGTCTGGGAAAGAGAAATCAATGTCAGAGACTTTATACAGAAGAACTATACCCCTTATGACGGCGATGACTCCTTCCTCGCAGGTCCAACCCAGGCAACGAAAGATTTATGGGCCCAGGTTATGGATCTGTCCGCAAAAGAAAGAGAGGCCGGCGGTGTGCTGGATATGGATACGAAAGTTGTTTCCACCATCACCTCCCATGGACCGGGCTATCTCGATCAGGATAAAGAAAAAATTGTAGGTTTTCAGACAGACAAGCCCTTCAAGCGTTCCTTACAGCCTTACGGCGGCATCCGCATGGCGGAGAAGGCCTGTGCGGACAACGGCTACACCATTGATCCGGAGATTAAGGAATTCTTTACCGTTCACAGAAAGACTCACAACGCAGGTGTATTCGACGCTTACACGCCTGAGATGCGTGCCTGCCGCTCCAATCACATCATCACCGGTCTTCCGGATGCATACGGCCGCGGCCGTATCATCGGCGACTACCGCCGCGTTGCTTTATACGGCATTGACCGTCTGATTGAGAATAAGGAAGAGCAGAAAGCGACCACCCGTACCATCATGTACTCTGACGTTATCCGTGAGCGGGAAGAGCTGTCCGAGCAGCTTCGCGCACTGGGTGAATTAAAGAAGCTGGGCGCTATCTACGGCTTCGATATCTCCAGGCCGGCCACGAACGTCAAGGAGGCCATCCAGTGGACCTATCTGGGTTACCTGGCAGCCGTCAAGGAACAGAACGGTGCCGCAATGTCTCTGGGACGTACTTCCACCTTCATTGATATCTACGCACAGAGAGATTTGGCGGAGGGCACATTTACAGAGGAAGAGATTCAGGAGTTCGTCGATCACTTCATTATGAAACTGCGTCTCGTAAAATTTGCGCGTACCCCGGAATACAACGAGCTGTTCTCCGGCGACCCGACCTGGGTTACCGAGTCCATCGGCGGTGTCGGCATCGACGGACGCCACATGGTCACCAAAATGTCTTACCGTTATTTACACACCTTACAGAATTTAGGAACCGCTCCGGAGCCGAACTTAACGGTTCTCTGGTCCACCAGACTGCCGGAAAACTTTAAGAGATTCTGTGCAAAGACTTCCATCGAGTCCTCCTCCATCCAGTACGAGAACGATGACCTGATGAGAGTCACCCACGGCGACGATTACGCCATTGCCTGCTGTGTGTCTTCCATGCGTGTCGGCAAGGAGATGCAGTTCTTCGGCGCCCGCGCCAACTTAGCAAAATGCTTATTATACGCCATCAACGGCGGTATCGATGAGGTGACAAAGAAGCAGGTAGGTCCGAAGTACCGTCCGATCACCTCCGAATATCTCGATTTTGACGAGGTCATGGAGGCATACAAGGACATGATGAGATGGCTGGCCCGCGTTTATGTCAACACCTTAAACATCATTCACTATATGCATGACAAATACTCCTACGAGCGTGTGCAGATGGCACTTCACGACAAAAAGGTCACCCGCTGGTTTGCGACCGGTATCGCCGGTTTATCCGTAGTGGCCGACTCCTTATCCGCAATCAAATACGCTAAGGTAAAGACCGTGCGTGATGAAAACGGCATCGTCGTGGATTATATCGTAGAAGGGGATTTCCCGAAGTACGGCAACAATGACGACCGCGTCGACCAGCTGGCCAGCGATCTTGTCCACACCTTTATGAACTACGTAAAGGGCAACCACACTTACCGCGGAGGTATCCCGACCACCTCGATCCTGACCATCACCTCCAATGTCGTATACGGCAAGAATACCGGCGCAACACCGGATGGCAGAAAGGCAGGAGAGGCATTTGCTCCGGGCGCCAACCCGATGCACCACCGCGACAGCCACGGAGCCGTTGCTTCTCTGGCTTCCGTTGCAAAGCTTCCATTTAAAGATGCACAGGATGGTATTTCCAATACCTTCTCCATCGTGCCCGGCGCGCTCGGCAAGGAAGATCAGATCTTTACCGGCGATCTGGAAGTGGATTTAGACAACATTTAAATCGAGGAAGGAAGTGCTTTTATGGCAGCCCCTGATGAAAAAAAGATTGACGATATCGTCGCCATGCTGGATGCATTTATGTCCGGCGGCGGCGGTCATATGAATATCCGCTCGGATGAAGACGGAAATGTCAGCGCGGATACCACCACTGCAAAAACCGTTACCACCATGAATTCCCTGGACTGCGCAGCCGGGAATCTGGCCTGCAGCGTGCCCACACTGTTCGAGGGTATGGACAGCGATGAGGAAGACCCGGAAAACAGTGGAACGGATTTCTCAGACAACTATTAATTTTTACCATTACAGGAGGAAAAGAACATGGCAAATACAAACATCAGCGACTCTCAGATCGATAACCTGGTTTCCCTGTTAGACGGCTACGTACAGGAAGGCGGACACCATTTAAATGTCAACGTATTTACCCGCGAGACCTTACTGGACGCCCAGAAGCATCCGGAGAACTATCCGCAGCTGACCGTGCGCGTTTCCGGCTACGCGGTTAACTTCATTAAACTTACAAAGGAACAGCAGGACGAGGTTATCTCCCGTACGTTCCACGACGCGATCTAATCCGCGTCCTTCTTCCCACATACGTTCCATCAGAAAGGCAGGCGTTTTCCTCATGACGACAGGTCAGATACATTCGATTGAAAGCTTCGGCACCGTCGACGGGCCGGGCATCCGCATGGTGGTCTTTACCAAAGGCTGTCCCATGCGCTGCCAGTACTGTCATAACCCCGACACCTGGTCTCTCCATGGAGGAACCGCCATGACGGTTTCTGAAATTCTGGACCAGTACGAGGCTTCCCGCCCCTTCTACCGGGGCGGAGGCATCACGGTGACCGGCGGAGAACCGCTTCTCCAGATGGAATTTGTGACAGAGCTCTTCGAGGAAGCATGCCGGAGGGATATTCATACGTGTCTCGACACCTCCGGCGTCACCTTCCGCGCCTCAGATCAGGCGTATTTAGAGCAGCTGGACCGTTTACTCGCCTCCACCCGCCTTGTCATGCTGGATTTAAAGCAGATTGACGATGAAAAGCATCGCGCGCTGACCGGTCACTCGAACCGGAATATTCTGCAGTTTGCAGAGTATCTCGATCAGAAGCAGGTTCCCATGTGGATACGCCACGTGGTTGTACCGGGGCTTACGGACTCGGAAAAAGACTTATACCATCTGGGCCGTTTTATCGGAACGTTAAAATACGCAAAGGCTCTGGATGTACTTCCTTACCACGATATGGGCAAGGTAAAATATAAGAATCTCGGCATCCTCTATCCTCTGGAGGACGTGCCGCCGATGTCCAGAGAAGAGGCTGTGGGAGCAAAAAAAATAATCCTTCACGGGATTAAAGACAGAAGAGCCGGTACCCCGGATTTATTCTGCTCCTAATTTTGAACAAAAACTACATCATTTTCCACTTGAATAATTTACATTTATAGTATAGAATATAGGCAAATGTATAGAATATAAGGAGGTAATTTATTATGGCATATGTTATTAGTGATGCATGCGTAAGCTGCGGAACATGTGAAGGCGAATGTCCAGTTAGTGCAATTTCCGAGGGCGAAGGACAGTACGTAATCGACGCTGATACCTGTATCAGCTGCGGAACCTGTGCTGGTGCCTGTCCTGTAGGCGCTATTTCTGAGGAATAATCAAATACATAAAGGAGCATGGAACGATACCCGTCGGGTTGTCAGACCATGCTCCTTTTTGTTTTATAAAATTCTCTTAAACAGCCTTATTTACTAAAATGTCCTTGTATCCGGATCAGAGGCGTATCCCACGCATCCCTTCAAGTCGGCTATCAGCTGAACATCCGACGCTTCCAGCTCAAAGTCGAAGACATTGGCATTCTCCTGAATCCGAGCAGGGTTAACCGACTTGGGCAGCGGCAGATACCCTCTTTGCAGGCTCCAGCGGATACAGATCTGGGCGATGGAACGCCCGTATTTCCTGGCCAGCTCCTGCATCTCGGGCACCTGGAAGATCTGGCCGGTTCCGAGGGGGCTGTAGGCCTCCAACAGAATGTTTCTGGAGCGGCAGTAATCCGCCGCTTCCTCCTGGGTCTCCCCGGGGCAAAGCTTCATCTGGTTTACCATCGGGGGAACTGTGGCGGTTTCCATCAGAGCTTCGATGTGATGCTGCCGGAAATTGCTGATGCCGATGGCGCGGACACGGCCGGCTTTGTACAGCTCCTCAAAGGCTTTCCAGGTACCGGCGTTGGCCTCCTTCCAGTGGTCACGGAAGGCGATGGGATTCGGCCAGTGAATCAGAAATAAGTCGAGATACTTAAGTCCCAGCTTTTCCATCGTCCCCTCAAACGCCGCCATGGTCTTTTCGTAGCCGTGTTCGGTGTTGTTTAACTTCGAGGTAACGAAGAGCTCCTCCCGGCTGACACCACATTCCTTTATGGCTTTGCCCACGCTGTCTTCGTTCTCATACATTTCAGCGGTATCGATGTGGCGGTATCCCGCTGCGATAGCAGCTTTCACCGATGATACGCAGACATCCCCGTCAGGTGTCTGCCACGTGCCGAAACCGATGCAGGGAATTTCCACCCCATTGGCGAGCTTGTAGCAGTCAGTTAATGATTTCATTGTTTTTCCTCCTGTTTCGTTTCATGACAGATAATCAAATGATACTGTATGATAATCATAACTCTTAGCGTTAACGCTAAGTCAAGGCTTTTTTTCATTTGACCGTTTCATTGAACGTTTACCAGAGACAGGAGGTCCTTATATGGGATATACAATCAAACTTGCAGCAGAAAAAACACATCTCAGTCCAAACACTCTGCGATATTACGAAAAGGAGGGGCTGCTGCTCAATGTCGCGCGTACAAAAAGCGGCATCCGCAGTTACTCCGACCAGGATCTGGAGCTGCTGGGATTAATTTCGTGCCTGAAAAACACGGATATGTCTATCAGGCAGATCCGCGACTTTGTTAATTTGAGCCACCAGGGACCGGAGACGCTGAAAGAGCGGTGTGAATTGCTGATCGCACACAAGTGTGAGGTAGAAAAACGCATGGAAGAAATGCAGCAGCATCTTGAGAAGGTTGCACATAAAATCGACCACTACACAAAAGAATATGAAGAGTATCAGCTGGAAAATAAGCAATGACGAAAAAGGCCGGTACAGTCCGAAGTTACGGGCTATACCGGCATATGGGAACCTCTAAGAAATAATCGCGGCCATATTTTCAGAACTTGTTAAAACCGCCCCGCCCCGCCGTCTCCCGGAACCACCTTCCCGATTTTTTTATCGAAAGCCGGCAGTGATCCTTTATATCCACCCGGATCATGCCATAGCGGTTCTTATACGCATTCTTCCACGACCAGCAGTCAAAGGGGGCCCACAGATGGTAGCCAAAGCAGCTGCAGCCCTCCTCGATGGCCTTATGAAGCCAGATCAAGTGATCCCGTATAAATTCAATTCTGTAATCATCCTCCACGGTGCCGTCTGCACCAATAAACCGCTCCTCATCCTGCACTCCCATTCCATTCTCCGATATATACCAGGGGATGTTGCCGTAATTGTCGCGCAGATGAATGGCGATTTCATAGATGGCAGGCTCATAGATCTCCCAGCCTCTGGAAAAATTCATCTTCTGTCCCTCGTATGTGTATTCCTCGAAATACTTCTCCGGCATGAGAGGGCCTGTATATGGAGTGCTTCTTCTCGTCACCCGCCTCGGATGATAGTAATTTACGCCAAGAAAATCCACCGTATTGGTGCGGATCACCTCTAAGTCCTCTTCTCTGGCCTCCGGGCAGATTCCTTCTTCTTTCAGCAGCTCCACCAGGGCTTTGGGATACTCCCCTTTTATGGAAGGGTCCAGGAATGATTTGTTAAACAGCAGGTCGGCAGTCTCCGCACTCTTTTTGTCCGCCTCATTCTCCGGCTCTCTGCAGTAGGTAGGCGTTAAATTCAGCACAATGCCGATCTGCCCGTCCCTGCCGCTCTTTTTGAACGCCTTAACCGCCAGACTGCTGGCAAGCTGGAGATGATACGATACCAGCGCCGCCCTTTTCGCATCGCAGACAGCCGGATAATGATTCTGATAGAGATAACCGCCTTCCGTGATGACAATCGGTTCATTGAAGGTAATCCACCGCTTCACCCTGTCTCCGAACAGTGCAAAGCATTGAGCCGCATACGCTGCAAATGCCTCCACCGTTTCCCGGTTTTCGAAGCCGCCCTTCTCCACCCAGTACATGGGCAGATCAAAGTGGTGAAGACACAGGATCGGCTCGATCCCCCGGCTAAGCAGTTCATCGATCACTGCATTATAAAACGCGGCGCCTTCCGGATTTACCGTTCCTTCACAATCCTTGATGAGCCGGCTCCATTGAATGGAGGTGCGGTAGGAATTCATACCGATCTCCTTCATAAGTCCGGCATACTCTTTATATTTGTGATAGAAATCCGAGGCCACGGACGGCCCGACTCCCTCGTAAAACAGCTCCGGGGCCTGTTTAAACCAGTAATCCCATTCCATCTCCGCTTTTTGGTCCCCCGGAAAGCTTCCCTCTGACTGGGGACCGGAGCTGGCCGCCCCCCATAGAAAATCCTTACTGAACTGATAGTCCATTTTGTCCTCCTGCAATCGTGTAATCCGTTTATTTCTGCTGGTTCTTTGACTTGTTTTTGCGATGCATGTGATGCATGTATGAGCGGGCCCCGCCGTTTAACCGTTATGCATATCCGGCTGTCAGATGATGGTACAACGCCCCATACAGGTTTGCCTTATTTCCAAACCGGCAGGGGACGATCTCCGGCATCAGAAAGCCGAACTCCGTATTTTCAGCCAGCCGTTCCATCCGTTGATAGATTTCCGGGATAACGAAGGGAGCTTCACTGATCCCCCCTCCCAGTACGATCAGTTCCGTGTCAAGTGTAAACTGGATCTGGAACAGGCCGACAGCCATAGCCTCATAGAACTCCTCCACCAGACGGACGGCATCGCAGTCTCCGGCCTCCGCCAGGCGGAACAGTTCTCTGCCGTCGGCATGCCTTCCTGTCCGTTCCTCATATCTTACGGCCTGGTTCACCATGGTATAGGAACTCCACGTTCTCTTCCGGCCGCCTTCCCGGTTCACCAGATAATTGCCGAACTCGCCGGCGTTGTTGGTTCTTCCCCGGTATACCCGGCCGTCTACAACGATCGCGCCTCCGATTCCGGTTCCGCACACCACGGAAACCATATTCCGCCTGCCGGCTGCCGCCCCCTTCCACAGTTCGCCGAGAGCCGCGCAATTTCCGTCATTTTCCATGGTGACAGGAATTCCGTTCAGGCGGCGGCTCACCGCCTCTGCAAGCGGAATACCATGGATATACGGGATTGCGCTGATGCCTCCCACCATGCCCGTACGGATGTCCACCGCTCCAGGAGAGCTGATTGCAGCTCCCACAATCCGCGTTCCGCAGGAGTCACCGCCGGAAGGCGCCGCCTCTGTCACTCCCGGTCCCGTCTGCACCGCCTCATATACCCGTTCCATCTCTTCAAGCATTCTCTCCATGCCTTCCCTCGGAGTTGCAAAAGCCCCGGCCGTGTCAAACGCCCCGTCTTTATCCGAAACGGCATATTTCACCGAAGTCCCTCCCAAATCAAATATCAGATAGCGATCCATCTTATCTCTGCTCCCTCAAATAGTCACCATACCACACAACAATCTCCTGAATCCTTCCAAGCTCCGATTCCCGGCTGACACTGCGGTACAGCTCCTTATAGTGGTACAGCCACACCTCCAGCCGCTCCGCCAGCTCCCAGGAATCCGGTTTCTCACCATATTTTAAACCGTAATCCCTCTCTGCGATGATCTTCCCCAGCTCGTTAAACAGACCGATTCCTTCGGCAGCTACGACAAACGCCTTCACCGCCGGCCGGTTACGGCTGTCCATATGGGGCAGAAGTCCGTACAGTTCCCCGGTAACCTCCTCCAGACGGCGGTTCTTATCATCCACGCCCTCCAGGGCTTCCATGTGTCCCTGTATATACTGTCTGTGGTCCTCCTCATATTCCGGTGCAGCTCCTGTCTTAAGTTCCTTAAACCGGACCGCCGTCTCCCAGGTGAAGCCGTTAAGCGCCTGGGTCTTTGCCAGCACACCCACTAACCGCCCGGTGGAATCGCCGTATTCCATTTCCGAAATCTGTCTGTTGATCTCTTCAAAGTCCGGAATCTGCGTATTCCAGGAGAATGCAGCTCCGTAGATCATGCCCGGTATACTGAATTCCGGATGATTGATATGCAGAAAATCGCCCCAGTCTGTATTCAATACCCCGGCAGCCTTGTACTTCCGGGCATAAGTACACATAATTTTTATATTGCTGTAGGCATCTTCAAGCAGAGGAATCAGATAATTCCAGCCGCACACGCCGGGACAGAGATACTGGATGGCTCCGGCCCCATCGAGCGCCCGGGTCTCATCCTCCCTCTGATCTTTCGCATATCCCCAGTTTAAGCAGACGGTACCAGCCGGAAGCTCCTTTAAAAGCTCCGGCGCTCCGGTAATGACGTCGCCCCAGAACATGGGCCGCTTACCGCAGGAAATCACGAACTCACATAACTCCTTTACGTAATCAATATAAAGTCTGTGAACCCCCAGCTCCTTCTCAAGCCCGCTGCTCCTTCCCTTTCCCAGATCGAAGGTCTCATCGGCACAGATGTTGAATTGTCCGGAGGAGAACAGGGCTGCAAATTCCCGGATCTTTCCCTTAATAAAACCGGCGCTCTCCGGAGAAGACACATTGATGGTGTGGTGATGCATACGTCCTCTCAGAGAAAAAGGCATGGCCTCAGAGCCCTCCAGTTCACACAGGTGGCTGTAATGCTTCGAGCCCAGCACCTTATAAAGGTGTCCGAAGGTGGACAGTGATGGAACCAGCTCTATGCCCCGCTCCAGACAGTACCGGTCCAGTTCCAGGATCTCTTCCGCAGTCAGCGGCGTGTCATCTCTCCAGATTTCACTGAAATCACGGAACAGAAATGTGTGCTCAATATAGAGCTGCATCTGGTTCAGCTTATAAAAGGCCATCCGGTCAGCCAGCTTTTTCAGCCAGGTCAGCTTCGGTACTCTTCCTCTTGTGACATCATGGTAAAATCCGCGGTTTTCGATATCCGGCTCATCGCAGATACTCATGGCCGGAAGCACGGCCCCCTGCTGCCCCGCTATCTGCAGAAGCGTCTGCATTCCGTGCCAGAGCCCCTTCTCTCCGCCGGTGAGAACCACCTCTTCCGGCCGGATTTCCAGGGTATATCCCTGGCCCGGCGCATCGTTCTGACGCAGGATCATGTCCCCGGCTCTGCCCTTCCCTTTGGTCAGAGCCGGCCGGTAACCAATCACGCCTTCCAGAGCCTCCAGAAAAAGCCCTGCCTGCCTTGTCAGAAGCGGTCCGCAGGACTCTTCCAGCACAAGAAAGCTCCCATAGCCTATTGTAAACTCTCCCTCTCTTCTTTCAGCCTTTTTCGGCTGCGGTATTAGATTCATCTGTCTTCTCCTCTTCTTTCCGGTGTTTCCATTCGCTGCTGTACTGTTTCTCAAGAAGCGGTATCCCGTATGCCCTTCCGGTCTCCTTAAGCCGCTCCATATAAGACTCCAGACGGCCTCTGCAGTGTTCCGGACCACCTTCCCGCATCACAGTCCATAAGGGATCCTGATCCGAATCTGACTGCTTCATCATCCGGTCCGTCCAGTCTAATATCATCCGCGCCCCGCGGTCACAAAGCTCCGGCCGTTCTTTAACCAGATTATACAGCTGATGGGGATCGCTGTCCAGATCAAACACCATCTCCTCCGGCAGAAGGTGATACCCGCCGTGGATGGTACGGATGTAGAGATAATGGTCAAACCGGACGCTGCGCTGGCAGACGTGGGCACACTGGGTCAGCACCGCATAAGGCTTCCCGCCGTCTCTCCCGCCGAATAGCGCTTCCTTAAAGGAGGCTCCGTCATACCGGTAATCCCCGGACGTCTCTGTACCTAAAAGATCCTTCACCGTAGGAAGTAAATCCGTGTTGTCATACAGCCCCGAAACACGGCGTCCTCCCTCTGCTCCAGGCCATTTGATAATCAGGGGGATATGGCAGACCGGCTCATCTGCCATGCCGTGTTCCCCATAGACCCCGAATTCTCCCAGATCCTCTCCGTGGTCCGCGGTAATGATAATGGCCAGATCTTCTCCGTAAAGTCCGTGTTCCTTAAGCCACGACGTGATCAGACCAATATTGTCATCGGTAAACTTAACGCTGTCATCGTAAAGGTCAATGAAATGCTTTGCCTCGTCTTTCGTCTTTAAGCTGCCCGGGTGCTTTGGCCATCTGGAAAACGTCTCATCATTCCACATATTGATCTCATTGGCGCCGTGGGGGCCGATGTGGCGCAGATGCTCACAAAATATCTGATCTGTGATCCAGTCATCCGGCAGAGGCTCATCCTGAAACCTGCTTTTTTCTCCCTCCGGGGTACGGTACGGCGTATGCGGATCCCAGTAATGGACGTGAAGGAACCAGTCATCCTTCTCCCGGTTCCGCTCCAGCCACTCTATAACCTTCGGTGTAACCATCTCGGCGGATTCCCCTCCCCTAAGCCCCGGATTGTAATATTCATCCAGGCCCGAGAGAAACCACCAGGCCGAGTGGCGTTCCGCAAAACTGGAAAATGAAACCGTGTGAAATCCGGCCCTTTTAAACTGCATAAAGAGCCCGTTCTCCGACACCTGATCCGTAAAGCTCCGCGTCTCCCCCTGAAGGCGTAAATCCGCAGCCGTACCGCCATGACCCACGATCCCGCTATGGATTCCGTAGAGTCCGGTCACCATGGAGGCCCTGGAGGGAAGGCAGGGGGCATTGGGGCAGTAGTACCGCTCAAAGCACACCCCCTCCTTCGCAATCTGATCCATCACGGGCGTGGTATTCCTTCCGTAGCCATAGCAGCCCATATGATCGGCTCTGAGCGTATCGATATCAAACAGAATTACTTTCATCGCTTAAAACACCACCTTAAAAGTCTTAATCTCGTATGGCCTGATGGTAAATGCAAAGCCATTCTGCTCCATTCTGACACCACACGATCCGTCGTCCGGCTCTTCCAGCAGACTGCATTCCATGACCTTCGCCGGTGTACAAAAAAGGTTCACTTTCGCATTCACCCTCTGATTCCTGCTTTCATAGAGGCGCAGGATAACGCCGCTTCCGTCCTCGCTCCTCTTCACGGTCTCCAGGACAACGGAATCTCCCTCCACGCCCGCAAAGCTGTAAGTTTTCCCGGGCACGCCGCCGTTCACTGCGATAAGCGGCTGATTTAAATCCGCAGCCTCCTTCTGGGTGTCCGCTTCCTTCCACGTTCCCTGATGCGGATAGAACGAGTAGGTAAAGACGTGCTCCTCGTTATCCGTGTCAGGATTCGGTTCGATGCCCGACTTGATCAGCGTCAGTTCCAGCCGGCCTCCGCGGACGGAATGGCCGTACTTGCAGTCATTCAGCAGGCTGACGCCATATCCGCCTTCCGACACGTCCATCCATTTATGGCCGCAGCTTTCAAACCGCGCCCTGTCCCAGCTGGTGTTGGTATGAGTTTTTCTCACCACATTGCCGAACTGGATGTCAAACGCCGCCTCATCCGTGTGTACATCTGCCGGGAATCCGGCCTTTAGCAGATACTGGTGCTCCCTCCAGTCCACCCATGTGACGAAATCAATTCTGGGACTGTGGGCGTAGAAGCGAATGTCCTGCGTCATGCGGGAATGCATGAAGCTGCGCTTCACCGTAATCTGAAGGCACAGCGGCCCCACAGAGGTAACTTCAACAGACGCCGGCTCATCGAGATCCCAGTATTTTTCTGTATAGAATACGTCAATATCCCAGTTATCGTAGTAAATGGGCTTATCCTCGTATACCCGCAGGCGGTTCCCCGCTTCGTTCTCTTTCAGCACCTGACGGCCGGCTGTCAGATCGAAAAGGCTTGTAAAGCTTCCATCCGCAGCCATATCCACGTTTGCAAACGGCGTGGTGATACTGAGGCCCTCTGCAGTCTTTAATACGGAGAACGGCTCTGTCTTTCCGCTGTCCGAAACGCCATGTTCCGCCGCGCCGTACACCGCGTATCCCTTGGATGGAATCTCCCCCGTAAGGGAGTACCGCACGCCCCCGATCTCCTGGCTCGGCAGCACGTCACCCTGATTCGTCAACGCCGTCACTCCGGCCGGAAGGATCGTCAGGCTGCTGCGCGGAAATCCCAGAGTATTGAATACGGTCACACCGTCTCCTGCTCCTGCCACGGCTTCCTCCCGTGCTTTCAGCAGCGCACTTCCCTCCTCTGCGATCTGTTCATACTCTCTCTTCGTCACCTCGTAGACTTCCTTAATCGATGATCCCGGGAGAATATCGTGGAACTGGTTTAGCAGGACCATTTTCCACAGCCGTTCCAGTTCCTCCTTCGGGTAGGCCATGCCCTTTTTCTCTGCCAGCACGGACAGCAGCTCCAGATCCATGAGAAGCAGCTCGCTCTTTCTGTTGGACCGCTTGTTCCGGGCCATGGAGGTATACGTTCCCCTGTGGTATTCAAAATAGAACTCTCCGACCCACACGGGAAGCCGTCTGCTGTCCTTCACCCGATCTTCAAGCTCCGTAAAGTAGGTAAGGGAACTTTCCTGACGCACCTTCGGGACGCCGCGGATTCCCTTTTCCATCCGCCTGCCCGTCTCCAGCATCTCCCTGGTAGGGCCGCCGCCTCCGTCGCCGTAGCCGTAGGCGATTAAAATATCGTTGTTCATCTCCTTATTCTGATAGCGCTGCCAGCCGCCCATAATGGCATCCGGATGCAGGATTCCGTTATATGTGGTAAAGAAGCGTTCCACGCTCTGTCCCACACCCAGAGTAGAGATAAAATGAGTCAATACCTTTGTCCCGTCGATCCCTTCCCACAAAAGCGTGTCGTCAGGAACCTTGTTGAACTGGTTCCAGGACAGCTTCGTCGTCATGAAATAATCGATCCCGCATTTCTTCATGATCTGCGGCAGCGCACCGGAATAGCCGAATACGTCAGGCAGCCACAGGACCCGGCTGTCCACGCCGAATTCCTCCATGAAAAACCGTTTGCCGTATAAAAACTGGCGCACCAGACTCTCTCCGCTGGTTAAATTACAGTCGGCCTCCAGCCACATGCCGCCTTCCGGCTCCCACCGTCCTTCCAGAGCCCTCCTCTGAATCTCCTCATAGAGCTCCGGATACCGTTCCTTCACAAACGTGTAGAGAACCGGCTGACTGGACATAAACCGGTACTCCGGATATTCATCCATCAGCTTCAGTACCGTGGCGAAGCTGCGGGCCGCTTTTTCCCGGGACTGGGCCACGGTCCACCACCATGCCACATCGATGTGGGTGTGTCCGATGCAGGTGGCAATCACCGTATCATCGCCTGCCAGGTCCTCGTACAGCGCCTTTCCAATATAGGCCCGCGCCTCCTCCACGGAACGGTAAAAGCCGTCAGAATAGACGTCCCGCAAATCCAGAAGGCTGATGGCATCATTTAATACGGTCAGGATATCAATGGCCGTCTTCCCTTCCTGGTCCATCCGGTCCATGGCCCATAACGGAACCTGTATATCGTAGTAAAGGTCTTTCACCGGTTTCGAGATTTCCTCTATATCCGCAATCAGGCGAAATTCCGGATGGAGCGTCCCCGAATACGCCTGCAGATCAACCGTCACCGTATCTCCCGCTGTCGCCGCCCGGTCAAGGAGGACCTCCCTGTGGTTCATATCGGCTCCCTGAACCGCCTCTCCGTTGATAAATACCAGAAACTGCGGATTCTTGGCGTCGTCCCACTCCTCAATCTGAGTCCTGATCCGAAGCCATAAGCCTTTTCCGCCATACTCCTCCGGAACAGTAAATACGGTCCGAAACCAGTAATGGCGGTCCGGCCCGTACCAGTGCATCAGACGGCTGTCAAACGGTTCCCAGCTTTCCGCCGCCCGGTCGGCCTCCTCCGGCCGCAAAAAAAAGCCTTCCTTTACCTGCCAGCTGTCCAGTTCGAATTTCCGGACAACCATTAATTTCTTCAGCTTGTCGGCGATTACCTCCGCCCTCTCCCTTGCAAAAATCATATGTCAATTCCTTTCTGAGCCCCGTATTCTCATCTCGGACGGGGTGGTATGGTAATATTGATTAAATTGCTGATAAAAATAATTCATATTTGTGTAACCCACGGAGGATGCGATCACTGCTATTTTCTCATCGCTGTTCACGATCTGCTCCCTGGCCATGGAAAGCCGGTAACACATTAAGTATTCTGAAAACTTCATTCCCGTTTCCTTTATAAAGATCTGACCCAGATAGGTGGAATTCATGCGGAACTTATCGGCTATGATCTTTAATGAGATATGGCCGCCGTACTCCGCCGCCACCATCAGGACAATCTTATGGATCAGAGGCGACATGGCCTCGTACTCGATCTTTAAGATAGGGTCGCAGTTTTTCTGCTCCGCTTCCGGCAGCGTCCCGTGGAGCTGTTCCACGATCACCTTGCGGATGCACGCCTCCAGCTCCCCGGCTCCCACCGGCTTCAGCAAATAGTCCAGCGCTCCGCAGCGGAGAGCCTCTCTTACATAATGAAAATCATCGTATCCGCTCATCATGATGTAGTTGGAATGGATACCAAGGCCATTTAAGCACTCGATCAGCTCATATCCCATGTCATTGCCGATTCTGACATCCACCAGACAGATATCCGGATTCCAGTCTATGATGCGCGACATGACTTCCAGAGAGGTTTTCGCAGTCCAAATCCGCCCCACGCCTAATTTCTCCCAGTCCAGAAGACGCTTTACCCCTTCCAGGACATTGGGCTCATCATCTACAATCAGAACTGTAACCATGCGGCCTGCTCCTTTCCCGGCAGCGTTGGAAGGAAAATATCTATTTTCAGTCCGCCTGCCTCCTGATTTTCAATATTCATGGTGAAGGCCTCTCCATAAAAATAATTGAGTCTCATGTAGACATTGCGCAGCCCGATGTCAGCTCCGGGATCATCTCCGCCCTCCACCATATTTTTTCTGATTTCCAGAAGCCGGTCCTTCGGAATCCCCAGGCCGTTGTCCGACATGGTAACGAGGATTCCGCCCTCTTTCTTCACCGCCTCCAGCATCAGAAGATTGAATTCACTCTCCCGGTCCATGCCGTGGTTAAAGAAATTCTCAGCCAGAGGCTGGAGCCAGAACGCGATGGTTTCCACCTCTCCCGCCTCCTCTTCAATATCAACCCGGTATACAAAGGTATCCTTAAACCGGAGGGCCATAAGCTTTAAATACATCTCCAGAAGCCCGGCCTCTTTCTTCAGGGGTATGACCTCCGGGCAGCGGATCAGCGTCCGGTAAAGCCGGCCCAGCCCCTCGATGGCCTCGGCCGTCTCCCTGTCCTTCAAAATAAGCGCCCTGGCCCTGATGCTTTCCAGTGTATTATAGAGAAAATGCGGATTGATCTGATGGCGCAGTGCCCTCATGGCCGTCTCCTGCTGCTTCAGCTTCAGCAAATACTCCTTTCGGATGTATTCATCCAGCTTGACACTCACCTCTGACAATGCGTCGGCAATCATCGTGTACTCATTGTAATGGCCGCCCCGCTTTAAGGCCATGGTTCCCACCTCTATAAAAGAACCGTGCTCCATGGTCTTAAGCATATCCATAATATGGGAGAGGAACCGCGCCTCCCCCTGCAGATTGAAAAAGGTAATGATAACAGCTCCCGCCGCCAGCACCAGGACGGTTACCGCCAGCGTCGCGGCTCCCTCCCCGTTGGCGCGCCACAGCGAAACGATGTCCACAGCCGATATGTATTCACTGTCACCGGAGGAGTTGACGAATTCATAATAGAATACAGGCAGCCTCCCGTTCCACAGAAACCAGCCCTGAAAAGCCTCCTTTCCAGACGCAGTCAGAATCCATTCCCTCTCCCGTTCTCCCTTCACATGCTCATAAACCGTCATGTTCCCTTTCATCAGAGCCCAGTCATACGCCTGGCTGCTGCCTTTATACAGATCTTTGGAGGAGCCGTAAAAAGTCATCGTTCCGAGATTCTTCATAATGGATTCCGGATTTCTCACCTCAAAGGATTCCAGCACCGTGTCACTTTCCGGTCTGTCCAGCACCTGCCATTCTCCCTTGATCCCGTAGCTCACCCGCATATTTCCGGAAATATTGTCCAGCCATATCACCTTTAACCCCTCGGGTGACCGTATCGTGACTGCATTTACCTTTAGCTGGCTGTTTACAAACAGCTTCCGCATGTCGCCGGGCAGCCATGCGATCTGCATGCTGGAACGCGCGCTGTTTTCCTCTCTGCGGTTGGTATAATCCTGGCTGGTGATGCTTTCAAACAGAGTCTTTGTATCCTCCATCAGACTCGCCTTCGCATAGATGCCGTTCACATAATTTTCCAGCTGTTCCGCCCGGTCTCTCTTCTGCTGCTCCAGCGTCATAAAGCCGGACTGCACCTCCTGCCACCGGTTATCCGCCCATATGGTCGTAAAAAAGCAGAGTGCAAAGATCAGGCAAAACAGGGCTATAAATATAACAGAACAGACCGTGCCTGTAAAACGCCTTCTGTATACGCTGATTTTCAAGAATGAACCCGATGTCTTTTTCATAAGCTTTTCCCTCTGTCCGTTCGTACTTGTTTTCTGTCGATCTCATTTATTATACAGTCGTTATCTGCGATTCACAAGCAGATGCCTTTATCCGCATCCGGTCTGTCCTATATTGGTCATTTAGTTATAAAATTCATTAATCTGTTTCTGGGCTTCCTGAACAACCGTGTCGAAGCCTGCGGCCTTTAATTCCTGAATCACGGCCGGAACCGCGGTCTCCGGATCGGAAGCTCCGGTTAATAAGTCGTATTTATACTTCTGCCACACGGTCAGACAGTTGGACATCTCATTCTGGATATTGGTCAAATCAAGAGAGAAGCCCAGGCAGGAGGAGGAAACCGCCTCTTCATTCTGCTTCTTTACCTGATCCCACTGATCCGGGTCCGCATCCTCCGTGATGGACATGTTGAAGAAGGTTCCCTGTGTATACGCCGCCAGCGGCCATGTATCCGTCTGCTTCTTAATCACGCCGTCTCCCACATATACAAACGTCTTATCCGGCACTCCGTATGCCAGCATATCGCGCAGTTTGGAGTCTGTATTTACAAGCTGCAGGAATTTTAAGCACTCATCCTTATACTTGGAATTAATGGAAACAGCGTTCATGGAGCCCTGGATGGTATCAGTGGAATAGAGAGGACCGAATACCTTAAACGCGTCATACTTCTCCACGCCGTTTAATACCTGCCATGTCGCAACCGCGCTGGGCCAGCCCTGTGCGGAAGCAAACGGGAGCTTCTTCTGCGGCTCAGTCAGAACATTGGCATCCGGATTGATGATGCCATCCTGATACCACTGGTGAAGCAGCTTTAAGTTCTCCATAATATCCGGCTGTTCCAGCGTACAGATTACCGTTCTGGTCTGATCATCCACCTTCACTCCGAGAGGCTGCAGACCGGCGGTCAGACCGTCATACTCATTAAAGAAACCATTGAACGGACTGCCCTGTGACATCTGAAGCGGATAAAAGCCTTTACCCTCTCCCTCCTTCATGTCACGGAACGGTTTATCCAGATCCTGCATCGTCCTGATATTATTAATATCAATGTGATATTTCTGCACATACTGGTCGTCAAAATACCAGAACTGTGCCATGGAGGAATCCTTATAGGTCGGTACCGAATAGACCTTGCCTCCGATGGTCACGCCCTTCCAGAGCTGTTCAGGAATCATCTCGTAAAGCTCCGGCGCCGTGGACTGCAGCTTATCGGATATATCTTCAAACGCGCCCATTTTCACAAAACGGCTGTAATTCGTATTGTTTACAAACATCATGTCGAAATACTCGCCCGAGTTGATAATGGTATTCATCTTCTTCTCATAATCGCCCCAGCCGGCCACTTTCAAGTCCAGCTTTACGTGAATCTTTTCTGCCAGATACTCGTTGATCGCGTCCATATCCTGGTCAAAATCGCTGGGTGTGGTTCCTCCCACCGTCCAGTATACCAGAGTCGGAATGTCTCCATCTGCCGTACCGGCCGCCGTGTCCTTTGCGGCTGCCCCGTCTTTTTGTGCAGTGTCTCCCGCAGGAGCTTCCGCTTCTTTGGTATCCGTCTTCGCCGAACAGCCGGTTATTGTGCCGACTGCCAGCAGCCCGGTTAAACCGGCCGCCGCCGCTTTTTTCCATACATCTGTTTTCTTCATAAACAATCCTCTTCTTTCCTGATTATTCTATTATCAACGGGAATCCCGCCTGATAAGCAAGTTGTAAACCTCCGGCTGCAATCACCCTTTGACGGCTCCCACCGTCAGACCGGAGATAAAGTATTTCTGGAAAAACGGATACGCACATGCGATCGGCAGTACGATGATAACCACAATCGCCATGCGGGCCGCTTCCTTCGGCATATTTGCCACCATATCCGCCATACTTGCTCCCATGGTGGCGGCATTCTGCGCCAGCATGTTGATGTTGGTCATAATGGCATTCAAAAGCGCCTGCAGGGAATAGAGACGCTGGTTGTCGATATACAGCATGGACTGGTACCAGTCGTTCCAGTAGGCAAAGCACAGAAACAGTCCAATGGTTGCAATAACCGGCAGGGAGATGGGAAGCACGATCTGAAAGAATATCTTAAACTGCGTCGCCCCATCCATTTTAGCCGATTCGATCAGTTCCTCCGGTATGGTCGTCTTGAAAAACGTCCTGCATATGACCACATTAAAGGAAGATACCGACAGGGGCAGGATCAGCGCCCACAAAGTATTCTTTAAATGCAGAAACTGGGATACGATGAAGTATGTAGAAACCAGGCCTCCGTTAAATACCATAGGAATGAAAACCAGCATGGTCAGAAATCCATTCAGTTTGTAGTCCGGTCTGGATAAAACATAACCCATCAGTGTGGTGAGAAGCGTTCCAAGGACGGTTCCCACAATCGTAACAAACAGGGACACGCCCAGCGCCCTGATGATCAACGCCCCCTGCTTCAGCAGGTAGCCGTATCCATCCAGGGATATAATCTTTGGAATCAGGCGGTAGCCGTAATCGGTAATGGACTGCTCCGCGGAGAAAGAGATCGACACCACCAGCACCGCCGGTATCACGCAGATCAGGGCCAGAATCAGAAACATGATATTCAGCAGAAAATTCGCCCTTCTGGATATCCTGTTGAAATTCTGTACATCGGCTGCTTCTTTCTGTTTTTTTGACATAGTATTCCTCCTTTATCATGGCTGAGTCTTCTTGTTATACAGTCTTCCCTGCTAAATCATGGCGCTTTCCCGGTCAACCTTTCGCACAACCGCATTGGCCGCAAGAATGGTGATGCAGCCGGCAACGGACTGGACGAAGGCGGCTGCCGACGCCATTCCCGTGGTAGACGACATGAGCTGTTTGTATACAAATACATCCAGTGTATACGTCACGTTATACAGGGAATTCGAGTCTCTGGGCACCTGATAGAACAGGCCGAAATCAGAGTAGAAAATACGGCCGACAGCCATAATAAACATCATGATAATGACTGTCCGCATCAGTGGAAGCGTCACCCATTTCATCTGCTGCCACACGCTGGCCCCGTCGATGCAGGCCGCCTCATAATACGTTTTATCGATTCCGGTAATGGTGGCAAGATACACGACCATGCTGTACCCCAGATTCTTCCAGAGATACATGAAAATCAAAAAGCCAGGCCACAGCTTCGGAACCATGTACCACTGTCTGGGGTCCTGACCCAGCCCTTCCATCAGGTTATTTAACATTCCTTTGTCAAAGCTTAAAAACGCCCATACCAGCGCCGTTACGACCACCCAGGACAGAAAATACGGCAGAAACATGGCCGTTTGAAATACCTTCGCCATGCGCTGGTTGTGAAGCTGTCCGATTAACAGCGCCATGGTTACGGGAACCACAATGTTTAAGATAATGAAGGTGATATTATAGAGAATGGTGTTTCTGAGTATCATCCAGATATCCCCGGATGAAAACAGGAATTTGAAGTTGTCCAGCCCGCACCAGGCGCTGGTTAGAATGCTGTGCAGAAATCCCCCGTTAATGGTATACTTTTTAAATGCAATCACAATACCAAACATGGGCAAAAACGAGAACAGTATATACCAGACTGCGGTTGGAAATGCCAGTATGGTTAACTCCGTATCGTCCCTGTTCCACTTCCGCTTTTTCCCCGGCCTCTTTTTCATATCTGCCATAAAATATGCCTCCTTTTTCTTTTTCATTGTTCTTTGTCATATCTAAAAAACATTATAATCTATGCATTTTTACTTTTCTATCTATGATTTCTTATATAGTATCCTGTAAATCTTAGGTATTATTGAAATTTTTGGATCTCACTTTTGTGCATATTGTACATATATTTTTTATTATTTCCATCCCCTCCGTGATTTTTCATCTCATCTTTTTACCGGTATATCTAACGTTTCTGAGATAGACAATCCCCTCTGTATTTTTTATACTGAACACAGAGATAAAACGAACGCAGCACCGAAAGAGAGGAAGAAAGAATAATGGATGAACGAAGACAAATGCAGTCAGACGCACGGGACAATATTCTGCTGATCACCACGGACCAGCAGCGTTTCGATACCATAAACGCCTGGGGGAACCAGAGTATTTTTACGCCGCATATAAATTATATGGCTGCCATGGGAACCAGCTTTACCAGCTGTTACGCCTCCTGCCCCATCTGCGTGCCCTCCAGGACCACCATCATGACAGGAATTGACGGATACGAAAGCGGCGTCGTATCCAACGCGGATCACCGGGCTTTTATGGAAGCGCAGACAGCAGGACGGCTGACGCTCCCGGCTGTGCTGACCGATGCCGGATATCAGACGTGTGCAAAAGGAAAGATGCACTTTGAACCGGCCAGGGCCTGCTACGGCTTCGAGCAGATGTCCCTGCCCTTAGACTACATGCGCTCCTGCGACAAAAGGGGCGACCGCATACGTCCCAAAGTCCACGGTGTCGGCGAATGTCTCATGGAGCCCGTGATTTCCACCGTCGATGTCAGGGACAGCATGACCACCTGGATTGGGGATGAGGCTATCGATTTCATCGAGACCAGAGATCCCCTGCGCCCGTTCTTCCTGTGGACCAGCTTTACAAAGCCCCATCCGCCTTTCGATCCCTGCCGGGATTTCTGGGAACTGTACCGGCAGATTCCCATGCCGGAACCGGTATACGGTGACTGGTCCCGGACTCTGGAAGGCACTCCCCAGGGATTCCTGGCCGGTTCTTATGAAAATACGGATATGCATCTCTTCGGCCCCGAACAGATCGCCGCCAGCCGCAGGGCATACTACGCTTGCATCACACAGGTGGATTACCAGCTGGGCCGCCTGTTCGGCGCGTTAAGGGAAAACGGCCTTTTGGAAAATACCTGGATTTTATTTACCTCGGATCACGGAGAAATGCTGGGAGACCATTACATGTCCCAAAAGAATCTGTTTTTCGAGGGCTCCGCCCACGTGCCGTTCATCATCGTCCCTCCGGCCGGACGCGGGATTCCCCATAACAACCGGATCGACCGTGTGATCACACTGGCAGACGTATTTCCCACTGTACTGGCCATGGCGGGACTCCCATCTCCAGAGGAGAAACGCGGAGAAAACCTGTTGAATTGGATCGGTGGAAAAAGACAGGATGAAAGAATTTTCTACGGGGACAGCCTTCATACAAATTTCTGTGTGATGGAAAACCGGAAAAAACTGATTTACACGAGAATCGGCAGCAGCCTGCTGCTGTTTGATCTGGAGACGGATCCCATGGAACGCCATAATCTGGCGGATGATCCGGAATACGCAAAATGCAGGGAACGGCTGTGGACCTTATTAATCAGCCACGTAAAGAAAACCGCTCCCCAGGTGTTAAGGCCTGACAGCGGCACGGACACTTCCGATGCTTTTATCTCCATCCCCGCTCCCCGTTTTCCCGGAGACATGCCCGGACGATGGCTGGGATTTCATTACCATGATTATACGGTAGATACGTTTCATTAAGCAAGCGATGTGACCGTATCTTATCGATATTTTAGCACCACTCTCTGTTTGACATTTTCGCATGCAGATACTAAAATCTAAGGAGTACCAATAGAATAAGTAAGAAGAACGCGGTTCCGTCAAAGAACCGCGGGCAGATAAGAATATTGATAAAAACAAAATCAGATGAATCGAGGTATCTCCATGAAAAAACCACTGATCGGGCTTACTCCCTCACACAACACGGATAATCATGACATTCAGATGCGCCCCACCTACATCAAGGCGGTCACAGCCGCCGGCGCCATTCCCGTGGTACTTCCGCTGACCTCGTCTGAGGAAGATTTAAAGCAGCTTGTGGACACGTTAGACGGGTTTCTCTTTACCGGAGGCCCGGATGTCCACCCCTTCCTCTTCGGGGAAGAGACGCTGGATCACTGCGGCAGTGTTTCCGCGGAAAGGGATCAGATGGAGCTTGCGCTCCTTCCCCTGGTTATGGAGACAGGCAAGCCCATCCTCGGTATCTGCCGCGGCGTACAGCTGCTAAATATCGGTCTGGGCGGTACCATCTGGCAGGATATTCCCAGCCAGGTAACCAGCGACTTCCCGCTGGCGCATACACAGCCGTTCGCCTACACGCTTCCGTCCCACACCGTGACAGTCAAACCGGGCAGCCGGCTGGCAGAGATCACGGGGGCGGAGACGCTTTCGGTCAACAGTATGCATCACCAGGCCGTAAAGGACGTGGCTCCCAGCCTCACCGCCTCGGCCTTCTCCTCCGACCGCCTGGTCGAGGCGGTGGAAATGCCGGATTATCCGTTTTTCATCGGCGTCCAGTGGCATCCGGAATACTTATGGGAGAAGAATGAAGCCGCTTCCAGGCTCTTCGCCGCGTTTGCAAAGGCCGCCGGCGCACGCTAGCGCTTCTTTCCCGCTGCCGCAATCAGCACCACGCTGAACAGAATGCAGACACAGCCTGCGATCTTTCTCGTGGTAAACAGCTCTCCTAAAACCAGGACGCCCAGAATCACACTTGTGATCGGCTCCAGGGTAGAGAGGATCGCTGCCGCCACGGCACCCGTATACCGGATTCCCAGCTGGAATAAGCTGATCGCGCCCACAGAGGTACAGAGGGACACCAGAAAGGCGAAGAACCAGGCCTGGCCGGTCAGATGGAGCGTCAGCTGTCCTGTCACTCCTCCATAGATTCCCGACAGGACAGCGCCGAACAGGCAGAGATAGAAGGACAGCTTAAAGTAGTACATGTTCTTGATCCCGGATTTATCCATGACAATCATATGAACACTGTAGAACAGGCCGGACAGAAGTGCCAGAAAGATTCCTGCGCCGCTTCCCGAGCCCGCAGAAAAATTTTCCAGAAACAACAGGGTGCCGGCGGCTCCGCAGAGCAGAGCCAGCACCTTTTTTACCGTGATCCCTTCCTTAAAAATCAGGACGCAGCCCACAGTCACCAGCACAGGATACACGAAATGGAGCGTAGTCGCCATTCCCACAGGTATGTATGAATAGGACATATAAAGCGTCACCGTAGTTGCAAAAGCCCCGAACACGCCGCATACGGACACAGGCATTCTCCACGCCTTTTCCACCCTGAGCGGAATCCCTTTTATCTTCAGGATCAGGAACAGTACGGGCAGGGACAGGAAACAGCGCAGGAATGTCATCGTGATCCCGTTCGCTCCGCCGTCGTAGGAAATCCTTGCCAGAACAGGGGTAAATCCAAATATGACGGCTGATACGGCCGTGAATATGATTCCTTTATAAGTCTGATTTGCTTGTGTTAATTCCTTCATAACAATCACTCTTTTCATAGATATTATATGTTGCAGCTGCATCCGTCCCCGTATCTGCACCACACGGATCCGCAGCCCGGCTTCATCAGATGATGGAATGGAAGCATATGTTCAGGCATTCCGACTTAATATCCCCGCAGAACACATCATAGCTCTGCGATTTCAGAAAATGTTCCACCTTTTCCGGCGATGAAGCCCAATTGGAGACGATGCGGCAGAGCAGGGACAAATTCTTGTCTCCATCCCGCTTTGTCTTGATCATCACCAGTACTTTTATGATATCCTGCTCCCACAGGATAGGTGTTTTTAAGATGCAGACGTAACAGCCGGCATTCTTAAGAATCCTTCCCAGGTCCTGAATATGGGCGATCCCATTGCCCACCTCATTGGCCCGGAATGCATTTTTCCAGTCCAGCTCCGTGGCAATCAGGCCGCGGGCGGCCAGACAGCGGTATAAGTTCTCCATGACCTCTTCCCGGCTTTTCCCCTCCAGACCGAATATGCCGAATTCCGGCTTTAAATACTGTTCTATCTGTACCTGCTCCAGCTTATATTCCGCAATTGCACTGCAGACCTCACTGGTGGAATCCCCGTCCTGTATCTCATAATACGGCAGCTCTGACGGAAGACGGTAGTCACTGACGTAGATCAGATACTGGAGCTGGTTTAAATAACCGGTATTGTGGTATCTGTCCAGCCACACCAGTTCATAGCCATCCCTGGGAAGACTCTCCGAAAGCTCATTATAGTAGATCAGAGCCTCCGAGAGCCCCAAGTCACCGCAGAATCCGATCTTAAACTTCTTCCGCTTCTCATGGGTACTGATGATCATGTTGAATGCAGGCACCAGATAGGCAAACTCATTATTGTCCATCTGAACGCCAAACAGCTTTTCTATGATTCCGCTGGCCGAGTGGGCCACCTTGGTGGCAAATAAATAACGGCGCAGATTCTCAAACAGAAGCGGATTTCTGACGATCAGATGCGTTCTGAGCCTTAAGACCATAGGTTCAATGCTGGAATATAAAAAATCGAGAAACACGGGATCATTGGTAAAATCCAGTTCAAAGTTATCCTTTACCTCCCGCATGATTTCCGTCACACACTGCTTTAACGTGGCGTGCTCTCCGGAGCCCACAGGCCCGCTGTCCGGCATTTTCTTACTCAGTATATGGAGGGCAAAATACTCCCGCTCTTTCTCAGAAATCGATACGGAATAGAGTTTTTCCAGCTGATCCGCGACCTCCCCTGCCGCGTACCGCTCCCTCACATATTCCACTGTCATGGTATGGCCCGGCAGCTCCCCGATGCCGCAGCCTGCCTTCATGCGCAGCACACTGACATACATGTGACTGGCCAGATCCACGGCCAGAAACGGCGACAGCCGGATTTTATTGGCACGGCATGCCTCCCAGACGATACGGACAAGAGTGTCCCTCTGGGCATCCCAGTCATACTTCCCGCCGTCAGCCCGCCTCTGCACCATAACCTGCAGCTTATCATCGTACCGGAAGAAGTATTCTGCTATACAGAGGCGCTTATCCAGCTCATCACCGGTGACGCCGATTCCCCGGCGCAGGTTCACGTCAATTTCCAGGCGGAACTTTGCAAGAAGGGTCCGGGCGCGGTTTAAGTCCTGGGTGAGCGTCGAACGGCTGATGTAAAACGTATCCATCAGCTCCTCCGCCTTATAGTACGGCTTTCCGATCAGCAGCTTGTTGATGATATAGATCACCCTCTGAAAATTATAGCGGAACACCTCTCCCTTATGTTTCCGCAGATTGGCCCGAAGCGCCTTCGACAGCCCCTCCATGTCGGAGCCGTCTCCCACCAGCAGGCGGTAGCCGTAAGATCGTTTTGATTCGATCTCCACGCCATACTCCTTTAAGAAGCTCTGAAGCTCCTTTAAGTCATACTTTACCGTGCGCACAGAAACCCCGGCTGCTTCTGCGAGAGCAGCCGAGGTCACGTACGTTTTCCTGCCTAACATTGTTTTTATCATGATAACATATCTGGTTCTTGCCTCAACCATGAATTTCTGACCTTTCCAAACCTGCCAGGATTAAAGGATGTGAAGAAGAGAACCGATCACACCTACTGCAATAGTAATTAATAAGATTGTAGTTGATTTGCAGCCTTTTTTCAAGAGGCCAAACATCGCCAGGGTGTACAAAAGCGGAAGCAGGAGCGGGAAAATCTGATCTAAGTATCCCTGCAGTTCAAATGCCGTCTCCCCGATGGTAAAGGTAAGCGGAGTCTTCATCGCAACCATGGAGGCACTCATGGCGCCGATTACCATAAGACCGACGATTGACGCGCCCTTGGAAATCATCTTTAAGATGCCTGCGCTCTTCGTGTTGCTCATTAAGCCCGCGCCGAACTGATAGCCCAGCACGGTACCGTAGTAACGGATCAGCAGATGCGGAACGTTGAAAATAATTAAGAACAGAATCGCACCCAGAACGCTTCCCTGCTGTGCAAGGGATAAGCCGATGCCCGCGGCGATGATTCTCAGTGTGCCCCAGAAAAAGGAATCACCGATTCCGGCTAACGGTCCCATGAGGCCGACCTTTACGTTATTGATGATATCCTTGTCAAAGTCCTTGTTCTCACTGGCTTCCTTTTCCATGGCTGCTGTAACGCCGCTGATGACGGATACCATATGAGGTGTGGTGTTGAAGATCGCCATATGGCGTTTTAAGGCTTCCGCCTGTCCTTCTTTTGTTTTATAGAAACGCTTGATGGCCGGCCACATCCCCACGGAGAAGCCCAGGGCCTGCTGTCTTTCGTAGTTATAGGAGGCCTCCAGCAGGAATGAATTCCAGAACAGGCCATTGACCATTTTTTTGTCTTCAGCAGACATTTTTTGCTTACTCATCAAACAAATCCTCCTCTTCCTCTGAACTTACGGCTGCCGCCGCTGTCACATTTCCTCCCGCGCCTCTTTCATAGCAGATGACAAACGCCAGCACGACACCGATGATGGTAACCGCCATGATCGGCAGATTCAAATAGGAAATCAGAATAAATCCAAATACGAAGTAAATCGCATTGCGTTTCTCCATCATCGGAAGCAGAAGCAGTGCAAAACCGACTGCCGGAAGGAGTCCGCCCGCTACAGAGAGACCGTTTAAGATCACCTGCGGAATATTGTTTACAAATGCCTCAACCGCCGGTGAACCGAAGAGCAGAGCCACAAAGCCTACTACGAAATACATAAAGCACTGAAGCAGAAGTCCGCCGATATTTAAGGCGTGCATCTTTTTGATGTCCCCTGCCTCTGCCAGTTTCATGGCAAGATCCATAAACCAGCTTCGAATAATAAACACGATAACCTTCAATGACTGAGCCAGAATAGCGATTGGAAGCGCCAGTGCCAGAGCAATATCGGCGCCCTGTCCGGACTGGATTGCAAACGCCGTACCGAGTCCTGCGCCGACCAGTACGTCCGGCGGAACCGCGGCTCCGATCTGAATCGCGCCCATAAATACCAGTTCCAGAGTGGCCCCGACCATGACACCGGTCTGTAAATCTCCCAGCAGTGCGCCGATCACCGGCGACACCACGATCGGCCGGATCACCATAGGTGTACCGCCTAATTTTTCCAGGAACCACAATACTGCCATTGCGAGTCCAACTAAGATTGCTGCCTGCATAATTTCATTTCCCCCTTTTTAGAATTTCTTACGTAAGTCCGCATACTTTGCCATTGCCGTGGATGGCACTTCCTGAACCTCGATGGTATAGCCCGCGGCCGCGATCTCATCTAAGTTCCTTAAGTCCTCTTCATCCACATAGACGGCCTTGGAAAACAGCTTCTTACCGTCCGCCATCTGAATGCCTCCCAGATTAACTACCGGCTTCTCCTCCAGTTTCTTTAAAAGGCCGTTGGCATCGGCCGGACTACCACAGATTGCAAATACCTTCATATCTTTCAGTTTCGGGTTATTGATCAGTTTCGCCGCCTCTTCCACGCTTCTGGTGGCCAGCTTCACGCCTTCCGGGCAGCACATCTTGATCACGCCCTTCCGAAACTCATCTGCCGCAGCCGCGTCGCTGGCGATTACGATGGCGTTATAGCTGAGCGCCGATTTCCAGCTGTAAGCTACCTGGCCGTGCAGAAGTCTGTCATCAATTCTTAATTTTACTATCATATCGATATCTCCCTTATCTTAGAAATCAAAGTCATCTGAGGAATCGACGGCGTCTTCCATTTCCACAACCATAAGCTGTTCTCTGGCCAGAGCCACTGTGTTCTTCAGCTGATCCGCTGTGATCGGGGCGTCCCCATCCAGCAAAGTGACGAGTTCCAGCACCAGAGGCAGATTGGCCCCGGTGACGATCAGGCTGTTTTTCAGCCGTTTTCCCATGATTTTCTGGTTCACACTACCGAAAAATGCATCCGTGATCACCAGAACCTGGTCTTCCTCTCCAAGAGATGCCGCATAGTCGTCTATCTGTGTTTCCAGAGGTGTTTCCGTGACAAATGCGTTAATACAGGTGATGTCTTCCCGCTTTCCCATAATCAGGGACAGCGCGCTTTCCAGGCCATCCGCAAATCTTGCGTGGGCCGCGATGAGCATTCGTTTCATTTTATTTCCTCCTTTACTGCTCTGCCGTTATGTTTTTACCATTTTTCACTCTGTTTTACAATGTTTTTGTGATGTACTTGCTGACTACCGCGTTGACGCCTCTGTGTAAATCTCTTCCGCGGTCATCCGCCATTCGGTATGCCAGAACCTGGAACACGGTCACGTATTCCAGTCCGAAGAAGTAACGGCTGGCCGGACTGATGAACAGATCCCGCTCCTCCAGCGGTTCCTCGCCTACCAGGGCACAGAAGCCGATCTGTTCCTTGATGAAGCGGGCAATCGCCTTCGCCTTCTCATCATCCTCTCCCTTGTGATGTAAAATAAGGAAGAGTGTAGCATCGTCAAAAGAGTTCTGAGGGCCGTGAATAAATTCTTCCAGCTCAAAGCTCCTGGTCATCATGGGAACCATCTCCATAATCTTAATATCCCCTTCATTTACGATTGGATACAGATCTCCGGTTCCGGCCATCATCATTTTGCTTCTTCTTAACAGTGAAAATTTGTGAGCCTGATACCAGCTCTCCGTTGCCGCTTCCACGGCGGGAAGATTCTGAATCATGGCGTCAAAATCTCTTTGATATTCTGCCTCCTCTTTGGCTGTAACCGTTCCGTTATAGACACCTGCGGCAAGTCCCAGCATCATACAGACGGCCGCCGATGTGGAAAACCCGATGGTACGGTACATGAATTCTTCCTGCCCGCATCCCATGTCCAGGTGGATATCCGCCATCTTTGCAATGGAAGCCTCCTCATCTGCAGTGATCGCCATACAGGGTCTGCCTGCATTCCGGATCTTCTCCAGAGCCTGATAAACAAGCCTGGTCTCTCCTCCCTGGGAAATCACCACATATACCGTCGAATCCAGATCCTTTGCCTCACGGCTCAGTTCCGTATCGGCTTCATAATGAACGAAAATATTGGGATACTTAAATTCCGTCTCGATCCCGCACTGATTTTTAATAAACAGCTTCGCCGTATGGGCGCTGTTGTAAGAAGAACCGCTGGCAATAAAAACAAGCCGTCCAACTTTCTTTATTCCTCTCCCTGACAGATAATCCGCAATATTCTTCGTGCGCTCCGGATAACTGTCTCTGATTCCTTTCAGACTTTTAGGAATCCTTTCAATACAATCTAATACGGTTGTCATATTCTGCACCTCCCTGACAAATCACAGTATAGTCTTTTAGATAAAAGTATTCAAATTGTATTTTTGCACTATACAAAGTGCAAAAACAGGTATTGATAAAATTTAATGACAGACCGGGAAATGATCCGAGAATAAAATTACAGGAATAAATACTGCCGGACTGAACGTCCGGCAGCTAAAAATCATCTGTGTTTTTCTATCTCTTTCCCGTTGTACTCAAGCATATTATGCTCTTTTTCCTGCTTTTTCAGAAGCGTCTGGCGGATTTCGTAAATACTTCTGCTGTAATTCATAAAGTCGATATTCTGCTGCAGATTCGCCTGCTGCGGATCTGGAGGCTGCTGATCCGGCTGCGGCGGCATTCCGTTTACCTCTATTACTATATGAAGCAAATTCCCCCTCCTTATCTGACGTATTTCTCGTCCATCGTGTTACATAATCGATATTATGTGATAAGGAATCTGGCCGCCTGCAGATGGACCGGACTGATATATGGCTCATAACCCAATCATAATATAAAAAAGCACACCAAAACAGAGAGAGTCTGGGTCGTCAAACAATTCCATTGGATCCGGATTCATTTTTGTGTTTTAATATGGAAGCTTCCATACAACTTGTTATTGCAAAACGCGTTCTTTTGGTTCATAATGGATTATGTAGCAGCCTGTCAGGTATGCCTGTTATCACATAATATCGATTATGTGATATTTTTTTGCGCGTTACAGGAGCAGCTTCATCCGGGACAGGGAACGGAGACATTCTTCTTCTGTCGTGGAGGTATAAATCCTGGTTGTCTCAATATTGGCATGCCCCAGAATATCCGCAAGCCTGACGATATCTTTTTCAAGCCTGTAATACGTCAGCGCAAACAGATGGCGCAGATTATGGGGAAACACTTTCTGCGGTTCAATTCCGGCATTTTTGCACAGCGCCTTCATCTCAGCCCAGATATTGCATCGGTTCAGCGGCTTTCCGCTCTTTGTGATAAAAACGGGGCCTGTCGTTATTTTTCTCTCCTTACAGTAATGTTTCAGCTGCTTCTGCAGTTTTTTCGGCAGAAAGACCGCCCGTTCTTTTCCCTTACCGTCAATACAGATACTTCCGCTGCGAAGTGCCTCTACGGTAATACAGCGGTGTTCGCTGACCCGAATTCCGGTACTGCAAAGAGTCTGAATCAACAGGCTGAGCCTCTCGTCCTTCTTCTCTCTGGCCGCCCGGACCAGCCGCTTATATTCCTCCACACTCATCTCCCTGCTTCGTTCCCGAAATGAGACACGCTGGACCTTTAACAGCCTGACCTGGAGATCGCGCCTTCCGCAGAAGCCGAAAAAACGGTTTAATGCCACCAGCATGCTGTTCGCACTGGTTGATTTATACTGTGCCGCCAGTTTTCTCTTATATTCAAGAACCATCTCCTTTGATACCTCGGTTTTCTCCGGCAGCCAGGTGAAAAACGCCTGTACATCTCTCCTGTATTTTTCAATGGTAGCCGCTGCACGTTCCTCATCGATCAGGAACTGTTTAAATTTTTCCAATTGGATTTCCGTATCCGTCATCATGTCTGCATAGACCGTCCTTTCTCTTTTTTAATATTATAACCAGCATTGGGGGGATTCATTTTCAAAAGCATGGTTATTGATCGGAGAACGGAAGTTTTTTGATGTCATTTGCAAGGCCGCAAAAAAGCGGCCTGACCATTGAAGTCACACCGCTTTCATACGCTTATTGCAGTTATTTTATTTTTCATCTCTGTATCTTCCTTATCACAAGCTTTATCATTCTGTTCGTTACGGTTCTTTACGGTTTTATCCTGGGATTTCTGCTGCTTTAAAGCTTCTTTCCGTTTCTCCCGAATTTCTTCTTACGGTTAAAAAACGGGATCTTCGAGGCTGCAGCCTCGGCACGCCCTTTGTTATCTTTCTGATACGACCGGAGAAGCTCGTCCAGCTGTTTGAACCGCTCTTCTTCCTTTTCATCCTTCACCCGCATCAAATATTCCAGTTCTTTTACGACCTTGTCATTAACAATACTGCTGACGTCCTGGCTCAGCTGTTCATTGTTGACCTCCAGGGCTCGTCCAATGATATGGTTCATAATTTCCTGGAACTGCTCCATTTTCTCCTGTGCGATCATTACCTGCGCCGTGTTCTGTACTTCAGCAAGTCCCGTCTCTCCGTCTCCGCTGTCCGTGACCACCGCACTCTCTTTTAAGGCCCGTGTCACTGATTCCTCCAGAAGCTCGTCCGGTATCACCGGATCTTTTCCGTCTTCCATGATTTTATCAAGCGCTGTTTTGATGGCTTTTAACTGGTATCCTTTTTCCTTCAGTTCCTTGATCTGCTGGAATAAACGGATGTGTGCTTCGGTGTAATACCGGTGTCCCATCTCATTTCTTGGAATCGCAAGCTCAAGCTCGTCCTCCCAGTAGCGAAGTACGTGGGACTCTACATCCACCTTTTTAGATGCGTCCGATATTAAGTAATGTATCTCAGCCATAGCTATATCCTCTCCTTTGGTTCGTATAGTTTCATAACTTACTATTTATATCTTATGCGGAGAGGAGAAGGATTATGATTCATTCTGAAAAATATTTTTGAAGAGCTTCATAATCTTTCTCTGCTGCATACTACATTTCTTCCCGGAGAAGCTGCAGGGCAATGGCTTCATTTGACTGGTCTTCATCTGCTGCAATCATATTCATAACCTTTCTTACATAGTCAATTTCCAGTTCCAGCGCTTCGGCGGCCTGCTCCGGAGTGTTTTGCTTTTGATATTTCCTGCGGATTAGTGCAATTACTTCGGCTTTGCCTTCCGCTTTTCCTTCCGCCCTCTCCCGGTCAATAATATCACACATAATATTGATTCCCTCCTTCTTTTCTTTGAAAAGTTTTACTCGCTTTACCAGATTGGGAAATGTATCTGTTTTGTAGTTGCTGTCTGAATTCACCATATAGGACAGCAGTTCTTGCTGCTCCGCGCTGTCGGTCTTTCCGGAAAAATTCACATACAATTCGTGAACTCCGTTGTCGATTCTTTTTCCGCTTCTTTTTACGATGCGTTCTACTTCATTAATACCTCTGTTTTCCCCGATAAAATCCCGTTCTGTGATATAGATTAAATAGACTTCAGGTATGGTGTCATAACTCGTCCCTTTTTCTAAGAAACTCATATCAATGCTGCTTAAATGATAACGGACACGGCGGACGTGATCTTCATCTTCCTTAGGGTGCATTTCAATATTGACAATTCGCCCGGACTCATCTTCTGCCAGCACATCAAGGATGACGGAACGATTCTCCATGTTTCGTATGGAATATTGGGTTTTAACTTTTTTTACTGTTAACTTTTGTTCTGTCAGAATTTGTGTTACCTCCTGACAGGATTGAAGATCTTCCATTACTTTACTGAAAAATATATCACTGGTCAGATGAAAGAAACTAACCTTTTTTCGCTTTTCTTCGTAGTTGTCCAGTTTACTTTCTTTGTATATTTTGTTCTCCTGCATAAGTTTCCTCTCTTTCGTTTTCATTATGCAGGAACAGTGGTGCTCATATCCTGCATGGTTTTTAAATGGGATATTTGTAGCAAGATACGAGTGGGTGGGTGGTTAGATTGATGAATTAGAAATTACTGGGTGAGGTGGTATGATTTGATATGATTCTATTGTAGCATGGGGTGGGGGGAATTGCAATGGGGGAGAGAAGGAGATTAAGGGAGGTGGGATAAGAATGGACGGGCTGGACGGGGCGGGGCGCCCGTCGGCGCGTGGGTGGGATGGAGGGGATTCTAGCCCGCAGGAGCCAGGAATACGAAGCAGGAAGGTTCTACGAAAGCTGTATCTGATCCGATCATGTTGGAGAACCTTCCTGCTTCGTATTCCTGGGGGGCGTTCGCCCCATAGAAAAAGAGGTATGGCCCGCGCGGAAAACAAACTCATGGTGCGAGCTTGTTTTCCGCGCGGGCCATACCTCTTTTTCTATCCTGCTCATTGCTTGGCCATGTTTGCGAACTTCGTAAACTCTGGTCTCCATACCAGATTGACGGTTCCTATGGGACCGTTTCTCTGCTTGGCAATAATGACCTCAGCTATATTCGGCATATCTGTATCTTTATTATAATAATCGTCTCGATACAGGAACATAACAACGTCCGCATCCTGCTCAATCGCTCCTGACTCTCGTAAGTCTGACAACATCGGACGATGATCCTGCCTCGTCTCACACGCTCGGCTTAACTGCGATAACGCGATTACCGGCGCACTTAACTCCCTCGCCAGCGCTTTTAAGGATCTCGAGATCTCTGAGATCTCCTGCTGACGGTTGTCTCCGCCGCCTTTTCCGCTTCCGCTCATTAACTGTAAGTAGTCAATGATTACTACACTTAATCCATACTCTAATTTCATCTTACGGCACTTTGACCGCAGCTCCATAATCGAGATACCCGGCGTGTCATCTATGATCAGCTTTGAATTGCCTATGACTCCGATTCCTTCTACAACCGCATCCCAGTCGGAGTCGGACAGCGTTCCGGTTCGCAGCTTTTGTGAGTCTACGTTGGACTCCATCGCCAGCATACGGTTTACTAACTGCTCCTTCGACATCTCCAGACTGAATACCATACACGGCAGCCCTTTTTTTACTGCAATATGATCGACCAGATTCAATACGAACGCCGTCTTTCCCATGGAAGGACGGGCGGCGATCAGAACAAAGTCGGAGGGCTGTAAACCCGACGTCTTGTAATCCAGATCGATAAAGCCGGTCGGGATTCCCGTTACCGTTCCCTGGTTTTTGGAGGCCTCTTCGATCTTTTCCAGAACGTTCATCGCTACCTGCCGGATGGGGACGAAATCGCCGGAATTCCGGCTCTGCAGTAAGTCGAATACCGTCTTCTCTGTCGTGGCCAGGATCGTTTCCAGCGGCTCTTTTCCTACGTAACACGTGTTGGCTATGTCCTCGTTGATCTTGATCAGTCTCCGTAAAACGGCTTTCTCCCGCACAATGTTTGCATATGATTTTACATTGGCCGATGTGGGAACTGTCGTGATGATGTCCCGCACGAAGTCGAGACTGCTGACCTCGGGCGGGACATCCTTTTCCTTTAACCGGTTCTGGAGCGTAATTAAATCCACCGGCCTGTTCTCATTGAAAAGCTCTACCATGGATTCAAACATCACACCATACTGGTGCTGGTAGAAATCATCTGCCGTTATGATCTCGGAAGCCGATATAATTGCTTCCCTGTCCATCAGCATGGAACCGATTACCGACTGCTCCGCCTCCACACTGTGAGGAAGTACCCGTTTGATCAGGGCATCATCCATGTCTTAAGCCTCCTAGCTCTCTACTACCTTGACTGCAAGCTTCCCGGTTACTTCCTTGTGAAGCTTGATCGGGACCTCATGTACTCCAAACGTCTTAAGCGGCTCCGGAAGAACCAGCTTCTTCTTGTCGATATCCAGGGAAAGCTGGCTCGCGATCGCTGATGCAATCTCCTTTGAAGAGACGGAACCAAACGCCTTTCCGCCCTCTCCCGCTTTGATGGAAACCGTGATGGAAGACTTTTCAAGCTGAGCTGCAAGCTCCTTTGCCGCAGCCAGCTGCTCTGCTGCCAGCCTGGCCTCATTTGCCTTCTGAAGCTTTAAATCATTTAAGTTCTTCGGAGTTGCTTCGATTCCCAGTTTTTTCGGGAGAATAAAATTTCTCGCGTATCCGTCATTCACCTTGACAATCTGACCTTTTTTTCCAAGTGTTTTTACATCCTCTAATAATACTACTTCCATTATGATATATCTCCCTTCTCTAACATGTCTTTGATAACTTCCTTCACACGGTCTCTCGCTTCCTCAAGACTCATGTCCTTCAGCTGCGCTCCCGCAATGGTCCGATGGCCTCCGCCTCCCAGCTTCTCCATCATGACCTGAACATTCACCTCGTCAATGGAACGGGCGCTTAAGTAAATCGTGTTGTTGTAAAACGTCATAACAACGGATGCCTTAATTCCGGCTATATCAAGCAGCTCATTCGCCGCCTGGGCCCCAACGACCGTAGGACTTTCAATGCCCTCGGACGGACATGTGCTGATTGCAAAACAGCCCTCAAAGATCTCCGCCTCCCTGACCGCCTCCGCCTTGGCCTTGTAATCGTCAAGATCGTCGCGGAACAGCTTGCGGACACGCACGACATCGGCGCCGTTTCTCCGCAGGAATGCGGCGGCCTCGAAGGTGCGGACACCCGTCTGGTTTGTAAAATTGTTGGTGTCTATGACGATACCGGCATACATCGCGTCGGCCTCCGCCGATTTGATACGGATTCCGTCGGCAATGTACTGCAGTACCTCTGCAACCATCTCACACGCCGAAGACGCATACGGCTCTACATAGGAAAGCACCGCATTGTCAATGATCTCACTGCTCTGACGGTGATGATCGAGCACCACGATGGTCTTCACAAGTCTCAGAAGCTCCGGTGCATCGGTGATGCTGGGGCGGTTTACATCCACCACCACCAGGATGGTGTTATTGTCCACTAATTCGGCAGCCCTGGCCCCGGTCATGAAAATGTCGTCCGGATAATCACTGTTGCCGGTAAAGCGGTCCATCATCGGCTTCACCGAGGAAGTCACTTCATTAATAATAATATTAGCCTTCTTATTCATGGCTGTGGCGATCCGGTAGATACCGACCGCTGCGCCAAAGGAGTCCACATCCGTCAGACGGTGCCCCATGATCAGAAGACGGTCCTTCGTCTCCATCAGTTCCCGGAGAGCATGAGCCTTCACACGGGCCTTCACACGGGTAGTCTTCTCCACCTGCTGCGCCTTGCCGCCAAAATACTGAATCCGCTCCCCATCCTTCACCACGGCCTGGTCGCCGCCGCGGCCCAGAGCCATATCGATGGCGATACGGGCATAGTCATAGCTCTGGCTGTAGCTCTCCCCGTTCATGCCGAGACCGATACTTAAGGTTACCGCCATCTCATTGCCGATATTCACCGTCTTCACATCTTCCAGGATCGAAAAACGGTTATCCTTTAACTCCTGAATATAACACTGCTTAATCGCAATAAAATACTTATCCTTTTCCAGTTTCTTCACAATACCGTTCATCGCGGTGATGTACTTGGTGATCTTCCGGTCGATCAATGCGGTCAAAAGAGAACGGCGTACCTCCTCCACGCTCTCCAGCGCCTCGTCGTAGTTATCGAGATAGATGAGGCCGGCCACCATCTTCTGGTCGTTGACCATCTGCTTATAAGTAAGAATCTCCGTCTCATCAAACAGATAGACCGCGATCAGCTTCTGACCCGCGTCCTCCGTACCGATGGCATCTGCTATGTCCTCGATGGAATCCTTCATATAAACGGCCTTCAACTGGACCTGGTACTTGCGGTCGTCACATGTGCAGTGGAGTATCACGGAGTCTTCTTCCAAATCCAGGATTTCCCTTGTGATCTCAGGAAAAATCGATGACAGGTTTTTCCTGGTGTTTTTAAATGGTTTTTCCTCACCCAGCACTTCTGCCAGCGCAGTATTCCCCCATAACACCCGTCCGCTCTCATCTGCAATCCCGTAAGGGAGCTCCAGGTCGGTAAGCAGCTGCTTCTGCATCCAGGAATATTCCGCAGAAAACTCCACCAGGCCGTTTAAAAGCCGTTTTTTTCTGTAGGTATAGATCCACAGAGCGATCCCGATATACAGCAGCGTAAACACAGCCATAATAATCCCGGCTGTCACGCTGACCGCTCCGATTATCGCATTTGTGATAATCAGCATCGCCGACAAATACAGCGGCCACTGCATATAAGCCCTCAGCTGCCCCTTTACTTTTATTTTTTCTTTCATATCTGTCTCCTTAGAATATAGGTTCCGCAGGAAAAAGGGTTCTTTTTTCGCTATTTTAATATTATAACATAGCCACTCTGGTTCGTCTATGAGAAAGGGGCAAAAAATCAGGGACTGTCCCGCCTGACTCCTGCCTGCAATCAGTAAGAATCCGGTGCGTCAGCCCCATATTTTCTGCTGTATCCATTAATAATTACTCAAAATTGAGGCGACCTCATCCGGCTTTACACAGCCGTAAGAATCACTGTCCACCATCAGATTCGGAGCGGTCTTGCACTGCTTTAAGCATTCCTTCATCACGATTTTAAAAGCACCGGACTCTCTCGCCTCCACAGCTTTCAGAACCGCCTCAAAAACTTCCGCGGAACCCTTGTCACCACAGCGCGCCCCCGTGCAGACCGTAATACAGTGACCGTAAGGCGCCTTCTTAAAACTGGGATACAGCTTGATCAGCTGAAGGAGAAGCGTCTGTTTTACGCCTGTTGCCTCAGCCATGGCTCCGGTCTTCTCCGACGGGATATAGCCGTACAGTTCCTGTACCTCCCGCAGCATTTCCACGATATTTTCCTGGCTCCCGGCATCCCTCTGGCTGCTATAGTAGTCCACGATTTCCCGCCACTGACGCTCCTTCTTTTCTTCTTCCTCCATCTGAATTCTGAATTTATTACTGTCCATTTCATTCACCAGCCCTTTCCCGCCTGTCCGGCATTACGCTCTTATCATACCAGATTTCGTTCTATCTTTCTATCCTTTCCTGTTTCCGCCTGTCTATTCCCGGCAGACAGGTTACAGTTCACATCCTGTCCGGTGTCCCGCAGAAAGAAAGCCCAAAAACAAAACCGCCTGTAAAGAGTCCGGTAAACGCAAAAAAACGGCTGCAGAGGCTTTTTATCTCCTCTGCAGCCGCGTATCCTATTGATTGCAATTCCATTCACAAAGCCGCGAATCACTCACCACGGTCAAACTTCCGTCAGTTCCATCTGTACAGCCGGATAATCGCCCATCACCATCGGAATGGAAATCCCCGCGTTCATCAGGGCGCTGCCGCTGTAAATACGGCCATTTTCCTCCAGACGGTAGCATTTCTCCGGGGCGAGGCCGCGAAGCTTAAACCAGAGATCAGGAGCGTTGGCCCTCACATGGGTGATCACTACATGAACCAGGGTCTTCGCCTTATCACCGGATACAAACTGCCACGCGGTGAAATCAGAATCTCCCTGCGGACTGACGAGCCGGTAGTAATCTCCATTGTGAATGAGGTCATAATACTTCTTATAATCTTCCACCTGCTCCTTCACCACCTCTTTTTCATCCGGTGATAAAAGATTTAAATCCATCTCATAACCGAAGCTGCCGGCCATGGCCACCACCCCACGCGTCTTAAGGGGAGTTTTCCGCCCCGTCTGATGGTTGGGTATGGCTGAAACGTGGGATCCGACAGCCGAAATCGGATAGAAGAAGGAGGTTCCGTACTGAATCTCCAGGCGCTCAATGCCATCCGTGTCATCGCTGCACCAGATCTGCGGCGAGTAGTACAGGATCGCCGGATCAAAACGGCCCCCGCCTCCG
The DNA here is from genome assembly GCF_024460495.1 of Hungatella sp. SL.1.14. NCBI lineage: Bacteria > Bacillati > Bacillota > Clostridia > Lachnospirales > Lachnospiraceae > Hungatella > Hungatella sp. SL.1.14. Next base: position 71,953 of record NZ_JANFYJ010000016.1, on the reverse strand, counting down.
CTGCAGCCCTCGAACAGAATATCCGGAAATGTCGATGTGAAGCGCTCCATCAGATCATAGACTCCCAGCACATAGCGGTGGTAAACTTCTCCCTGGCGCTCCTTCGGAAGAGCGGCGCTGTAGATATCACAGATACTGCGGTTCATATCCCATTTTACATACTCTACATTGGCGCTCTTTAAGACCGCGGAAATCGAATCAAAAATATAGTCTCTCACATCACTTCTGGACATATCGAGTACCAGCTGGTTCCTGCTTCTGCACGGCTTTCTGCCCGGAATCGTCAGGGCCCAGTCCGGATGCTCCCGGTAGAGACAGCTGTCCTCATTGACCATCTCCGGCTCGATCCAAATGCCGAATTTCATGCCAAGGCCGTTGATTCCGCGAACCAGGTCAGCCAGTCCTCCCTTCAGCTTATCTGTATTGACAAACCAGTCGCCCAGCCCCGCGTCATCGCTGTCGCGGCTGCCAAACCAGCCGTCATCCAGTACCAGCATCTCAATCCCCAGCTCCGAGGCCTGTCTGGCAATCGAAAGGATCTTTTCTTCATTAAAATCAAAATAGGTGGCCTCCCAGTTGTTGATGAGGATAGGCCTCCTGGCAAACCGGTATTTTCCTCTGCATAAATTGTGACGGATAATGGAATGGAAATTCGCCGACATGCGGCCCAGTCCGCTTCCACTGTAGGTCATCATGAGCTGGGGCGTATCAAAAGCTTCTCCCGGCTCCAGCAGATACTCAAAAGATTCCGGATTGATTCCGCAGACGAACCGGACCGAATTCATCTGATCCTGCTCGATCTCCGCCGTAAAATTGCCGCTGTAAATCAGGGACATGCCGTAGCAGTCTCCGTACTCCTCTGTCGTATCAGGGGAACATATAATCACACCCGGATTATGCTGATGACTGGAGGTTCCTCTCCGGCTTCCCACCTCCATCGTTCCATGCATGAGCGGAAGGCGTTCCAGCCTGCGTTCCATCGCGTGGCGCCCGTGGAAATGAATCACCTCCCATGCTCCGTTCGGCAGCTCCAGACAGGCCGACATCATCTTCTCCAGCCTGACCGCACCGTTTCCTCCGTTGGTAATTCTGGCGGAACGGGCAATGATGTCGCGTTCTGCAAACACAACGTAGTGCAGCTCCAGTTTCAGGGAAGACGCTGCATCCTCCAGGAAAACCACCAGAGTTTCTCCCTTCTCGTCCTCGTCAAACAGACAGGGCAGCCCCGGGATTTTGTGTGCTCCGTCCCGAATCTCACAGGAGACATACCGGAAATCGGCAGCCCGTGTCCCATCCGCCTGGCACACACCCACGCAAGTGTTCCGGTAATCCCCTACTCCATAAGAAGGAAACTCCTGCGGCAGCGTATCCAGCGAAAAGGTTCTGTCTTCCCCCGCATCGTAGGGATTTCCGGAAAATCCGACATCTTTTTTGTGAAGCAGGTAATCCATCGTACAGTCTTCCACCCTGGCGCCGTAATAGAGATGAAGCAGAACACCGTAATCCCCCACTTTCATCTGATAAGTGGACCGTTTCGTCTGCAGTGTAATTACCTGCTCCGCCTGATTCATAATGATAGCCATAATCTGATCTCCTTGAATTATATTATTGTTGTCCTTTACTGTCCACTCTCCGGCTGAAGAGTGTCTGAAGCGCTTGAGCCTGCTTCAGCCGTCTTAAGGTGCGGCTGAAACAGCCTCAAATAAAACCATGCATTGCCGTAAGCCGTCAGTGAAAACCCGCACATGAGCCAGATCAGAAGATAGACTGGGAAAAGCTTCGCATCCATCATGGTAAAGTACATGGGAAGGCATGTAATGGCCGCCGTGGCGATTAAGTATCCCGGCTTATGAAAAGCAAAATAAAACGCATGGCCGGCCAGCTTTCCCAGGGTATTGGAAAATGCAGCGATGACCGGAAATATATAAAGCAGCAGCACTCCCGCGATCAGCCCGATACCAATCAGGCCGTAGGAAAGGAACATGGAGGAACTGCTGCCCGACAGGAGAAGCCATCTTCCTTCTATGAAAAGAAGGGCTCCCACTGCGGCCAGCACAGCCCAGATGGCTGTCGCCTGAATGAAGTTCTGCTTAAAGCTGTGAAGAAATGATTTCCAGACCGTGACATCCTCATCCTTATGCAGCTTAAGCGCCGTGTAATACATGGCCGTGGTCGAGGCCCCGATTGTCACTATGGGAAGACTCGTCACGATCCAGAGGATATTTAACGCGATCATCTTTCCCAGGAATCCGAATACCTGACCGAAAATACTGTCTTCACTCAATCCATTCATCGTTTCACACATTCCTTTCTCTCAGCCGTTATCCTGCAGTTTTCTATCCTACAGCTTTCCGCCGGAAGTTGCAATTCCCTCAATAAACTGTTTCTGGAATATCAAATAGATCACAATCATCGGCACACAGGCCAGCAGGGAGGCCGCCATCAGCTGCGGATAATTGTTTGTATACTGCCCCTGCATCTTCGCCAGCGCGGCGGACAGCGGCATCACCGTCTTGTTGCAGATCATGGGCCACATTAAGTCCTTATAGGCAAATACCGCGGTAAAGATACCGAGTGCCACCATACCGGATCGTGTCAGGGGTGCCATAATGTACAAAAAGGTCTGGCCGATATTACAGCCGTCCAGGCGCGCCGCCTCTTCCAAATCCTTGGGAAGCCCCAGATACGCCTGCCTCAGCAAAAACGTTCCGAACGCCGTCACAAGTCCCGGGAAAATCAGCGCAAATACGGTATCCAGAAGCCCCATCTTACTCACCATCAGGTACTGCGGAATGATGAAAATCTGTCCCGGCACCATCATCTGGAACAATACCAGGGAGAACATGACGTTCTTTCCCTTAAATTCCAGCCTTGCAAACGCATACGCCGCCATCGTCGCCGTGAGAACCGCGGCCGCGACACGGCCAACGATCAGCAGGATGGTGTTGACATACAGCTGCAGGAAATTCATATTATCAATAACCGTCTTAAAATTATCCGTCTGCCACACGGCCGGGAAGATGACGAACGGATTGACAGAAGTTGCTTCTGTTGATGTCTTAAATGCGGTGAGCGCCATCCAGATAAACGGCACAAGCATTGTAATGCTTACCAGGATCAAAACAACGTGAATCGATATGGCTGCCGCTTTTTTCTTTTTTTCCATGTTTCGTCTCCCCCTCTCTAATTATAATAAACCCATTTTTTCTGTGCCTTCATCTGGAATACTGTGATCACCATTATGATTGCCAGCAGTACTACAACGATGGTGGAACCGAGGCCCTTGTTATTCTGAACAAAGGAATACTGATAGAATAAGTAGACCAGGGACTGCGTCTTGGAGAGCGCCGGATTGTTTCTGTCCATTACCATGAAGATTAAGTCAAACACCTGCAGCGCGCCGATCACTCTGGTCACTGTCACGAAGAAAATGGTGGGTGACAGAAGCGGAACGGTGATATGGAAAAACTGGTAGATACCGCTTGCGCCGTCGATATTGGACGCCTCATAGTAATCCTTCGGAATCTCCTGAAGTCCCGATAAAAACAGCACCATGTTGTAGCCGATGATGGACCACACACCGATGACGCCGATCGAATAGACGGCGATATTCGGGTTGGAGATCCAGTTTATACTGGTACCGAACACATTATTTAAAAGGCCGAACTCCGAGTTAAAGAGCCATCTCCACACCATGGCGATCGCCGCGGGGGCCGCAACCATTGGGAGGAAGAAGATCGTACGGTAAGCGGCCCGCCCCTTCATCTTCCGGTTCAGCAGCACGGCCAGAACCAGTGCGATGATGATGGAAAACGGTACTTCCACGATGGCGTATTTGAAGGTATTAAGCAGCGACTGCCATACCTCCGGGTCTGTTAAGACCCTTTGGTAATTGGCCAGGCCGATGAAAATGTTGCCTTTTCCAAAATCGCCTGTCTTGAAGAAGCTCTCATAGATCGTCTTGATAATCGGATAGATGTTCAGTACAATCAGCCCGATCATCGTCGGCAGGATAAACGCCCACCCCCATAAAAACTCGTTCTTTTCCCGGCTCGTAATCTTTCTTTTTATTTTTAAATCTGTTTCCTTCGCCACAGAAATCCCTCCTTCTCGTATGGGGCTTTACTCGTCTGCCAGCATCTGATCCATTTTTTCCGCAATCGTATTACATACCGTATCCATCTCCTGATTGCCTGACCATGCCTCTTTTAACTCGGTTGTCATCATGTTCCACCATACCAGAGTGCTTCTGGAATGCGGACGGAATACGATATCGCTGTTCATCATATCCAGATACGGCTGTAAATTGAATTTATCCGTGTTTTTTACCCAGTCATCTGAAACACCTTCGTAGGCCGCCATGGTAACGCCGAGCTGTGCCTGCTTTAACTGCATATCCTTCGTTCCCAGGAATTCGATCAGCTTCCACGCCGCTTCCGGATTTTTCGTGTTGGCGCTTGCCGCCCATCCCAGACCGTTGTATAAAGAAACACGTTTTCCCGTCTGGGCATCCTTAGGGAGAACTGCCACATCACAGTGCTGGGATATGTATTCGTTGTCCTTAAATGCAGCCACCATCCAGGAGCCCTGGGACAGCATGGCAATCTTGCCGGACCCCAGCAGTACATCGGTGCCCGTCTCTGACATAACGGCGGCCGGCGGCATTGCATTTTTTACCAGCTTATCGACGTATTCCATCGCCTTGATAGTGTTCGGGTCATCGAAACCGGATTTCTTCATATCTTCAGAGATAACATTTCCGCCCATGGAGTAGATCACGTTCATCCAGCCATCCTGCTCGTTGGAAGGGTTCATGGCGATTCCGTACTGGCTTCCGTCGTCCTTTGTCAGCTTCACCGCCGCGTCGTATAAATCATCCCAGGTCCAGGTATCATCAGGGTAGGCGATTCCGGCCTCATCAAACATATCCTTGTTGTACCATAAGGCAATGGTGTCGATATCCTTCGGTACCGCATAGGTCTTTCCGTCGTACTGGTACATTTCCTTAATGTCAGACGGGAACTTATCCATCTCCAGCTTTTCGCTGGCCGCCACCTTATCCGTGAGATCCAGAAGAATATCGTTGGACATATACTTGGTCGCCTCGTTGGAATGCATCCAGAATACGTCAGGCATGTCGCCGCCTGAGGCTCCCGCCTCTAACAGGGTCCAGTAGCTGTCCCACGTAATAACCTGTAAATCGGCCTCTATTCCGGTCTCCTTCGTGAAATCGGCAAGAATCTGATCCAGCCCCGGTTTCTGTCCATTATCCCAAATTGCTACATTTAATTTTCCGCCTGCATCGGCAGCCTGGGTTTCTCCTGCTTCCTTATTTCCGCCTGATGAAGAATTTCCGCCGCCGCACGCCGTTAAAGATACTGCCATCGTCGCTGCCATGGTAACTGCTATACCTTTTTTCCACAATCTGCTCACTTTAATTTCCTCCTTGCAATCCTGAATCATTCTGAGTTTTCGTTATTATTACCATCTTATCTTCTTCATCGGCCAATGAATTTTTCTTTTATTTGTGCACATTATGTAGTTATGTCTTCGTTTCTGTAACTATATATTAGCACATTGCCATTCTTACCGTAAATGGAAATACCCTGATACAAATATACCAAAATGCCTCCTTGTGCGAAATATCTTGAAGTCACCTCGCATTTTGGTATATAATGTTTATAATTAATTCCCAGAATTTTCTGGAGAGGAGGTGCTTTTTTGTCTAATTTTTCGTTTGCTCTGTTTACCGATAAAAATTTCGTCGATTGTACCCTGTTTCAGTACGGTTGGGAGAAATGCGATCCGCACCACTCCTTCGGACCGGCGGCGCGCAACCACTATCTGTTTCACTATATCATTTCCGGAAAGGGGCTCTTAATTTCCACCGACAGCAGCAAAAAAGATACCGAATACCATCTTCACGCCGGCCAGGGCTTCTTAATTTCGCCCGGCCAGACCAATACGTACATCGCGGATTCCCTGGATCCATGGGAGTACGCGTGGGTGGAATTCGACGGCTTAAAGGCGCCGGAGATCATCGCTCTGTCCGGCCTGTCCTTTGATCTTCCGGTCTACAACAGCAATAATCCGGCCATGGAGCAGGTCTTAAAAGACGAGATGATCTATATCGCCGGCCATACGACGGAGTCATCCTTCCATTTGATCGGCCACCTCTATCTGGCTCTCGATGCGCTGATTAAGTCCTCCAACCGCCGTATGACAGCGGTCGGCGGTCAGTTAAAAGATTTTTATGCCAGAGAAGCCGTTTCATTTGTGGAACACAACTACCAGAATGACATCACCGTAGAGGACATCGCCGCCTTCTGCAACTTAAACCGAAGCTATTTCGGCAAAATCTTCAAGGATGTTCTTTCCGTAACGCCTCAGGAATTCCTGATCCGTTTCCGGATGGCTAAAGCATGCGAATACATGGAGACGACCAATCTTCCCATCGGGGAAATCAGTGCACGTGTGGGTTATCCCAGCCAGCTGCATTTTTCCAGGGCCTTTAAAAAAACGTATGGCCAGTCTCCACGGGAATGGAGATTGGCCAATCAACATAAGTAATGCCTGTTCTATTATAATTTCGTTTTACCTGCTTCTTTTGTTAAAATTTCTCCGGTTCTGGCCCCGGCCTCTTCTCCTACCAGATTATACGCCTCCTGCTTATAATGGAAGGAGTCCTTCATCAGCCCCCGATCGCGGAATGTTCGGAACAGCCTGGAAGTCATAATCACGTCTTCCATCTCCTCCGCGATCTCTTCCTGGGCCTCCTGCATGGGAACATAACGGTCAGGGAATTCTCTGTGGTTTCCAATCTGAATCAGGAAGATCTTATCGACTCCCAGTGACTTGACCGCCTGAAAAAATGCCATTGTCTTTTCTTTATACTCAGCCTTTGCCATTCCATCGTCCGCATTCGTACAGCCCTGGCACCAGACCATTCCGGTCGAATGAACAGCGATCTGCCTGGACTGTACAAAGCTTAAGCATGCCTGGTACCTTGCGGCTGCATCTTTAAAGTAGGGAGTCTCCGGCTGCCATTCCTGGATTCTCGATCCCCCTTTGGAACACGATACCGCGATAATCGGACGCCCTGTTTTCCGGTAACACGCATTTACAAACGCGGCTGCCATGGAGCCGGTCTTCATCCCGGGTTCAAAGACTCCGCCCTCCCGGTTCTCATTCACACCAAAGGGTTCTGTAAGCGGCACCAGCGTATCCGGTTCCGTCACCGCCCTGTATTCGTAAGCCGCTCCCGGCAGTACCTCCGGTGCCAGTCTGTAATCACCGCGTCCGGCCATGTTGCTCTGCCCCATAAATAACAGAATATCTGCTTCCATTGCAAGTCTTCTCCTCTCGTCGTTTATGAAAGAACCTTTTCCGCGGCTTTCTCGCAGCGGTACCGGTTCAGCATATCCACAATCTGCCCTCTCGTATACGGCTTAATAATAAATCCGAATGCGCGGATCTTCCATGCCTCCAGGGAAAATCCCGGTATTCCTGACAGCAGCACGACCTCCGGCGGATCCGGAAGCTGATAGATCTTGGCTGCCAGCGTAATGCCGCTGATATCCGGCATCACCACATCGGAAAATACAATGTCCACCGGATTCTCTTTCACATATTGAATCGCCGCAATTGCTTCGCCAAAGCTGCCGCAAAACTCGACGTCATCCATCTCCTTTAAGATTCTGGTAATTTTCTCCAGAAGTTCCTCTGAATTGTCCACTGCTATCACCCTGATGCTCATAACCCCTCCTGCTTTTCATCTAAAAAGAAGCCCCGAAATATCGCTATTTCAACAGCCTCCGGTAATCAAATGTATTCGCTCGTTCAAAAATACGATACCACAAAACGGCAAAGAAGTCTATCTGTATCATAAATTATCTGTTCAGTACCAATAATAAGAGGAAAATAGTTTTTATAAATGGTAAAATAAAAAGACAACCAGAAAGACGGGGAGCTCTCAAAATGGAATGGAATGAGAAATTAAGAGAAATCATCGATTATGTGGAAGATCATTTACAGCGGCGGGAAGAACCCATAGACGAAAACGTGGTGGCGGAAATCGCGGGCTGTTCCTTTGGATTCTTCCAGAAGGTATTTTCCTATATGAATGGGATCAGTTTTTCCGAGTATATCCGTTCAAGAAAACTGACCCTGGCCGGGTATGACTTAAAGAGCACGGATTTGAAGGTGGTTGATATCAGCTATAAGTATGGCTACGCCTCGCCTACCTCATTTACAAAAGCCTTTCAGCACTTCCATGGCGTCACACCCAAGGAGGCGCGGGACAAAGAAACAGAATTAAAAATTGCGCCGAAAATGCAGACGTCAAACAGACAGCAGTATTCCTGGCATATCGAACAGAGAGAGGCCTTCCGGCTTGTCGGAAAAAGCAGGACTTTTTCCTGCAGAAACGGCGAACATTACGCACAGATACCGGCCTTTTGGAATGAATGTCAAAGAGCCGGTGATCTGGCGGCACTGTCTTCGCTGGATCGCGGAAAAAATAAAGGAATCTTCGGGCTGTTTACTCATTTTGACGAACAATTAAACGAGACCACCTATTCTATTATGGTGGAATGCGATCAGGAGGTACCTCCGGGCTTTGAAGAAACCGCGATCCGGAAAGCTTCATGGGCTGTCTTTGACTGCCGGGGAAGCATACCGCAGTCCATCCACAATGGCTGGAACTATCTTAACGAAGAATGGCTGATAAAATATCCCTTTAAGCACGCGCCCTGTCCTGAATTAGAATGGTACAGTGACGGTGATCAGACCAGCGATACTTATAAAGCACAGATATGGATACCGATTATAGAGGAACGATAAGAGCACAGAAAGGAACTGGATCATGGGTGAAACCTGTACGTATGATGATTTTTTAGTCACTGTCGAGAAAGACAATCAGGAATTAGTGAGAGAACTGCATGAGGAATTGACAAAGCTCGGCTGCAGGGCTGAGATCAGACAGGCCAAAAGCGGCTTTGTCGTTTCCTATCTTCAGAACAAAAAGACCATACTCAATTACGTATTCCGTAAAAAAGGGCTGATGGCCCGCATCTATCCCAACCACATGGCGGACTATATGGAGGTTTTCGACGATATCCCGGAGGGAGTGGCAAAGGCCATTCAGGATGCGCCTGTATGCAAGCGGATGCTGGATCCTGCCGCCTGCAATTCCCGGTGTCCCATGGGCTACGACTTTGTCTTAAAAGGGCAGCGCCTGCAAAAATGCCGCAGCAGCGCCTTCCTGTTTTTACTCAGCGAAGAAAACAGGGCATTCGTAAAAACGCTTCTGCTGAATGAGGCAAATATAACTGCTTAAATTTCAACCACATCCCAGAAGGAAAGGATCTGCAATTATGAAAAATATAGAACCGCCGTTTCGAATCGAGAAAAAAGGCAGCTTCCGCGTTGTCGGCTATGGAGTGCGGACGTCCAATCAAAGGGGCCAGGGGAGAACAATGATCCCCCGGCACTGGTCCAGCTTCAAAGCAGACGGGTATGAAAAAGCCTTATGGCCGCGCGCCAATAAAGAGCCCCATGGACTGTTTGGCATTAATATTTACAATACCGATACCACTGATCCGAGGATATTTGATTATCTGATAGCGGTCTCAAGCGATACTGAGGCGGATGGTGAATTTACGTCCTATGAAGTGCCGGCCAGGACCTGGGCGGTCTTCCCCTGCACGCTCGAAACAATTGGAAAAACGGAAGCTCAGGCAATCACAAAGTGGCTGCCGAAATTTCAATACAAACCGCTGAACAGGGGATATATCACAGGCCGAATGAAATCAAACGCTCCGGATATTGAATATTATGGAGAAAATGGCCTTGTAGAAGTCTGGATCGCCGTAGAGAAGAAATAGCTGCGTTTTCCGTTATCAGGCAACTACATTTCCGGCCGTCTTCTTTGACCCTGAAGCCTCTTCGTTCTCTGCTGTCTCATCCTTTCCGATCAGCTTCTTAATCCCTTCAAAAGCTACAATCACGCCCAGAATCAGGAGAAGCACCGCAAATACCAGCTGCAGCGCATTGCCGAAGACAAACTGACCGGAGAGCGCGGTTACCAGTTCCGTGATCTTTAAAGCCAGGGCTGTAAATGTAACGCCAAGCATGATCACCATCGGCCCCCAGAGCATGGCACCCTGGCGTTTCGTCTTCTTTAAGAATACGGCGCATGCGATCAGGGCCAGCGCGGAAAGAAGCTGGTTCGCGGAACCGAACAGCGGCCAGATACTGGCGTAACCGGCACGGGAAAGTGCATAGCAGAGCACCAGCGTCAGGATCGTGGCAAAGTATTTATTGGTCAGGATCTTATTGAGCATGGTCTGATTTTCCGGTGCAACACTGTCATCCGTAAAGAATTCCTGGAACGCGATGCGTCCCACACGGGCCACAGAATCGAGGCTTGTCAGCGCAAATGCGGAAATAGCCAGGGTAATCAGCGTATAGCAAACGGATTCCGGAAGTCCAATGCTTGTCAAAAAGATGGAAATGGCCTGTGCAAACAGCTGCGGCGGCGTTCCCGCCGGAAGCCCTTCCTGTGTGGCCACAAACCCGGCCGCAATCAGTGCCGTAATAGCCAGAAGACTCTCTAGCAGCATCGCCCCAAAGGATACCGGAAGCATATTTTTTTCATTCTTAATCTGTTTGGAAGCCGTTCCCGAGGCTACCAGGGAATGAAAGCCGGATACAGCGCCGCAGGCAATGGTAACGAACAGTGCCGGGAATAAATATGAGACGCTTCCGTTTGCCGCAGTCAGCTTGAAGGCTGTAAAGGACGGCAGATTCATGGATGGATTATACACGCAGATGCCCAGAACCGATCCCACAATCATGGCAATCAGCAGATAACTGTTTAAGTAATCCCGCGGCTGCAGGAGGGCCCAGACCGGAGTCACACAGGCAATAATCACATAGATAAATACGAAAATCAGCCAGGCGCTCTGCGGAACATAGACAGGAAATGCCAGACCCAGGCCAACGGCCAGAAAGAGAAGCGCAATCGCAAACAGCGTATTAAGCATCTTGGGAAATTTCGTATACTTTAAGTAGAAGCCCAGTCCCACTGCAAATGCAATGAACAGAAGCGAGGTCGTTGCGACCGCTCCGTTGGCTGATACAGTGGCGCCATTGGCGTCAAAGCCGTTGAAGGTGCCCGCTACAATGTCAGCAAACGCCGCTACAACCAGAATGGAAAACAGCCAGGTAAACAGCAGAAACAGCCGCTTGCCGAGTTTTCCAATATAGAGTTCGATAATATAGCCGATGGAACGGCCCTTATTTTTCACAGATGCATACATGGACGCAAAATCCTGTACCGCGCCAAAGAACACGCCGCCCAGCAAAATCCAGAGCATGACCGGAAGCCAGCCGAACATCGCCGCCTGAATCGGTCCGTTGATGGGTCCCGCGCCGGCAATCGACGCAAACTGGTGACCGAATACCACGTTGGTATCAGCCGGAACGTAATCCACACCGTCCTCCATCTCATAAGCGGGCGTCCTGGAATCCGGATTGATGCCCCATTTCTTTGCAAGATATCTCCCGTAGATCAGGTACGCACCGCCCAGCACTGCAACGGCAAGTATCATCATTGTTAAACCATTCATACTCTGTCTCTCCTTTTTCATCAACCAGACAGATTCTTCTGTGTCTGGCCAGAAGCTCCGGAGAAAAATCTTTACTTTTTCATCCAAACTTCCGATGAAATGGAGTTTATCACTTTACCGTATGGAAATCAATAAAAAGTTTATACTTTGTTTATATTTAATTTATATATCTTTTATAACTTCCGGTTATACAAAATAAGAGGGAGGCCATTGACCAGCCTCCCTTCACAATACACGGCAGTTTCTCAGTTAATTTAAAAACTGATCGCCATATCCATAATGTTCAACCACATAGTCGATATCCTTATCGCCTCTGCCGCTTAAACATACGAGAATCGATCCCTGTCTCATCTCCTTCGCCCGGCGCATCGCATAGGCAACCGCATGAGAGCTCTCGATTGCCGGAATAATCCCCTCATACCGGGACAGCTTAAAGAATGCCTCCATAGCCTGCTCGTCGCTGACGGTTTCGTATTTCACGCGTCCCAGGTCATGTAAAAATGCATGCTCCGGCCCTACCGACGGGTAATCCAGACCGCTGGCAATGGAATAAACCGGAGCCGGTTCCCCGTTTTCATCCTTCAGCATAATACTCTCAAATCCATGCATGACGCCCTTTTCCCCAAACTTCATGGAAGCCGCATGATCGCCTAACTTTTCCCCTCTGCCTAACGGCTCCACGCCAGTGATATCCACCGGGTCATCCAGGAACGGAATAAACATGCCGATGGAGTTGCTTCCTCCTCCGACGCAGGCGCAGACCTCGTCGGGGAACATGCCCGTCATCTCATAAAACTGGTCTCTCGCCTCGTATCCCACGACAGACTGGAAATCACGCACCATCAGCGGGAAGGGATGAGGCCCCAGAGCAGAACCGATACAGTAGATGGAGTCCTTATAATTCTTCGCATACGACTCGAAGGCGGAATCCACCGCTTCCTTTAAGGTCTTAAGACCGTGTGTCACAGGCACCACCTTAGCGCCCAGAATCTTCATTCTCGTTACATTGGGAGCCTGCTTCGCAATATCGACCTCGCCCATATGAATCTCACATTCCAGTCCAAAGAAGGCCGCCGCCGTAGCCAGAGCCACTCCGTGCTGTCCCGCTCCGGTCTCTGCAATCAGACGTTTCTTTCCCATGAACTTTGCCAGAAGCCCTTCCCCCATACAGTGGTTTAACTTGTGGGCCCCCGTGTGATTTAAATCCTCTCTCTTTAAATAAATCTGGCAGTTGCCAATACTCTTGGAGAGACGTTCACAGTGATAGACCGGCGTCGGTCTTCCCTGAAACTCCTTCCTGATTCTGCGCAGTTCGTTGATAAACTGGGAAGAATGGCAGATCGTCTGGTACGCGTCCGCAATCTCCTCAAAAGCCGGAATCAGTTCATCCGTTAAATAAGCGCCGCCATAAGGGCCAAACCGGCCGTCTTTGTCCGGGTAGTTCTTCAAATATGTCCTGTAATCCATATCCTTCTCCTTTTTCACTGTTTTTTATTAGCCGCTAAGTGTTTATAGTATATCATAAATAAGCACCGCTTAAAAGACTTGATGCATTACTATTTAAAATCCCCGTTTTTCGTTCTTAAGTTTTTTCTGTGACTTTCCCTATGATACTTCAATCATATATGAACTTGCAAACGTTTTATTTACAAACTTGTTAGACATTATGCACAATTTTATTTCATAATTTTCAAACTATTATACAAATTATGGAAATAAGGTTGAAATATCGCCCTAATCGTGCTACTATGATTTTGCAAACGTTTGCGTTATTGTAACCCACAAAAAAATATACAGAAAGTAGGTAGGTTTTATGAGGTTTGCCAAAAAAACATTGCTGGCTGCAGCACTGCTTGTCATGGCGGCGTCTGTAAATGTGCTTCCCGCTCTGGCGAGCAAGCAGGGCAGTGCACCGGAAATGGGAGAGACGGTGCCTGTCGAAGATCTGGTAATCAAATTCCTTGCTCTTCCGGAATTTGAACCAACAAGATACACGAAACAAAATGGAGGTAAGTTTGCTCCTGAAGAAATTGAAAAGGGATTATTAATCGGTGTTGATATGAAATACGGACCCGGTAATCCTGACGGCATGATGGCTCCCCTTAAGCATTCCTTTGCCGATATCACCGCAGATCTGGAATTTGATACAGCAACTGGTGAGATTGTCATTCAGTACAATGATCTCGTACTGGAAATGGAGGAGGGAAGCCAGGATGCGGTACTGACAAAGAATGGGAGCCAGGAACATCTGACCATTCCCGAAGATCTGGAACCTTATTTTCTGGAAATAGAGGGAGAGACTGATGCAGACGGTTCACCGTACACTGTGTGCTATCTTCCCGTTAAATTTACTGCCGAAGCACTGGGAGCCAATGTCACCTGGGACGAGAGTATGCACCGCCTTGTAATGGCCTTTGCTTTTTATTACTCTGATGCGGCAATACAGCCGATTATCAACAGTAAATCGCCGTACACCACCAAAATGCTCGAAACCAGTCCTACTTCCTGGTCCACCATTGCATCCATCGCCTCCAGTTCCAATGCGGCCAAAAAGAAAGAACTGATTACCGCTGCACTCAACGTGGTTAATCCGGCATATCAGAATGAAGACGGCGGCTGGGGAAAGACAAATACCGATTACGATCTGTTAGAGGACAGCTTCCCCAGATTATATGGACATGCATACTCCACCTTTGATAATGGCGCTACTCACGGCCAGATTAAATTCTTATCCAGAATTTTAAGAGCGGCCAAGGAAGATCCCAATTCATTCAAGGGCTATGAAGATGATCTTGAAACCATCGAAGCCGGATTCTGGAAATCCATGGACTATATGATTAATTCCCAGAACGAAGCCGGCGGCTGGCCTCAGTACTATCCTTACGGCGTCGGTTATTTTAAACTGATTACATTTAACGACAATGCCATGACCAGCGTCATGCAGTTAGTGTATGCATTGACTCACGAAGATGGATTGATTGACTCATCGCTGTGCGAAGATTTTTCCTGGGTACGAAAGGCCCTCACCGATGATACTCCGGATAAACATAATATCACCATTGAAAAATTGAACAACATGTGGGAGAAAGCGCTTGACTGTACGTTAAAATTTCAGATTACAGTGGACGGAGAATTAACTGCCTGGGCACAGCAGTATGACCCGGAAACCGGTGAGCCTACAATTGGACGCGCCTTTGAACTTCCTTCCATTTGTACTGCGGAAAGCCAGGCTATCATGAACCTTCTGACCAATATTGCAGAACCTTCTGAAGCGGTAAAGACGGCTATCACCTCATATGCGCACTGGACAGAAGAAATTGGCGTCGAAGGCTATGAGTCTGTTAATATCAGCGACCGCACCAGAGAACTTGGAAAAGACAGAAGATACGTCTATACAGGCACAACCAAAAAGACCTATGGCCGCTTTTACGGCCTCGATAAGGATGGAAGCAGTTACGATTCCATTGATGATGTAGACGGTTTTTATCCAATCTATTCCGGACGTGACAGTATTGCGAAGCTGGATCACAACGTAGGAGGACATGAACGCCGAAGCGGTTACTCCTTCGTACAGACCGATATTGAGAAAAAAGCCAACGATCAGTTAAAGAAATGGGAAAAAGCGCTGGAATCTTATGAGAAAAAACATTTGGAGCTGGAAAACGAAATAAAAGCAGTGAAGCCCGCAACCAGTTCCAATGCAGATAAGAACGAAGAGACAGCACCTGTCGCTACAGACTCAAATGCGGACGGAGGTAAAAACTAATGAAGAAAATGCATAAATTAGTAATGGCCGGTACAATGATTGCCGCGGTGTCTCTTACCGTAGTCGGCTACACCGCGGCTGCGGCAAAAGGAACTGCCAGTGTGGTCAGAGGGCAGTATGATTTTTCTGACATGACAGTACGCCGTGTCTGGTTCAATACCCTTGATCCCGTTTTCATGATAGACGATTATGACCGGGTATGGCTGGATTCCAGCAGTAACGTACTGGCGGAAGGCAATTACGAAGAAACCGGAAGCGATGGATCCCTTATGGCTCCCATGGCGGAAATGTTTCGGCAGCTCGGTGTTGATTACAGGGAAGACGGCAGCAAAATAACCATCATCATGAACGGTGATACACTGGTTATGGAAATTGGTAAAAAAGACGTTACCTTAAATGGTATAAAAATCAGTAATGCACTTTCCGACTCCCAGGTTCCCAAAAGAGTCAATGCAAAGGACAATGGATTAAATCCTTATTTGACGGAAGACTATTATGTCACCTATCTTCCCGTAGCTTATGTGCTTCATACATTTCAGGCAGATATCTACACTGACGGCAATGTGAAAAGTTTTTATGCCGCTGTACCGATTTTTAAAACAGAACTGACTCCGGACCTGGCCACTGTTCCAGATGATTATGGCGTCAACTACCGTTCAATTCTGAAAGGAGATGCTGAAGTCAGTGATGAAATAGCAGAAAATATTACTTCCACACAAAATGCAGACGGTGGCTTTGGACTTCTTCCAGAAGCTGCAGACATGGCACAGGAAAATCTTCAGGGAAGAAGAGGCAGTCTGATTTCGGAATCTACACTGGAAAAAGGAGCTACAATTGCTGAACTGAATTATCTTGCTGATTGCCTTGAAGAAACCCAGGATGCAGCTTGGGAATCAGCTCTGATAAAAGGGATCCGTTTCCTGTTAGAGAATCAGAGCGCCGCCGGCGGCTGGCAGATGAATCCGTCCAATCCCAAAGGATTTCGTGCAAATCTGGTCTTTACCGACCAAATCACCACGGATGTGCTCCGTCTGTTAAGAAGAGTTGACAGCAGCAGCACGTTAACAACCGTAAAAAGCACAATAGGAGCTGATAAAATCACCCAGGCGATAAAAGCCGGAGATGACTTTATTATCAACAGCCAGCTGGTATATGACGGAAAGAAAACAGGCTGGGCATCACAATACAGCGAAGATGGCAAACCCGCTATGGGACGTACCTATGAGAGAGAATCCGTGAGCGCTTTTGCCACCGCTGATATTGCTGAATATCTGATGTACTCCTGCGATCCGGAAGACACAATAAAAGAAGCGGTTAGCAGTGCAGTAGAATGGCTGGAAGAGGTAAAGATTGAAGATAAGGAAGCGGTATATATCTCCGATCTGTCCATGCAGAATGGATTCGACGTCTTTCTGCTCGACGGGACAGAACCGGGAATCCTGGACACCAGCTTTGCTGATGACGGTTTAGGCACCTGGGCCTCCAACTACATTTATAAATCCGGAACGTTTAAACCGCTGTACTCTGATGTCGATCCGAAACGGCCGGAACAGCCAAAGGTAAATGACTGGAATGCGTCATCATCAGACAACCTGATCTGGTATGCAACCCGCAGCACGATTACGTATTACGATAACGATCTGGCTGATGTACTGATTGAAGAAGAGTATCCAACATGGATTGAGACAGGAAAAGCACTCGGTACTGTTGATAAACCCGATCCTGACCCCGACAGTAAGCCGGATCCCGACCATGGCTCCTCTGATACCGGCTCCAGTTCCAGTTCATCGTATACCACAGCTGCAGATCCCAACAGCGGAACCTGGACTCAGGATGAAACCGGCTGGCGTTTTACTCTGAAGAACGGAACCCAGCCTAAGGCCCAGTGGATTTATCTGGACTGGAACGGAACAAAATCATGGTATTACTTCTCAGAAGAAGGATATATGATCACAGGCTGGTTAGAACATGAAGGAAACCGTTACTACCTGCATCCAATCTCAGACGGGACCATGGGACATATGTATGTCGGCTGGCATTTCATTGACGGTAAATGGTATTACTTCAATGAACAGTCGGATGGAACTATGGGAAGACTTCTCATAAATACCACAACACCGGACGGATATGCAGTCGGAGCAGATGGAACCTGGATACAGTAACACTTAAAATGAAAGAGAAACTCCTCTGATCATTGATACAGAGGAGTTTCTCTTTGTTATCATTTCTTATCCAGTTTCAATTTGGCAAACGCATCCGCAAATGCCGAGTTAATCGGCGCTTCCGCCTCTTTCTTCTGCTGGTTCAAATATCTCGTCACGTCCTTTTTCGACACGCCTGCGCCCTCTTTGGCCCGGCGCTCCTTGAAAGACGACAGTTTTTCCTTATAACCGCATTTGCATACAAATATCTGGCTGTCCCCTTTTCCCCTCAGTTCCATCTTCTTATGGCAGACGGGGCAGCGCGCATTGCTGGTCCTGGCTATGGTTTCCCTGTGGCCGCACTCCCTGTCCTGACACACCAGCATCTCACTGTTCTTGCCCTTAACGAGAAGCATCCGCTTACCGCAGACGGGGCATTTGGTGTTCGTTAAATTGTCGTGGCGGAACTGGCCATCTCCGCTTTTAATCTGGGAGATCAATTCATTGGAATAGGAACGGATATCCTTCATGAAGGCGGCACGTTTCAGCTTTCCATCCGCAATTTTCGACAGCCGCATCTCCCAGTCGGCAGTCAGCTCCGGTTTTCTCAAATCCTCCGGCACCAGGGTGAGAAGCTGTTTCGCCTTGGAAGTCAGGAAGATGTCTTTCCCCCGTTTTTCCAGTAAAAAGCTGGAGAATAATTTCTCGATAATATCCGCTCTGGTGGCGACGGTTCCCAGGCCGCCGGTCTCCCCCAGCGTCTTCGCCATGGCTTTATCCTTTGATTCCATATAGGCAGTGGGATTTTCCATGGCGGAAAGCAGCGTCGCCTCATTAAACGGAGCCGGCGGCTTCGTTTTTCCCTCCGTCATCGTGACGGAAAGCTTTGGAATCCTGTCACCCCGTTTTAAATCCGGGAGCTTCTGAGCACGTATATCCAGCCGCTCAGCCTCCTCCTCGTCATCCTCGTCATCGTCCTGTCCGTCATAGACCTCCCGCCATCCGGCGTTCTTAACGATCTTGCCTTTCGCAGCAAAATTTTCACCTGCCAGCTCTACCGTGAGTTCCGTCTGCTCATACTCGAAAGGCGGATAGAGTACGGCAATGAATCTCCGGACTACAAGGTCATAGATTTTGCGTTCCTCCACTGTCATGTGATCCAGCTGCACAAACTGCTCCGTCGGTATAATGGCATGATGGTCTGAGACCTTCTTATCATCCACAAAAGACGGCTTTGCCGCAATCTTCTGATTCATCAGACGTCCCGCCAGCTTCCGGTACGGACCCACGCCGCAGGCCTCCAGACGTTCCTTGATTGACGGCACAATATCCGAGCTTAAATACCTGGAATCTGTTCTCGGATACGTCAGAACCTTATGGTTCTCATAAAGCCTCTGCATGATATTCAGCGTTTCCTTCGCCGAGTAATTAAACTTGCGGTTTGCTTCCCGCTGTAGTTCTGTCAGATCATAGAGCTGCGGCGCGTACGTCTTCTTGGGAATGCGCTTCACCTCGGTGACAAGCCCCTGTCCACTGCCGGCCTCGATCTTCTTTATAATCCCTTCCACCCGTTCTTTATCAAAGGAACGGAAGCTCTTTGATTTTTCGTCGCGCCACGTCAGGGTGAGCGGCGGTGTCTGGCTCTTAGCCGCGATTCCGTAATAGGGCTTCGGCACAAAATTCCTGATCTCTTCCTCCCGGCTGGCTATGATTGCCAGAGTCGGAGTCTGGACACGGCCGCAGGACAGCTGGGCATTGTACTTGCATGTCAGCGCTCTGGTGGCGTTGATTCCCACCAGCCAGTCCGCCTCGGCCCGGCACATGGCGGCGTCATAGAGATTGTCGTATTCATGCCCGTTTTTCAGCTTCGCAAATCCATCCTTTATCGCCTTGTCAGTGACAGAGGAAATCCAGAGACGCTTGATCGGTTTCCTGCAGCCGGCCTTCTCCAAAATCAACCGGGCCACCAGTTCTCCCTCCCGGCCTGCATCTGTGGCAATAATGATTTCGCCTGTATCTTTTCTTTGAAGCTGTGCTTTTACCGCACTGAACTGCTTTCCGGTCTGTTTAATCACTTCCAGCTTAAACTGATCCGGCATCATGGGAAGGTCTTCCATCCTCCACGTCTTATACTTCGGATCGTAATCCTCCGGATCCGCCAGTGTCACAAGATGTCCCAGCCCCCAGGTCACAATATATTGATCGCCCTCCAGCGCGCCGTTTAAATTTTTTCCGCAGTGAAGGACCCTGGCAATATCGCGGGCCACCGACGGTTTTTCTGCTATTACTAAAGATTTCATTCTTATTTATTCCTCCTGACTGATTCCGGTGAACCTCTGTCCTCCTATTATAAGGAAATACGGCAAAAATTGCAATGTGAGGATGAAAAGTAACATTTCAGCCTTCATCTGACCACAATATAGTTTGATTTTTCTTTTTATAGCGCAATATCGGATAACATAAAATCTTTTATCCATGCTACAATGTGATCGTGATAAAAAGTGCGTAAACTCAAGGTTTCAAGACCTGTACACGAGCACTGCGCCTGTGCGGCATATTAAAATACGAAGGAGAAGTCTGTTATGAAAAGCATTAAAAAAACGCTCGGAATTGTCCTTACCGCTGCGGCAGTGGTAACAGCCGGAAGTATCTTTGTTTCCGTAGCCGGTAACCATTACAGCGATAAGATCCGAATCAAGATGGCTCATAACCAGTCCAAGGATTCAGAGATCGCGGACTGTATCGCCAAAGTGGCGGAATTTGCAGCGGAGGATCCTTCCATGAATATGGAAATTGACATCTACCCCAGCGGCGTACTGGGAACCGAACAGTCTGCCGTCGAGATGGTCAAGGCAGGAGTTTTGGACATGGCCAAGGTCAGCTCCAGCATGCTGGGACAGTTTAACGACTGTTACTCCATCTTTTCCCTTCCCTACCTCTTCACAAGCGAGGGGCATTATTACAACGCCATGGAGAAGAGTGAAAAGGTACGGGAGCTTTTCCGTATGAATGAGGACGAAGGGTTTTTGGTCATTGGATACTATGCCAATGGCTCCAGAAACATTTATTTAAAAGAAGATATTAAGGCCGACAGCCCCGCCGTTTTAAAGGGGAAAAAGATCCGCTCCATGACCAGCAGCACATCCATGCGAATGCTGGAGCTGATGGGCGCCTCCCCCACTCCCATGGCTGCCAGCGAGACTTATACAGCGCTTCAGCAGGGTGTGGTGGATGGCGCGGAGAATACCGAGCTGGCTCTCACCGTAGACAAACACGGTGAGGTGGCAAAGTCTTATACCTACACGGAACACCAGTACACGCCTGATGTCTATATTATCAGCACAAAAACCTGGAACAGGCTGACTGAAGAGCAGCAGAATTATCTGGTGGAATGCTTAAACAAAAGCAACGAAAACTTCAAGAACAAATACCGTCAGATGATGGAAGAAGCCATCGAAGAGGCAAAAGGGATGGGGATGACCATCTATTATGATATTGACAAGACCGCCTTTATCGAAGCCGTACAGCCCCTTCATGAGGAATATAAGGCTAAAGGCGCTTTCTATCAGGAACTTTACGACGATATTGAGCAGTATGCAGGGGAGGAGTAATCATGAAAACGTTAAATAAAATATTAGGTTATCTGATCGCCTTCCTGGTGGGTCTCATGGTCCTGGGATGCTGCTGGCAGGTCATCACCCGTTTTCTCTTAAATAACCCCAGTAAATACACAGAAGAATTCCTGCGGTATGCCCTGATCTGGATGACCATGCTGGGAGTTCCGTATGCTTACGGTCAGGAACGCCACATATCCATCAATATCATCACAAAAACATTTTCCCTGAAAGGATCTCTCTTCACGAAAATGGTAATCGAAATCATCGTTATGATTCTCTGTGTGACTGTATTCATCGCCGGCGGCATCATGGTAACCATGAACTCAGCAGGGCAGATTTCACCGGCGCTTCAGCTCCCTATGCCGCTCTACTACGTGGGGCTTCCCATCTGCGGCGTACTCACCTTAATCTACAGCGCAGACCGTTTAATCCGGTTTGCCAGACAATTAAAGGAGGCAGCATAAATGGAACTTTCTGCAGCTTTAATGCTGGTCATCGTATTCTTTCTGATGCTGGCATATTCCGTACCCGTATCCTATAGCATCATCGCATCCGCGCTGATCACCATTATTGCATTCCTGACCCCCACCTTCGGAATGTTCGTATCCGCCCAGAAAATCGTAGGCGGCATGGACAGCTTTACACTGCTGGCCGTTCCGTTCTTCATTCTGGCAGGTCTCCTGATGAGCAGCGGCGGCATCGCCAGAAGGCTTATCAACCTGGCCATGCTGGTCTTGGGCAAGGTTCCGGGATCTCTGGCGCTTACCAACATCGCAGGCAACGCCATGTTCGGTTCCATCTCCGGCTCCGGTGTGGCTGCTGCTACGGCTATGGGCGGCGTGTTAAATCCTCTGGAAAAGGAAGAAGGCTATGACCCTGGATTTGCAGCAGCGGTTAACGTCGCCACCGCACCGGTGGGACAGCTGATTCCGCCCACCACCGCGTTCATTGTCTATTCGGCGGCCAGCGGCGGTACCAGCGTGGCAGTCCTCTTCATGGCAGGATGGATTCCCGGACTCTTATGGGCCGGCCTCTGTATGCTTGTTGCCTTCCTCTACGGCAAAAAACATCATTACGTGTATCAGACAGAAAAGCTCACCGGCAAAGTCGTATTAAAGACGGTCTGGGACGCGATCCCAAGCCTGTTCTTAATTGTCATCATCATCGGCGGCATTCTGTCCGGTTACTTCACTCCTACCGAGGCATCCGGCGTAGCAGTTGCTTACGCGTTTTTCTTATCGGTGGTACTGTATAAATCCATCAAACTGAAGGACATTCCGGGAATCCTCATGGAGACAGGCCTCATGACCACGATCGTCATGCTGATTATCGGAGCTTCCTCCGTGCTCTCCTTTGTCATGTCCTTCACCGGACTTCCGGAGGCCATCAGCCACATGGTGCTCGGCATCTCCAACAATAAGTATGTCATCCTTCTTATATTAAATATTTTCCTGCTGATCGTAGGAACCTTCATGGACATGGCTCCGGCCCTGCTCATTTTTACCCCGATCTTCCTTCCGATCGTAACGGCTCTGGGCATGACTCCGGTTCAGTTTGGCGTCATGATCGTTATGAACTTATCCGTAGGAACCATCACACCGCCGGTAGGCAACGTGCTGTTCATCGGGTGCAGTGTGGCAAAGCTGGAGGTGGAAGACGTGTTAAAACGACTGCTGCCGTTCTTCGCAGCAATCTTTGCAGCACTGCTGTTTATCACCTATGTGCCGGCATTCAGCCTTTGGCTGCCCAGCATACTGGGCCTGCTGGATTAATCCGTCCGTATCGGTTCATCGCCTGCATAAACAGCTCAACGGACCGGCATTTACGTTTCTTCCGCCGGTCCGTTGGTATATGTTACCGTATTCAATGTTTTTCGATACTTTAAGGGAGACATGGTCATATATGTTTTGAATACCTTCTCAAAATACGTGATGCTCTCATATCCAAGCTTATGAGCAATCTGCAGTACGCTCATATCGGTCTCCTCCAGCAGCCGCTTTGCCGCCCTGATGCGGTGAATATTCATATACTCACTGATGCCGTAACCTGTAATCTCCTTAAAGGTGCGGCTTAAATAATATTTACTGATAAAAAACCGGTCGGCCAGCTGATCCAGCGTAATCGCTTCATCAAAATGTACCGAGATATAATCGGCCACCGCGTAGATATTCCGGTATTTGGCGGGAGCATTTACATCGGTATCTTCCATGGCCGGCGTATGATTTTCACGCATAAAACGTATGAAATACTGGATAATATCCGTTTCAATCATTGCCCGGTAATTCCGCTTCCTGCTGTCAAATTCATCCTGAAGCCGGATATAGAGATCGATAAAATCCTTCTGCTGCTTTTCATTTAACGGAAATACCCCATAGTGCTGGTGAAAAAATCTGACAAGATTCAGGTTCGGAAACAGCTGGTCGAATTCCTTCATCTTGTCCCGCTCTATATAAAGGATAATGCGGTCATGGCCAAACTCCTGTTCACTGCCAGCCATGGTCATATGAATCGAGTTTTCATCCACCAGAATCAGAGACCCGCTCTTCACCAGATAAGAACGGTTGTCAAAGAAAAAACGCCGTTCCCCTTCCAGCAGATAGAAGATCTCATACTGGTTATGAAAATGCTTTACGTGCATATTGAAACGGCCCTTGCGTATCATGCGTTCCAGTTCGATACCATCAGTCCTGGCGTAATAGATAACGGCTTCCATGCCTTGCACCTCCTGTCTGGCTGCTGTTTACGCTTCGCCTGTATCATCTGGAAACATTATATAATAAAACCCATTATTTTTCTATAAGAAAGGAGTCTCCTACTCATGCAGGAACTGAAAAAAGAAGAAATCACCCGAAAGCTGGACCTGGTCGTTAACAAACTCTTGACTCTCGGCGGCCCTGAAAATGAAAAAGAACTGGAGGATGGCGGCGAAAGCATCGGCTTCTTCCGCCGCGACTTCGGAATCAGCGAATGGGACTGGCCGCAGGGCGTCGGCCTCTACGGTCTCTACAAGATTATGATGGTTGAAAAAAAGGACGAATACCGCGAGTTCCTATGCAGCTGGTTTAAGGGCAATATGGCCGACGGACTTCCCTCACGCAACATCAACACCACCACACCGCTGTTAACACTGGTACAGTTAACCGAGCTCTGCCCCGATCCGGAATTCGAATCTCTCTGCTTAAGCTGGGCCGACTGGCTGATGAGAAACCTTCCCCGCACCGAGGAAGGCGGCTTCCAGCACGTCACCAGCGCCAACGGCGACCGCCTGGGCGTCCGTTTAAATGAAAATGAAATGTGGATCGACACCCTGTTTATGACCGTTCTCTTCTTAAACCGAATGGGCCAGAAATACAACCGCCAGGACTGGATCAGTGAATCCATCCACCAGGTTCTCTTACATATCAAATACTTATACGACAAAAAAACCGGTCTTTTCTACCATGGCTGGACCTTCAATACGCGGGATAATTTCGGAGGCGTCTTCTGGTGCCGCGGAAACAGCTGGTTTACGGTGGGAATCCTCGAGTATTTGGAAATGTTTAAGGGCAGTCTGGATGCAGGTGTCCGGGAATTTATTGTGAACACCTATAAGAGCCAGGTTCATACGTTAAAGAAGCTGCAGAGCAGCTCAGGATTGTGGCATACCGTTCTCGATGATCCGACCAGTTACGAGGAGGTGTCCGGCTCCGCTGCCATCACCGCAGGAATCTTAAAGGGAATCAAGCTTGGGATCCTCGATGATTCCTGTCTGGACTGTGCCTGGAAGGGCGTACGGGCTGTTATGAATCAGATTGACAAGGACGGGACCGTGCTGAATGTGTCAGGCGGAACCGGAATGGGGGCTGACAGAGAACATTATAAAAATATATTGATCGCGCCGATGGCTTATGGGCAGTCCCTTACGATTCTGGCGTTGATTCAGGCGTTGGATAATTTGAATTAAATCGCTTAAAGGAAGGCCTCGCCAACGCGAGGCCTTCACGCCTGTTAAAAACCGTATTTTCCTTTTAAAACCGAATCTAAAAAACCAAAAGATCCAATTGGAACACTCCATTATTTCATATGCCCCATCGCACGCTTATACTCACTCGGCGTACACCCGCAGCAAGAGCGAAAAACCTGACTGAAATAGTGTGGATTATCGCCAAAGCCAGTGGCTTCGCACAGTTCATAGACTTTGATGTCCGGCCGCTTGGCAATTAACTTTTTGGCACGGTCCATGCGTAAATCCATCACATATCTTGTGAATGCAATCCCTGTTTCTTTTTTGAAGAGTTTACCAAAATAATCCGGATGAATAAAGAGTACGGTTCCGGCTACTGCAGCGATAGAGAGTTCTTCGTCATCCAGATGGTCATGTACATACAGCATGGCTTTTCTCACGATACTGCTGAAGCTGGCCAGATTCTGTTCTGATTTACCAGTCTCCCACCGGGTTAAAAGCTGGCGAAGCATGGCCGCAAGCCCGTTAAAGTCAGTGTAGGCACTCGTCATCAGTAATTTAACAATTCCGGTTTCACGAACATGCTCGTTGGTATATTTCGCCAGGATAAGGTAGAGTCTGACGCAGTAGGTTCTTGTCTCTTCCGGAGACTTGTTTAAGAGACGCAGATCATCGATTACTTTCTCCATTTCTGTTAAAGCGGACTCTGCATTTCCCTTTTTTACAGCCTCTTCCAGCGCCTCAAAGCACGGTTCTCCTTCCGCAGATTTCATCTCTTTCTCGGATAAAATACAAAATTCATCATAGTAGAAGCGGTATGAGGATATTCTGGTCAGAAGGCTGTAGCGGTCAGACAGAATATCTCCGGGGCCAGCCAAAACCCAGGATACCGAAAATGGAAATTCGTTTTTTTCACTCCAGTCCCTGAACTCTGACAGGAGCCTGTTAAAATCCATGGTTTCCTCATTTACCGCGAATACAACGTGACCCATAAACAGTGTAACGACTGCCCCGGTATCCCTGCGGGGCCCCAGTACAATCTGCTTTATATTTTCTAACAGCAGATTAAGACCTCCCAGATTTTCTTCCTCCATGTCACAGGGAATACATTCCGCCAGAATATAACGGGATCCCAGCAAACGGTCAATCCGGTCATTTTCCCGTCCTCCCAGCAAGCCGTTTTCCAACTGCTGGGCATCGGCGTCCCGGATCGTCTGTTTTACCGTTCCCCGAAGCATCTCTTCCTGCTGCCGCGCTTCCTTCTTTTCTTCTATCCCATGAAAAATTCTGGTGATTGTGTCACTTAAGTCTAACTGTGAAATCGGTTTTAACAGATAATCCACAACTCCATAATGGATCGCTTCCTTCGCATAGGCGAAAGAGTCATAGCCCGATAAGACTACCGTCGGGATGTCCGGATACACTTTTCTCATTTGGGAGATGAATTCCAGTCCGTCCATTTCCGGCATACGGATATCAGTGATAATCAGATCAAACCGGGATTGTTCCATTAATTCCAGTGCCTGCAGGCCGGTCATGGCCGGGACAGGCTCTATATCCAGAGTAAGCCAGATCGGCAGTCTCATGATTCCATTTACTATGATGCGCTCATCGTCTACAATCAATGCCCGGTATTTCAACTGCATTCACCTCCTGGTTGACAGATACACAGTGTAATCCATGTTCCCCGTCCTTTTGCCGAATATATTTTTAACCCGCTCCCTGGTTCCCCCAGCATCTGAATCCGCTCTTCAATATTCAGAAGGCCGATTCCCGTATTGCCTGGTACCCTTCGTTCCCTGATCTGTGTCAATATTGGTTCCGGAATTCCGGGACCGTTATCCCAAACGCAAAGAATCAGACGGTTTCCCTTTTTTCTCGCCCGGATTTCAATCAGACACGGCTTCATCGTAACTTCTGCCGCATATTTCACCGAATTTTCCAGAATTGGCTGAAGCGAAAGTTTAGGTATCTTTAGATTCATACACTCCTCCGGAATGGAAAATGCCACTTCCAGCCGTTCCTCCAGCCGTATCTTCTGAATCGTTACATAACATGATAAAAGCGCCAGTTCCTCGCTCAGAGGGATTAAATACTGCTGCTGTTTCGTCGCTTCGCGGAAGAGCGTCGCCAGAGACTGTACCATGCTTGATATCTCAGGCCGTCCGCTGTCCATGGCCAGCCAGTTAATGGCATCCAGCGTATTATAAAGAAAATGAGGATTGATCTGCGCCTGAAGAACCTTAATCTGGTATTCCTTCTCCTTAATGGTTCTTAAATAATTATCTTCCACCAGACGCCCGATCTCCCCTGTCATAAGATTAAAATTAGCCGCCAGCTCCTCAAATTCCCTGATGTCCGTATCCAGCAGCTTCCTGTCAATCTGTACCGAAAAATCCCCCTGTTCCACCGCTTTCATCTTCCTGCTCAAAAATGCTATAGGCGCAGTTATATGGTGAACCACACGGGCAGTCGCCAGAAACGATACAATCAGGATAAACAAAATAGCGGTTGTAAAAAATATCATCAGTGTGTTTGTCGATGTCATCATCTCATTGTATCTTTCATATCCCAGATAAGTAATACCGGAAAATTCAGACTCTGCCTCTGCCTTAAAATACCTTCCCGAGCGCCCGCGTTTCTCTTTTCTTACAGTATCCAGCAGTTCCGGACTGCCAAAGATTCGCTTATCCCCCGCGTAAATGGGGGTCCCCTTATAAAAAATAACAATATTCCCCTTTGCAAGGCTGCCCTGACGGCTCTCCGCCATCATCTTATCCAGATTCACGCGAATCAGGATCATCCCCAGCGGATTGTGCCCTCCAAACGGAGTATCATAGATCTCCCTCCCGTAGAGCAGCTCCTGTCCATTTCCCCGTTCTATCCACACAGGCTCGGTTCGTGAGGAGCGTTCCTCCATCAGAAAACGTATTTTCTCCTGTTCTTCATCCGTCAGATTATCGTCCAGACTGCCTGTCGCATACTGGCGCCCCTCCTGATCCGTTACAATAATGGAAACAGCGTCATTGGCCACCAGGGATCCGGTAATGAGACGATAATACAAATCATCTACCAGCGGGTAACGGTCTTCCCGATCCTGGTTCACCGCCCGCAGCGCCTCCTTCACTGTTTTATCATTCATAATATTGAATGCTATATTTTCGACAAAATGCAGCGTATTCTCTATATTCGAAAAGGAGGCTTCAAATACATTAGAAGTCTCCGTTTCCATATCCTGACGGTAAATACGTTGTGACAGAATCACACCAGCCCCCGCAATCAGAAAAAATATAATGATGTCAATCCACACGAGCTGCATCATCTTATGATGCAGCCCTCTTTCCTTCTCCTTTATGACTTCCTCCTTCTGGTGTCCGCCCCGACCAGCGGTTTACACCGGCCGGGATCCATGCCGCTGTACAGCATTGCAGCCCATCTGTGCAATCTGAACCGAATGAACCGCTGAGGACCCATCAAACAAATCTTTTTTATCTTCTGGTATATCTCCTCCGTTCAACACATGAAGAAACAATTCCAGTTCCTTTCGCAGGGAGACCAGTATATACTCCGGAGGCCTTTCCTCCGGAGATCCGTATGAGATCCCTCCGTCGGTACGCGCAAAGAGCTCACAGATCGCCGCTGCACTCTTCTCATCTTCAAACAGCGGGAATACCGTTTCTCCCGCATCGCTGACCACACGTACTTCCGCATGCTTAAAATCAATCACCGCCCCCGCTTTCGTACCGTTGATACGGATAAAATGATTTCCCACCCGGAAGCCGGAACCATACTGTAGTGTTGCAAAGGCATTCCCTCCGAAGCTGGCGGTAAGAAGGAGCACATCGTCCTCATCTCCAAACTCTGCACTGCGGTGTCCCAGATTACCGCCTGCCCCGTACATTTCCGTGGGTACTCCCATAATCCACTGCATAATATCGATCTCGTGAATATGGTGAAACAGATGGCCGCCTGATTTCTCCTGCATCTTTTTCCAGCTCACATCCGGCTTTTTCTGTTCCCAGCCGGTACGCTCGATATGCATGGTAAGAATATCACCAAAAAAGCCCTCCTGAATCATAGCCTGAACCCTGGCAATTCCATGGTAGAAATGCATAATATGCCCCACCATCAGAGTAACCTTTGCTTTCCGGCATGCTTCCACCATCTCTGCGGCCTCCCCTGCGTCAAGTGCAAACGGCTTCTCACAGAAAATATGCTTTCCCGCTTCTGCCGCCGCCAGCACATGCTGATGATGGAGATAATTAGGCGTGGCAATGATTACCGCGTCAATATCTGCATTTTCCATTATTTCGTTGACAGAAGAAGACCGCGGACACCCCAGTTCACTGCTTAACCGCTCCGAACTCTTTCCTGGACTGTAAACTGCCGCCAGCTGAATCCCCTTCATTTCCTTTACTGCTCTGGCAAATTCCGCTCCAAAATAGCCACAGCCCAAAACACCAATTCGAATCATCCGCTCCATCTCTCCTTTTATAATACTACTTCCCGTCCTGTGGTGAGACTTTCACCTGCCGCCTCCAAAAAACGAACTACCTCCATCATCTCCTGATTCGTAACAGGACTCTGTCCGGTATCAAACATCTTAATAATCTGTTCCACCAGGCACTCGTAATACCCTCTCGTATCCCGTGAAACATCGACAAATACACTGCCTGATTCGTGATAAACCGTACCTCCAAAGTTACCGTTACCGCATCGGTTTCCCCGAATGTTTCCGATTCTCCCATCCTTCCAGACCCCAGTGATTATATCGTGCTGGCTGGTATGAATGACTGAAACCTTGCTGCAGCCGGTTCCCATGGTTCTGTACAGCATATCAGCCATGTGAACCCCATACCAGAAATATCCCGGCTGCGTAGGAGTAAACGGCATTGGGCCAAAAAAATCAGCTCCGACTACAGAATGCCACTCACACTGTTTCAATGCGGCTGTAAGGCTGTCTGCGAACCGCAGAGAGGAAGTGGATAAAACCGGAACCCTGTACTCTTCCGCCAGCTTAAGCATCGCTTTGCAGTCCTCTGTACTTAATGCAAACGGTTTATCCACATAGATTGGCTTTCCAAATCCGACCATCTCCCGAAACTGCGTGAGCCGCCTTCTCGCATCCACCTGCTCCAGAAAAACCGCATCGGAATTGTTCATCACTTCCTCAATGGATGAATATAATTTTACTCCCCAATCGTCTGTAACTTCTCTGGTAAAGTTCTCCATCCGGTCCCGGCTCATATCGAAATCCGACGATACTGGCCCCGGATATGCCGCGGTCACCGGATGACCGCCGATATGAAACGGTTCTTTCCTCCCATTCAGGATTCTTGAAAACTGGACCGCATGGGAAGAATCCAGTCCTATGATACCCAGATTCATTCTATCATTCCTCCAGTCTGACCGGCAGTCCTAATGCCATGGATTCTCTGGCCCCATCCAGTACCTTCACACAGTTTAATGCTGCGCTCCCGTCCAGCAGCGGCTCATATTCAGGCGCCGTATTACCAGTTCTAATGATATCATTAAAACACTTCAATTCCTTATAAAATATGGTGCTCATCCAGGACGACGTCTTCATCCCCGGCTTTCCAAACCCTTTTCCTGCATCCGCTTTATGTTTCCGGTATCCGTTCCTGCGTTCCTCGTCCTCTTCCTCATTTTCCTGCATGGAATACAGCTTCTCCCCCCGGTCATTTTCCAGTCGTACAACAGAGTTTTTAAAATCCAGCAGGATTCCCCCAGTCTTTCCCTGAAGCTTTACAAAATGATCTCCCAAATGGAATGCAGATCCTATCGTCAAAGATGCAAATCCGCCTCCGGAAAGCTCCATATTC
Organism: Hungatella sp. SL.1.14; assembly: GCF_024460495.1. NCBI lineage: Bacteria > Bacillati > Bacillota > Clostridia > Lachnospirales > Lachnospiraceae > Hungatella > Hungatella sp. SL.1.14. The sequence continues at coordinate 41,013 of NZ_JANFYJ010000016.1, read as the reverse complement.
AAAAATACCGCATCCTCCTCATCACCACATCCCGCTCCGTGATGAACGAGATTCTTCCCATTTGCATATACGGATACCGGAAGGCCTGCCAGCTGGCAGATTAAATCTGCCTCATGCATGTGGTGATACAGATGGCCTCCGGAAATATCCTTCCTCTGTTTCCAGCCTGTGAATTTCTGAGGCCCTGCCCAGTCCGTATGAACAGCTTCGATCATAAGCAGCTCTCCGACAGCTCCGGAAGCCAGCAGCGACTTCGCCGTCTGAACACCCCGAATAAAGTTTGTCGTATGGGCAGCGAAAAAATATACCCCCGCCTTCTCTGCCGTATCAATCATTTCTTTCGTATCTTCAAAACTCAGCGCCACAGGTTTTTCGCAGAACACATGCTTTCCCGCCTTTGCCGCACAGATGGCAGGTATTCTATGGCTGTTATTGGGAGTCGTGATGATTACGGCCTCCACTTCCCTGTTGCTGCACAGTTCTTCTATGGTGGAGGCAGTGTAAGCTCCCCTCTCCTGCGCAAATGCTTTCGCGCGCTCATAATCCGTATCAAACGCAGCCGCCAGCCGTGTCCCTGGCATCTTTGCCAGATTGTCGGCATGAATTCCACCTGCGTAACCGCAGCCTATGATTCCATACCCAGTCATTCTCCCATCTCCTTTCTTTTCTGTGTCCTCTATTTATCCGCCCCCGCGGTAAGTCCACCTACAATACTCTTTTGAATAATAGAGAAAAATACAATCGATGGAATAACAACCAGCACTGACGCCGCCATCATATCTCCCCACTGCAGCGTCTCCATGCCACCCTTTAAGGAGTACAGACCAACGGAAACCGTCTGCTTATCCCCACTGCTTATAATCAGAAGAGAATATAAAAATTCATTCCACGCATTAATAAATGCAAAAATAGCTGTCGCTACCAGTCCGGGCGCCACCAGAGGAAGCGCAATATGAAGAAATACTCCCGGCCTTCGCAGTCCGTCTATCATTGCCGCTTCCTCGATATCCTTTGGCACAGTCCGAAAATAACTGACCAGCAGATAGGTACAGAAGGGAACGGTAAATGACATATATGCCATTAATAATCCCGGCAGCGTATTGGCAAGCCCCAGATTCGATACCAGTATAAAATATGGGATTGCAAGCAGGATCGGCGGAAACATATAGGTCATCACAATCACTCTTGTCAGAATCTTCTGTTTTTTTCCTCCGAACCTTGTAATCGCATAGGCAGCCAGAGACGAGATCGTCATGCCAAGCACCGTAGACAGCGACGAGTAGAGAAGGCTGTTCTTCACGTAAATCAGGAAATCCGTTTTATGGAGCAGATCCTTAAACCAGTACAGTGAAAACTGTTCCGGCAGAAGGGCCGCCGTATTGCTGACAATCTCAAACTGGCCTTTAAAGGATGCAAAGATGACAATAACGAGAGGTCCTCCCGCCAGCAATACCGCGACGGTAAGAATTACATAGGCCAGTATGGTCCAGCTATTTTTATGCAGCCTGGTTCTCATCACGCCACCTCCTCTTCCCAGTGATCCAATATCTTAAAATAGATCAGACACGCTGCCGTCAGGAACAGCAGAAGCAGAATTGTAACGGCGGAAGACCTTCCCAGGGAATACAGCGTCCAGCCCATACGGTAGGCAAAGATGGGTACCGTCTCTGTCGACGTTCCCGGTCCGCCTCCTGTCAGAAGGAAAATCAGGTCAAAGCTGTTAAAGATCCAGATTGTCCGCAAAATGATGAGCAGCCCCACAACGACTCTCACAAACGGGAGCGTAATAAAACGAAATCTCTGAAACGGACTGGCTCCGTCAATCTGGGCCGCTTCGTACAAATCCCTGGAAATCGTCTGCAGGCTGGCCAGAATATTAATGGCAAACAACGGAACTCCAAACCATACGTTGATCAGGCTTACCGTCAGCATGGCAATCTTCGGATTGGCAAGGAACTGAATCGGCTGTGCAATCAGATTCCACTGAAGCAGCTTGGCATTGACGATTCCATATAAATCATTTAAAAGATAGGACCATGTAAAAGTAACGATGATCATGGGAAATGCCCAGGGAATCAGCACCAGCGTCCGGAACAGGCCTTTGAACCGGTTGATTTTGTGGAGTGATAATGCCACAATAAACCCGAAGAACAACTGTAATGACAGCGAGATTATGGTATACACAAGGGTATTCCACAGCGCATGGTAAAAATCCGGATTCTGCAGAACCGAAACGTAATTGTTAAATCCAACGAATTTAACCGCTTTTCCCAGCAGACTTTTATTGGTAAAACTGTAATATACACTGATACATATCGGATAAGCCAGCAGCAGTATGGTCACGAGAAACGCCGGAGTAATAAACACCCCACACATATGGCGGTCCACAAAATCCGCGATCCGGTCCCCGACACTCTTTCCGGCAATTTGCCGATTCCGGTGTTGCCTCATAGAAAACCTCCTGCTCTTATTCCATTAAAATCGCTATAGCCGCATTCAGCTTGTCATTGGCTTTCTGCGCGGCTTCCTCCGCGGCAGTTCCATTCAGCACAATATCCTGCAGACACTCCTCAATAATCCCCTGGCTGGTCAGTGCTGCAGCGGCAGGTGTAAGGCCATAGTCCATACCGATAAAGGTTCCCTTTTCAATGCCCTCCTGGATATACTCAATCTCTGGCTTAAACTTCTGGATTGTCTCATCGTCATAGAATTCTGCCGAGTTTGCTGCTTCCGTCGTAGCCGGCAGCTGTCCTCCGGGAATCAGATGCAGGAAGTCAATATAGCGCTCCTTTTCAAAATGGAACTTAATGAAGTCATATACCGTTTCGGGATATTTCGTCTGGTTCCAGCCCATAAGACCAATTACAAAAGTAGTCGCTCCAAGATTCTCCCCGTCCGGTCCCATAAACGGAACCGCCGCAATCTTATCCAGAAGCTCCGGAGAATTCTGTTTTACTCCATTGATATGAAATCCCGAGCCAAAGGCAAACGTCGACTTTCCCTGGAAGAATACATCATTCTGTTCGGAAAGGCCATAGTTTACAGAGCCTTCCGGAGAGCCCGCCTTATAGAGATCCGCCATCAGTTTAATTGCCTTCACTACCTTCGGATCGGTTAGATTCCCCTTGTTATCTTCTGTAATCAACGGAGCCCCCTCCGCCTTTGCGAAGCAGCTGAGAAGCTGTGCGCACATCTGATCATTTTTAGACATGGCAATGGTAAATCCATATCTGTTTGGCGGATCTGCCACCGCAGTCACTGTATTTAGCAGTTCATCCCAGTTTTTCGGAACAGACAGATTTTTTTCCTCCAGCACATCCTTGCGGTACCACATGACATAAGAATGAAGGTAATAGGGTATTCCCAGAATTGTATCCCCATCCGTAAAGTTATCCAGCGGTTTTTCAAGGAAATAATCTTCTCCCAGTGCATCGATCAGAGGATTCATGGGCAGTACTGCGCCCGCCTGATTAATTGCAAATAAGTTGTCCGGATTTACGCTGCTGACATCAGGCAGCGCCCCGGCAGCCAGCCCGGCTGTCCATTTCTGAGTGAATACATTCCAGGGATATACCTCTACATTGATCGTCACATTGGGATGTTCTTTCATATATTCGGCTACCATCTCATCAATATAATCCTTGCGGGCCCCCTCCGTAAATGTATGCCAGTATGTAATCGTCTTTTTCGTTCCATCATCGGTAATGGCCGCCATGGGATCCACAGTCTCGCTCTCCTGGCCTGCGGCCGCGGCAGTACTTTCCGCTGCCGGAGCCCCCGTCTCCTTCTGCCCGTTTCCTCCGCTGCATCCCGCCAAAGCTGACGCTGCAAGTGCAGCCGCCACAATCAGAGCTGTTCTTTTCTTCATAATCGCCTTCATCCTTTCTTTTCATTTGGGAAGCTTCCTCATCTGCTTCTATTTTAGCAGACGTACTTTCTCAAGTTAATTCAAAAATCAGACATAAATGGTAAAATTTCCGAAATATAAATCCGAAGCTTTCTTAATGAAACAAAAAAGCGGAACTCCCGTTATCTTCCGGAAATTCCACTTTTACCACATTATTCACACCATACTCAGTTATCCATTGGCGAAAGCACAGACAAAAAGCCCTGAATTGACTGGTCATACAGGCAGAACTGGTTTCTGCCATTCTTTTTTGCCGAATAGAGCGCCTGATCGGCACAGTGGAACAACACTTCGTAGTTCTCCCCGTTCTCCGGACAGCATGCCACGCCCATGCTGACGGATATCTGAAATCCCTGGAAGGAATCTGTCAGAGAACTGAAAATCCGCTCGATCTGCGGCATTACACTGCCACGGTATTCCACAAAAATCAGGAACTCATCTCCTCCAACTCTGGCCGCGATATCGTCTCTTCGGATATTCTGCCTCATCTTCTGAGAAATATATTTTAATACCTCATCCCCGAAAATGTGGCCATGCTGGTCATTGGCAGACTTGAAGTAATCCACATCGATCAGAATCACGGCATACTCTTTATTCTCGCGCTGGACGATCATATTCTCAATCATTTCCTTGGCCGCCTTATGGTTATAAAGGCCGGTGAGAGAATCCTGGGAAGCCAGGCGTTTTAAATTAGTAAGCTCCATCTGTTCCTCGTGGATATCAATGAATTTTCCGATCGTTCCCGAATATAAGGTATCCTCGTCGGAATCCCAGATCGTGCGTGCCACGACCTTGAACCACCTCGCTTTTCCATCGATGATAACCTGATAGCTTCCACTGAACACCGGCTCTCCCGGAGTTGTCGCACGAAGCTTCTTCTTTAAATCTGCGAAATCTCTCCGGTCAAATACCCGTGCAAGTTCGTCATTTTGTTCCGGATGGGCAATCAGCTCCGGTATCCTTAAGTATTTCGCTCCCCACTCAGATATTTCCAGAAGGTCTGAATGGATATTGTATTCAAACTGGACTTCCTGTGACATGGAAGCGAAGAAACGGTATTTAATCCGTTCCTGCTCTAAAAGCATAAGCGTACGATTGGATGCACGCAGTTCATTATGAGACTTCAGCTCCGAGGCGATGCCCTCCATCTCAATGTCCGACATTCCATCGAGGGAATGTAAATCAAGCTCCTTCAGAATACGGTCTCCCACTTCCACCAGACAATCCAGCAGGAGCGGATTAAACGCCCCGCATTCCCCATTTAAGATCATCTCCATAGCCTTTTCGTGGCTGTAGGCCGACTTATAGACACGCTCGCTGGTAAGCGCATCATAGACATCCGCCACCGAAACCACCTGGGCGGCAATCGGAATTTCGTCTCCCTTAAGCCCATCCGGATATCCCTTTCCATCGTACCTCTCGTGGTGCCATCGGCAGATATCATGCGCTACCTGAATCAGCTTTTCCGTCTGACGGTTCGGTGCATTTTTCAGGATCTGTGCACCTATGGCCGCATGGGTCTTCATGATCTCAAACTCCTCCGGAGTCAGGCGGCCGGGTTTATTAAGAATTTCCTCCGGGATCGATATCTTTCCGATATCGTGCAGAGCCGATGCATTGACGATCAGAGCAATATCTGACAGTGACAGCTGAATCCGATCCGTCTTCTCCACCAGCTTTTTAAGAAGCATCTCCGTAATGACACGGATGTGCAGCACATGAAGCCCGCTCTCACCGTTACGGAACTCGACGATATTGCTCAGGATTTCAACCATCAGGAAATTATTCTTTTCCTTATCTATAATCTGCTCCGTCACCATACCTTCCAGAATCTTCTGCTTCGTATAGAGCATAAGCATATTACTCACGCGGCGCAGTACCGTCTTTTCATCAAACGGGCGGCTGATATAATCGGCCGCTCCCAGATCATAAGCATGCTCAATATAGCTGGAAGACGTCTCCGCTGAAATCGTAATCACCGGTATGCTCTGAATCCACCCGTTCCTGTTCATAATCGCCAGAACTTCAAATCCGTCCATTTCCGGCATTACGATGTCCAAAAGAATCAGCGAAAGATCGGCGTGGTACTGGTTCAACAGGGAAACTGCCTCCATACCATTGGATGCTTCCATAATATCATACTCGACAGACAGGATGTCCGCCAAAAGGGAGCGGTTTATCTCCGCATCATCCACTATTAAAATTTTATTCTTCATATATCATTTTTCCTCGCGTATCTGGCGCAATTAATCGTTTTCCAGCTTTTTAATCTCCTGGACAGTCTGAGCATACTCCTCTTTCACCTGTTCGAAGAGCCGCCCTGCCTCTTCGCTCCATCTGCCGCCCCGCAGTGATTCGGTCAGCGCACTGCTGGACGCTGCAAGCCTGGTAATCGACAGGTTTAAGCAGATTCCCTTCAACGTATGGACTGCACGGAAAGCAGTCTCATAATCCCCTTCTTCCACCGCCTTAACCAGTCCGGAGAAACTGTCATCCCCCGGAAACTTCAGCAGAAAACGTTTTACTCTTTCTTCATTCGCCAGACGGCGAAGAACTTCCTGATAATCGGCACCTATCGCCTCGTAACAATCCTTTACCGTCATCCAGATAACCTCCTGATCCTCTATCCTTAAGTCTTTCTAACTGTTATGATAAAGCGCAACTCCTCATTTGTCAATGAAGGAACCTTTATTCGTGATTTATTTACTGATTTCACAAAAAACTCCCGGTAAGCATCCGCCTCCCGGGAGTTCATCCTCTTATCTGTTAATTGGAACGCCAGACACCGTCTTCGTCGATCCGGTATCCGACCGTAATCACAGTGTCTCTGGCCATGCTGCCGTCACTGTTTAAATAATACCAGTTTCCGTTCCACAGAACCCACTGGTCTGCGGCCATGACACCGCCGCTTTGCAGGAAATACCACGTTCCCCGATCCAGGATCCAGGTATAGTCCGCCATGGCTCCATCCTCGCCCAGATAATACCAGTGATTCTGATCCAATACCCAGCCGGCTGCCATGTATCCCTGTTCGTTGAAATAGTACCATTTCTCATTGATACGGGCCCAATCTGATGCCACGTATCCACCGTCTGTGGTCTCAAACCACCAGCCATTCTCATTCTGTCTCCACTTTCCCTTTACCGTATCGGGCAGCACAGTTCTGACTGCCGAACTTCCGCCGCTGCTCCCATGACTTCCATGATCACTGTTGTAATCGTCATCCTTGTCGTGATCGTCATCCTTGATATCATCGTCATCCTTGTCATCATCGTCAGGTCCGTCCTCATCCTCTTTTACCGTAAGGGTAAATTCTGCTGTTTTCCCCTGATAGAATACCGTAATTGTCTTAGTCCCGGCTGCTGTCGAATCAAACCCGGCCATCTCATACCCTGTGACCACAGTCCTTGTTCCGTCCTCGTAAACGGCGGTTACTACCAATCCTGCAGCGTCAAATGATTCATTTATCCGGTACTCCGTTTTCTTCGGCTTAGCTGTTATTTCGATTTCTGTTAAATCGTTCTCTTTCGGATTGGCAATTACAAACGTGCCGGCGCTTCTTACAAAAAAGTGAAGAAATTCGCCGCTGATTTCCGGATTTACTGCCTTAATACTGCCATCATCCAATTCGCAGTAAACGATGAGATCTTTCCTGTCGAGCCCCTCCGGAATCTTTAAGGTCAGATAAAGCGGGATATCCGGCTGGAGCTCTTCTCCATTTGCCAGAAGCTTTATTTCCATAGCCGTTGCTGCTTTTGTCTGTGGGCTGTCTTCAGGAAGCTTTGTTTTTGTAATTTGGGGAACCATCCTGACATTTCCCTGACCAAAGGGAGCATTCAGCAGTGTTCCTGTCACCTTCGCGCCTTCCGTCAGACTGGAATCGCCCTCAATCCGTACCGTAATATCAGGATACGCATTTTTAAGCAGTGCTTCAAGTTCAGCCATACGATCCGCCATGTCCTTTGTCAGGACCGTATCTTCCGCTCCCATGACATCGAGGAACACATTCTTAGCCGCATTAGCTGCAGCGTCCTTCTCCTCATCCGTCATATAAGCCACATATTCTTTATTTAATTTCTCTCCGGCCTCGGCTACAGACTGCTTTAGAACCGCGTTATTTAATACATCTTCACGATTTGTCACCGTAACCGTAACTACGGCCTTAAACGTCTGTTCGTCACCATTTTCACCTGTTCCCTCATGACGGATGGATATCTTTCTGGACCCGGTACCGGTCAGTTCAGCCGTCTCATAATCGTAATCTGTGATGGTTTCCTGATAATAATCGGCATTGCTTCCGCTGGCCTTCATGATCCTCTTTACTTCCATACCATCCGGGTCAAAGATACTTCCTGTCTCATAGACCGTCTTTTTGGGCTGTTTTGTCACTTTAATCCCCGTCTGATAGTATTCCAGTTCCTCATCATAGACGGTTACTGCCACCTGATCCTCCAAATACCGCTCCTCACCATTGCTGTCGGTCCAGCTATAGCGTATTGTTACCATCGTGTCTCCCGGCTCTGTAAAATCATCCATGACGTCGTATTCCCCGTCATCCAGGATTCTGACCTCTGCCGGTGCGGCATTGCTGGCCGTAGCCTTCATGAGAAGGCGCACTTCCATACCGTCCGGATTAAATGCTTCTCCGGTTCCATATACAGTCTGTTCCGGCTGTTTCACCACCTTAATGCTCTGAGGCTGCATGGTATCCCGGTCATACACCGTAATATCAAAGGAGGCTTCCAGCGTCTTTCCGTCTTCCGTTTCATAAGTAACCGTTACCGAAACGGTTCCCGCTTCTGATGTATCCGGCATACTTACCGTAAACTCGGCCGCTTCGAGACTCCGCACCCGGTCTCCCTCACAATAGGCACCAACTGTCAGTCCTTCGAAATCAGGTTCTTCCCCTCTCTCATAGACAGTCTTTACAGGCAGCGTATCGATCTGAATCTCGTCAATCACGCAGTCTCTCGTAACCGTAACGGTGTAATCCGCAAAGCTGGTTCCGTCCGCCGATGCGACTCCGATCTCTATAACGTTAACGCCCGGCTTTAACGGAATCACCCGATCTGTCACTTCCTGATTATTGACCTTGACAGTGACCTCATTGCTCGCCTGAACTGTCTCATACTGCAGCGTCACACTGTGCACGTCTGACGCCACGTTTCCTTCGTATTCCATGGTATTAAAATCAAATTCAGGAGTTAAAGTGATCCCCTCAATGGTGAGATTCGTTAAATAGGCCAGTCCTGAGACATCCTCTTTCACCAGATTCAGCTGATAGCGTTCCTCTGTCTCCCCATCTTCCGCCAAAACAGTTATGAGGAGCGGCTCACCAGCCTCGGGTACCGGCACAGATACCGCTTCTTTTGTGGCATCCTTACCTCCCACCATAACCTTTTTAACAAAAATACTGTTGGCAGACGGCTGTACCTTTACTTCACTGCTGCCGGAGGGAATTTGCATTTCATAGATATTTTCCCCCTTCCACTCCGCCTCTTTTCCATCTACGCTGATTCCTGAGAGACCCGCGTCATTATAATCCATGGCAGGTCCGGTACAAACCTTGAAATAGTCGATCAACAGGTCTCCACCATTTGTACTGCTGGAGAAAAACTCGAACCGGTCAATATTTTTTCCCTGTGTCCGAAGCGGCTGATCTGCCAGTTTTGGAACATTCATATCATTCACATAAAAGTCAAAGGTGTTGGTATCCAGATTGATAACATTCCTGATAATATCCCATCGGCCCTTCTCATAAGGCTGAACGTTTACTGTGCTCGAAGAGCCCTTTTTATTATGCGTAATAATGTTTCCCTTAGAAAGTGCAAAGGTACCGATTGCATTAGAACTGGACGTTGGATCCCCTGTTTTAAAATCTGCTTTGTTAAACGAATACATACCAAACTGATTGGGAGACGCCGTTTCCTTTGTCCGTTTCACCCTTGCTTCAACCGTAATGATTCCATTTAAATCATATTCCTTCTTTGTGTAGGCATAGAGGTTATAGGATCCGTTTTTCGCCATCTCCAGATACTTGTTTCCATTCTCCTCCGCCTTAATCTGCAAAGATGCTTTAGCCGAATCCGCAGCGGAGATATCAGAAACCTTCCATAACTCGTTACCTCTGCTGTTATTCGTAAATGCTCCTGTATCATACTGGTCAAACAAGTCTGCAATGAGATACGTCGTTTTTCCAACTTCCCTGGAAAGAATCAGATTCACTTCCGAAACAGCTGCCGGCATTATCCTGACATCTTTCTCGGTGGCTGTCTTATATCCCTCCTTCGAAGCCGTCACCTCATATCCGGTTCCGATCTTTACGTCCGGAATTTCATAACAGCCGTCATTTCCGGTTTTGGCGGTATATACTTGGTCTTCCAGCGAGACCGTCACCGTCACTCCCTGAAGAGGACCAGACGAATTAGACACGCAGCCTTTCACACTGCCCACATCAGACAGACTCTCTCCCAGCTTCAGCTGTACTCTCGTCACAGCCTTCTCTTCCACTGTAATATCCGGGGTCTCTCCGTCCAGATAAATCTCTTTGGAAATCACCGCCGTATACGATCCCGGCTTCACACCTGCTATGGCGAAAAATCCCTGTTCATTCGTCACTGCAGCATAATCCGTATCCTTTAACTTTACCGAGGCCCCCTTCATGATATTTCCATAAGGATCTTCCACATATCCGTTTAAGATTCCGCTGCCTGCTTCTCCCTGATACTCGAAGATTCCCATATCAGGTTCCCCGTTAAACAGGGGATCACCGGCAAAATCATTTCCCGGATTTGCCGAAACAGACAGCAGGGGATCATCTTCCACCTCTATTCCGGCATTCAGAAGAGGTGATTCCGTTTTTAGACGCAGCTTTAAAAGTTCCGCCGCCCCCTCCTCTCCGGCTCCTGTCAGTTCCCCTTCAAACATCGGATCCCCGCATACCGCATGGGTCTCCTGCTCCGGTGCCTGCACTCCCTTTCCATAATAACAGTTGCTGTCATAGGAGGTAGACGTCCCTTCACCGATTCCGACACTGGTTGTGGTCTTTGCGGTATTGTAGAAAATATTATTGTTGAAATAGTGCATATTTCCCGATTTATTTAAATAAACACTGTTGCCCCCTGATGACTCGATAAACGGCAGATTAGACTTCTCAATCGTATTATAGAGGATGTTGTTGTACACGTAATTGACGCCCTTATCCCCATGTGGATTAATATACCGTTTCTGCGCATCCTTAATTACATTATAGCGGACCACGGAGGTTCCGAAAATAAAACCACAGAGGAGGATTCCATCTCCTGTATCGTGGATGTAGTTATACTGGATCAGGATATTGGTGGACGCCTTATCCGGATCTATGGCATTGGAATCGGCTCCTCCGGCTTTCACCCTGGTCTTGTAGACTTCATTCCGCTGTACGGTCACATCGTCCGCATAATACATCTCTATGCCGCACGTACCGGCTTCCTTGGAGATATTTCCCTCCACGACAGCGCCCTGTACACTGGTCAAATAAATGGTATTGCAGGCATAGTCAGAATTTTCCTGGCTTAAATAGTTGTCGCGTATGGTAACATCTGTATGCGGCTTCCAGTTTTCACAGAAATAATTATTTGCCGCATTGCCCTTTCCCTCTTCTCTGGACGCCCAGTGTTCCCCGCCGGTATCTGCGCCCTTCCACTGCTTGATAATAATACCGCCAAAGGAGTTGTTGTTGACCACGTTCCGCTCGACCGTTATATCATGAAAAACCGTCGGCTGGTCTGTGGCCGGTTCCATCACCTCGAACACGATTCCGCCCGTGCGCTTCGACTTATCCCAGCCCTGCTTCCCCAGAATTCCCGGTTTTCCATTGCTGTCACCGCTGATCCAGGCGCATACACCGGTCACATCATGCACATATAAATCGTGCAAATAGAAATTGTTTAAATCTCCTCCGTCCTGTCCGGCAATGCGAATGCCTCTGACATCCTTTAACTTATTTCCATTCTGATCGTTCATGGCGCCGGTAAATCCGGCCGCAGTATTGGTAATCTCCAGATCTGAAATCTCCCAATACTGCTGATTATAGAGCGACACCACTTCAGGAACTGCTGCGTTTCCCTCCAATTTGGGTTTATCCCCATCCCCGTAGGCGCCGATGACGATGGGATTACCCTCTTCACCGGATCCCTTCGGGGACAGCGTCTCCTCTTTCCATACGCTTCCGGCCTTAAGCAATATCCGGTCTCCCGGCTGAAAGGTTCTGTTATTCACCATTTTGAGGCTCTTCCACGGTTTGTCTTCCGAAGTCCCCTCATTTTCATCATTCCCGGATTCAGAATCGAGATAATAGGAAATACCCGCTCCCGCTTCTCCCCCATAATCTCTGGATACAGAAGCCTTCCCTCCTGTGACAAGGCGTTCACCATAAGCCTTCATCTCACTGTTCCCCGCCAGATCCACGATCTCCCTGCCATCGTATACGGCTGTTTTTCCTGCCGCCTCTGCCGGAACCGGGAACAGTGTGCCAAATGCCACGACCCCCGATAAGATACATGCTGTCATTCTGGTTTTCCATCGTGATAAGCTGTACAATTTGTTATCCCCCTTTATTTTTATTTATCCCTTAATTCCATCCATGGCAATTCCGTCCACCAGATACCTCTGGAAAATGATAAAGAACACCACGATTGGAATCAGTGAAATCACTGACATTGCAAACAATCCACCGTAATTATTGTAAGAGTTTGGGTCTAAATACATATTCAGTGCAAGTGGAATCGTATATTTCGTCGATGAACTCATAAAGATCAGCGGTTGAAAGAAATCCTGCCAAATCCAGTAAAAAGCAAAAATAGAGGAAGTGATAATGGCTGGTCTCACAATGGGGATCAGCACCCTGACGAGTGTCTGAATCTTACCGCACCCATCGATTTCCGCCGCTTCATCCAGTTCTTTCGGAATTCCCTGAAAAAACTGAACCATCAGAAAGATAAAAAACGCACCTCCGAAACACCACGGCAGCACAAGTGCCACACGTGTATCGATTAAATGGATTTTCTTCAAAATAATATACTGCGGAACCACCATAACCTGTGCCGGAATCATCATCGTCATCATCACACAGCCAAACCAGAAATTGGAAAACCGAAATTTAAGTCTGGAAAATGTATAAGCGGCCAGCAGAGAGGATAACACGCATGTGACAGTTCCCACCACCGTTACCACCATGGAGTTCATGAAGAACGTGCTGAAAGCCACGCCGCCGATTCCTGCAAATCCGCTGGCATAGTTCTTTGCCGCATCCCATACCTCGGGGAGCAGGGAATACGTATTGGTAAACATTGTTTCATTACTTTTAAAGGAGCTGGCCAGCAGCCACAGGAGCGGATAGATCATAAAGAATCCCAGAATGCACGCCCCGGCGTGGAAAATCACTGAACTCAACTGTCTTTTTCTCTTCATTCCCATGATTTATTCCCTCCCGGCTTCATAGTAAACCCAGTTTTTCTGAGTCTTAAACAGTATTATGGTAAATACGGAGACAATTGCCACCAGCACCCACGCCAGCGCACAGCTGTATCCCATGTCAAAATACGTAAATGCACGACGGTACAGGTACAGGACGTACGATAAGGTGCTGTCCAGCGGTCCGCCATCCGTAATTACATAACTCTCTGTAAACACGCGGAAACCGTTGATGATCTGAAGAATCAGATTGAAGAAAATGGTCGGTGTCAGCATCGGAATCGTTATCTTCCAGAAAGTTACAAAGCCATTTGCTCCGTCCACCTTTGCCGATTCATAGAGTGAACCCGGAATCTGCTTCAGCGCAGATAAAAAGATCAGCATGGAAGAACCAAACTGCCAGACGCCCATAAGGATAATGACATACAGCGCCGTCTTGGGATTTCCTATGAGCGACGTCTTCTGCGTGATTCCAAAGACCCCCAGCAGCGTCATGATAACGCCCTTGTTTCCAAAAATCTGTTTCCATACCACGGACACTGCGATACTTCCTCCGATAATGGAAGGAATATAGTAAAGCGTCCGGTAGAGTCCCAGTCCCCTGTGCTTCTTGTTTAACAGCATTGCCACAAACAGTGCAAACGCCAGACGCAGCGGAACTAAGAGCAGCACATATAAAAAAGTCACCTTCAGCGCCTTATAAAAGGTCTTATCCTGTGTAAACGCCCGGACATAATTGGCTGCCCCGATAAACTGCGGATCGTTCAGTAAATTGAAGTCAGTAAAAGAATAGTAGATGGAGATACACATGGGGATCAGCCACATCCCGATAAAGCCCACCAGCCAGGGGGCAAGCAGCAGATACGCCACTTTATTGTCTTTATATCTTTTCTTTATCAAAATAGTCACCTCGGTCTTTTAAAAAGGGACTGTCACAATGTCTTGTGCAATCCCTTTGTCTTTGTTTCCTAAACGTGTCTGCAAATACGTTTTCCCACGTTCTAGTTATTTCTCACCAGAATAGCATTGGCCTCTTCACGGAAAGCCTTTGCGGCCTCTTCTGCCGAAACCTGGCCGTAGAATGCGCTGTAAGCCGCGTTCTTAAAAGCCTCATTGATTTCGGACATACCGATCGGGTCCGGAGCAGGCGTCTCGCCGCAGATATCTGCCGTGATGTCTAAATAATTAAACATTTCTTCCTGCTGCGGAGATAATTTACCAGTCGATTTCATGTGTTCCCTGACAGCAGACGATGCCGGGGTTCCTCTTTCCCCCATCATAATGTCATTGGCTTCCTCGGAATTTACAAACCAGTTGATAAACTCAGCCGCCTCTTTTTTGTGCGGTGACGTTTCGGAAATCGTCAAAAACATGCCCGGTTTATTCCAGAGGCCTTTATATTCGGTGTTATCAGATAATGGCAGAGAAGTAATCTTCAGCTTATCATTTACGGATGCCACCTTGTTCGCATAGTTGTTCCACTCAATCATGGTAGCGCCTTCACCTGTTACAACCGGTCCTGCTTCCTGCCCCAGTGTCTGGATTGCCGCATATTCGTCCGGATTCGGAACCGCACCTGCTGCCATCAGCTCCGACCACATATTTAAGTAATCGATACAAACCTGGTCATCGTCGTAACCGAGGGATTTCTGATCATCACTGAACAAAGAAGCGCCATGCTGTCTCACCCAGTAATTAAACAGGTTGGTATCATCCACAGGTCCGGTCGCTGAGCCCAGCTTTCCCGTCTTATCTTTCACAGTCTTACATAATTCAATAAAGTCACTCCAGGTCCAGTCCATGGAAGGAACTTCCACACCGGCTTCCTCCAGGACTTCAGGATTATACCCCATTGCGAGAAGGGAACTGGAATACACGAGTCCGACTGTCTTTCCCCCAATCTCACCCGACTTCATCAGATTTTCATCGATACTGGCAGTATCGATGGTGCCATCTTCTATATACGGAGTCAGATCTGCGATGGAATTGTTCTTTGCATAGGTACTGATATAGAGATAGTCCATCTGAACGATATCCGGCATGGCTCCTGCGGCCGCCTGAGTCGCCAGCTTGTCAAAATATCCATCCCAGCCGGATGGTACCGCTTCGAATGTTACATTTGGGTGAAGTTCCGTATACTTATCCAGAAGCTGCTGGGTCAGTTCATGTCTCGTCTGTCCGCCCCACCAGGTAAACTTCAGTGTCACATCTTCTCCATCGGAGGAAGCTGCTGCCGCGGTTGTGCCGCCTGCAGATGTGCCTTCTGTGGCTGCCGCCTGTGTTGTGTCGGCTGCACTGCCTTTCGTCTTATCCGAACTTCCGCATCCCGTTGCCGACAGTACCATCATTCCAGCGAGCCCCAGCGCCAGTAAACGTTTCATTTTTCTCATAACCAACTCTCCTTGATCTCTTTATTTTTAACTCTCAAAGGTTCGGTGCACACCTTGTTTATGGTGTTATTCTACATGATTTTAAACAAATTAAAAATGGAAAAAGCCGTCATCCCAATTGAAAAAAGCCGACTTTTTCCAAAGCGAAAAAGCCGGTTTTTTTCAAATTACGCCTGTTTTTGTATATAATCTTTATACTCGGAAGGGGACATTCCCACCGATTTTCGGAAGGTCTTGGAAAAATACTGGCCATCCGCCGGGTACCCCACTTCCTCCGCGATCTGGGAAAGCTTAATCTCCGGAAAATACCAGATCAGCCGTTTCGCCAGTTCAATTCTAACATTCAGCAGATAAGAGGAATACTTCTGTTTCATACACTTGGAAAAGACCCGCCCGAAATAATCCTGATTCATGTACAGAACTTCCTTCGTCAGCCATTGGATGCTCAGTTCCTGTCTGCTGATATTCTGATAGATTCCCAGCAGAATATCGCGCATGCGCCGCTCTTCCTTATCTCCGCCCGGATAAAATCCCTGCTTCTCACTGATATAGTCGGCCAAAAGCTTCAAAAGCTCCCTGTCGTCCCCGGCGTTTTGGCTCCCTTCCCCGCTGCGGCCCTCTCCATTCCAAAGTTTCTCCTTCATCCACCGTTCATTGTCCTCATCCTCATAGAGCATGTCAAGCACATATAAAATTACCGCTTCCTTTCTTCCGGCCAGATCGCCTCTGAGCCGCATCTTTACGAACCCCAGATACAGTTCAAACAGGATGGTATCATAGGATTTTGCAGCCTTAAGAGCCCGGTAATTAATCAGCATCAATTCCTCCCGGTTGATATCCTTATAAAATCCATGCCACAAAGCGTCCGTGTCCGCCTCGATCTTTCCCATCTTTAAAAGTCCCGAGACCTCCTCATAGAGGCTGTGTATCTGCCCCCAGCTTCCGCGGCCGGAAACCGCGGTCTGTAGCGGGCTGGAATCAAACTTCTCATACTCCTTTTTCACCTTCACAATGACGGGCTGAATCTCATCAAATACACGCCCATCCAACAGAAGCAGCACATCGTTGCGGATGGATGTCACCAGAAGCACGTGACCGCTTCCCAGAAGCTCTGTTATTATGTTCGACACCACAAACTGTTCCAGATAGTCAAACCACGTTTCCTTATGAAATGCCAGAAGAAAGACCTCTTTTGAAAAGATACCGCAGCCGCCCAGATACGCCTCGAAATCCTTATGGATATCTTCCCGGTTCAGCAGCACATTGCGGAACATCTGCTCTCTGGCTCTCGGGGCAAGCCGCTTGACCTGGGTCCGCATATCAACCTCTTTCCTCTTCTTCTCTTCCCGGACCTTAAGCTCCTCCGTCACCTTACCGATCACTTCCACAATCTTCGCCTCATCACAGGGCTTCAGTATATAATGGCGCACACCCAGCTCCATGGCTCTGCTGGTATATTCATACTCCCCATAGCCGGAAAGCACAATGAATACAATATCCGGAAAGTCCTCCCTCGTCTTCCGGATCAGCTCAATACCATTCATGACAGGCATCTTAATATCTGTAATCACGATATCCGGCATCTGATTCTGGATCTCCTCATATCCCTCGACACCGTTCCATGCGGTTCCCGCCAGACTTATCCCGTACTTTTCCCACTGGATAAAATCTGCCATCCCCTCTCTCTCCACATCCTCATCGTCCACGATCAGAAGCTTATACACGTTTATTTCCCTCCATATTTCGGAATTTCAATCCTCACAACGGTTCCCTTTCCGGGCTGGCTGCTTATCTCAAATACCGCGTCGGAAAAGATCAGGTTCAGCCGTTCGCTGATATTTTTAAGCCCAATTCCGTTTCCCTTCGGCACCATGGTGAAATTCCTGACAGCCGCCAGTTCTTCCTCCGTCATACCGGGTCCGTCATCCGCCACTTCCAGAGTCATGGTCTGCGCCTCTTCATTTTCCTTAACCCGCACCAGAATCCTGCATTTATTTAAGGAGTTGTCCACACCATGGTTGATCGAGTTCTCCACCAGCGGCTGCAGAATCATCCGCGGCACGTGGTACGCCTCCAAATCGCCCTCTGCCTCCACAAGAAACTCAGCCCTTCTCCGGTACCGTACCTTCTGAATATCAATATAATGCCTTGCCAGTTCCAGTTCCTCCAAAACCGTAGCCAGCTGTTCCTTTTTAAATGCCGCCCGCAGCAAATCCCCCAGCGAGATCAGCATCTCAGACGCCTCCTCATTTTTGCCCGACCGTATCATCCAGTTAATGGAATTCAGCGTATTATATAGAAAATGAGGATTTATCTGAGCCTGAAGTGCCCGGTACTGCGTATCCTTCAGCAATATCTGCTTTTCATAATTTTCGTGGATCAGAACCATGATCTTATCCAGCATGATCTGGAACTCCTGGGTCAGGATTCCCGCCTCGTCACCGCGCTTCTCTCCCTCCAGATACTCCTTCGCCTTCTGAAACTCCCCCGCTTCCACGATCTGAATTGAATCCGTCAGTCTGTTAAGCGGTCTGGTGATGGCCGTGGAAAGCCGCTTCAGAATCAGCATCGCCGCCACAAACAGCACGAGAAATCCGCCGATCAGACAGTAGCGGACCATGGTGTTCATAAAGTAAATCGAGCTGTACGGAAACATATTCACATACGTCCAGCCCGTCTCTGCCGATGTAAGCTGACAGAGAAAATATTTTCTCCCCTGCAGATTTATGATCTCATAATCGCTCTCCGGCAGCACCTGCCTGATTTTCTCATACAAACCCTCCTCGCTCTGGTAGATCAGGCCGGAGTCGCTGGTCACGCACAGGCTGGATACATCGGTTTTCAGCTGATTTAAATGCTTCTCGATCAGCACCCGGATATCTGATACAAAAATCAGACTCCCCAGGTATTCAAGGCTGGCATCGATGTGTTTGCGTATATCCCTGCCGGAGACGAGGTAGGGAAATTCCTCCGTAGGATTCTCATAAACATAAGCCCCTTTCGCCTTGTCAAATTTCTCCAGCAGGCTGTCGTAAATCCCCACCGGCAGTTCCACATACCGTTTCCCAACCTCATATCTGGTCAGAAACTTATCCGTATAGATAAATTCCGACACCAGCTCCGCCGACAGCGCCTCCGTGGTCAGCCTGCTTCGCAGCTTCGACATCTGAAAAGAGTATTCCGCCTTGTTCTTCGCGCTTTTTATAATCGAAAGCTGATTTTGAATCTCGTAATCCATCGCCAGATCGAAAGACAGCTCCTCCACCTTTTTCAGCTCTCCGTCCACCCGCTCCGTGAAGAAATTCAGTTCCTCCAGGGACTTATGGTAAAGCTGGCCGTCATAGATACTTAAGGTAACCTGCATGGCAAGCAGCGTGATACTGCACAGAATTCCGAATATGGCCACATAGACCACCATCATCTTTCTGGCAAGGCTCGTATTCCTAAACCGTTCCACCCACTGATCCCAACGCTTTCTCATCACTTTCCCGCTCCTTCATCGCCTGGTAAAGTTCCTGATCCGTCATATGATTCTCCATATTGGTAATGAGAACCACCCTCTTATCTTCCTCCGAATAGGTAACCTCCCTCTGCCACTCATAGAAATGAGGGCCGTCCCCTAAATTCCTGATATATCCCATCAGCCGTCTCAGACAGCAGGCGGTCTCCTTCACATCGCAGAGACAGTCATTTTCGTAAAATCCCTTCCACTTTCCGTGTTCCCGCTCTCTCATAGACCGGTCTGCCGCTTCATACCAGTCCGCCGCCCTGCCGAATAAATAAAACGCCTTCAGATACTGTTTACCTGCATACGCCTCATAACCGTCACAGAAGGACACAGCACCTCTCAGACAGTAAGTATGTATTTTCACCTGCAGGAGAAGGGAGTCTTCCATTAGCGGTCCCACCTGCTCTGCCATCTGGCTGCACGCTTCCAGAAGCGGTTCAAATGCATTTCTCCCACCTGCAACCGTCTTTCGGTAGTGTTTCATCTGTTCTTCCAGACTCTCTCCCGGGGCAAACCAGTTAAGCTCCGGTTCCGGTCTCCGTCCCCCATCCTTCATGATACGGCAGACAAAATCCCTGGTCACGTAATTATAAAACTGGTCCCCCGCCCGCTCGTCCTCCTCATTTCCATATGGAACCGTACAATCAAAATACGCTTCAAACAGATCCTGAAGAGGCTCCAAAAGATCGTTTCCGTCAATCCGCTGTCCATAAGCATAGTAAGACTCCATATACCGCCTTCTGTGTTCCTCTGCGGTAAGCGAATTTCCTCTCCACAGATTCCCGATAAAGTCCAGCGGATATACATGGGGTTTTACATTAGAACAGTTGACAACCCACAGACTCTTTATTCCACAATCATACGCTATTTTCAATTCTTTTTCCACAAATTCCATAGAATTTGGCAGCATGGTAATGTGATTTGCCGCCTGCAGATCGTAAAAAGAGACGTGATAATACGTTCCATGGTTCCCTTCCCTCAATTCTGCGGGAGGCAGCGCCGGCACTCTGGGATTGTGGTTTCCCTGTCTTCTCGATACCATTTTCCCGTAACCGTTGTCGGCCCAGATGGTAATCACATCCTCCGGCAGAGTCAGGAATCCCTGCTGATACAGTTCCATCGTCTCCCCGTAGAGATTTGTGCAGAATACAGGATTTTCCACATACTTCTTTACCAGCTCGTACTGGCGCACCATCAGGCTGCTGATTAAATCCCCGCGCTTCTTCGGGGTGTCATACTGCGGATCATCATCCCAGAAAGGCCGGTCTCCCTGCCCACGGAATCCGATATTCCAGATAACGCGGTAATTCTTCTGCCTCTGGATTCCCTCCTCCCACAGGCCGTAGAAGAGCTCCGGATACTCCGCAAAGGAAGGCGTCTTATCCGGGTAGACCCGTGCAAACATCTCGGCTCCCAGCGGTTCCGCGTGATGATGAGTGATCCAGAGTCCCATCTCTGCGGCCAGTTCCGCATAAATCTTGGAATTTGCATCGGTCCCCGGTATCACTAAATTTCCTCCCAGCCGCAGAAGTGCCTCAAATGCCATCTCCCACGGATACTCCTTACTTACGCCGCCATCCCAGCGGCTGATCAGCACCTCATCGTTTAAGAACCAGCCTCTGTATCTCACCGGATATGGCGACGAGGCGATCGTTCCCACCGGGATCTCCACAACCTCCCGCTTCTCGAATTTCTGATCATTCCAGAACCAAAACGGCAGTATCCCCATATACGCCTCGCTCAAATGCAGCAGTGCGTACACAAATCCCAGTTCATCCCCCGCACAGATGACCATCCGTTTCTCCTCAACCAGTATCCTGTACTGTTCCGGTTCCATGGATTCCTCGCAGAGCTCTATCCCGCCCCCAAAAGCCAAATCCCCGTCAACCACCATATCCAGATCCCGGTAAAACCGCTCCACCGCTCGTCTCACCGCACCTCTGTCCTTCATCGTTCCCATGTCTACCGTAACGCTTTTATCCAATAAAAATGTTCCCATCATAGTCTCCTTTACCGTGAAAAATTCTATCGTATCCCCACTCCATTATAGGGAAATACGCGATAGGCGTAAATGGAAAAAAACTGGAAACACACTTGGAAATTTCCGACTTTTCTGCAAAAAAATGAGACTCCATAATTTCTTACGGAATCTCATTCGCAAAACCCTTATAAAATAAAAGTTTATTCCATTGTGTAAGGCATAAGAGCGATGTGTCTTGCTCTCTTGATTGCAACGGTAAGTGCTCTCTGATGCTTTGCACAGTTGCCTGTAATACGTCTCGGAAGGATTTTTCCTCTTTCAGAGACATATCTTTTTAACTTATTTACATCTTTATAATCGATGGTGCCGTTCTTCTCACCACAGAATACACATACTTTTTTTCTTCTGCGCATGCCGCCTCTTCTGAACTTGGCGCCATCAGCTTTATCATTCTTATTATATGCCATTGGTACTACCTCCTGTTAGATTTTGTTGTTTCTATCCCTGTAAATTTAGTTGAATGGAAGTCCTTCGTCTTCGACTCCATCCGGGATATTCATAAATCCATCACCGATTGCGGAAGACGGTGCCGGTCTGGATGTCGGCTGATAGCCGCCGCCCTCACCGGAAGCCGCGCCCTTGCTGTCGGCGAATTCCTGATCGTCTACAATGATATCAGTCGTGTAAACTTTGATACCGTCCTTATTCGTGTAACTGCCAGTCTGGATCCTTCCGGAAATCAACACTCTCATGCCCTGGCGGAAATACTTCTCGGCAAACTCACCTGCTCTGTCAAAAGCGACACAGTTGATAAAATCTGCGGTCTGCTCGTTGCCGTCCTGGTTTCTGCGGCCTCTTCTGTCAACAGCAAGCGTATATCTTGCGATGGCCATGGCGCGCTCGCCCTGGGAATATCTTACTTCTGGATCACGGGTCAATCTACCCATCAGGATTACTCTGTTCATACGATCACACTTTCTTTATCGATTATGCCTCTTGTCTTACGCATAAATATCTGATAACTGGTTCCATAATACGAATGCGTGATTCTAACTCGTTCGGTGTTGTGGAATCGCCATCAAACTGGATGAAGTAGTAGAATCCCTCTTTCATCTTCTGAATTTCGTAAGCTAATCTCTTCTTACCCCATTCGTCGATGTTGGTTACAGTACCGCCAAAACGAGTGATATAATTTGTAATCTTCTCGATGGCTGCTGCTCTCTCCTCATCTTCGAGCTTAACGTTAAGAACAACGGCTAACTCATACTTGTTCATGCTTCTTTACCTCCTTGTGGTCTCTGGCCCCTGCTTTCAGTTTCAGGAGCAAGGAATTTAATGTGTCACGGATTAATATTTTATCAGAAATTGGCAGGAAAAGCAAGTACTTTTTCCTGCTTTTCTACGATTTTACGACATTTCCAGGGCATTCTATCTCTTTTCCACCCCATCTGCTCCCTTCAGCCCTCTGGCGTTCTTCTCCACCAGCTTTCTGGGAACCATGATCATGTGTCCGCAGCCCATACATTTCAAACGAAAATCAGCGCCGACCCGCATAATTTCCCATTCGCTGCTGCCGCAGGGATGTTGTTTTTTCAGTTTTACAATATCTCCAACCTCAAAATTCATCTCATTCTCCCGTATTCAGCGTCCTTATTTTAAAATCTCGTCAATCGTTTTCAGCTCCTCTGCGGAAAACTCCAAATTATCCAGACAGTGTACGCTGTTCTCCAGCTGTTTTACACTGCTGGCTCCGATCAGCACGGAGGTCACCGCCTTCTCCCGAAGCACCCACGCCAGCGCCATCTGTGCCAGAGACTGGTTCCTGCCCGACGCGATCTCACTCAGCCTGCGGATCTGGTCCAGCTTCTCCTCCGATAAGTATCGGTCATTAATCGTAGATCCCACCCGGGAAGCTCTCGACCCCTGGGGAATCCCATTTAAATACTTATCCGTCAGTGCGCCCTGAGCCAGCGGACTGTAACAGATACAGCCGACACCGTGCTCCCACATGGCCTTAAACAATCCGTCCTCCGGCGTTCTCTCAAACATATTATAACGGGGCTGTTCGATCAGACAGTGTATCCCCATATCCTTCAGCAGAAGAACTGCCTTCTCCGCTTCCTGCCTTGAGTAATTGGAAAGACCGACGTAAAGCGCCTTGCCCTGTCTCACAATATCCGCCAGCGTTCCCATCGTCTCTTCTAACGGAGTCTCCGGGTCCGGCCTGTGATGATAGAAAATATCCACATACTCCAGCCCCATCCGTTTTAAGCTCTGGTCAAGGCTGGCCATTAAATACTTTCTCGATCCCCAGTTCCCGTAAGGTCCCGGCCACATATCGTATCCGGCCTTCGTGGAAATAATCATCTCGTCTCGGTAAGCTCCCAGACCGTGTCTTAAAATCTCTCCAAAATTCTCCTCCGCCTTTCCCGGCGCCGGAAATCCGTAGTTATTCGCCAGGTCAAAATGCGTCACACCCAAATCAAAGGCCCGGCAGAGAATCGCCTCCTGGTCTTCCAACGGCTTTTCCAGGCCGAAATTCTGCCATAACCCCAGTGAAACCCTGGGAAGCCGTACCCCGCTTCTTCCACAACGCTTGTATTCCATCTTCTCATATCTGTCTTCTGCTGCCTGATACATCGTTTTACGCTCCTTTACACTGTCATTTTTTCATTCTTTCTCTGCTTCCGGGCTGCCCGCAGTCCGCACTTCGCACCACGCTCACACGCCCGCTGCTTCCCCCAGTACCTCTCCCAGCTGCCCGCTGATCACCAGATCCGCCCGGCTGTCCATGGGGGTAACCGTCTTATTAATCAGAACCATCCGGTTTCCTCTATAGTAATCAATCAGTCCCGCGGCCGGATAAACCGTAAGGGATGTACCGCCGACGATCAGCATGTCCGCCCTGGTAATATATTCCACCGAGCGGCTTAGCACCTCCTGATCCAGACTCTCCTCATAGAGCACCACGTCCGGTTTAATTGTCCCGCCGCAGCTGCACCGCGGGATTCCATCCGGTTCATCCATATTTAAAATATCCTCCAGACTGTAAAACTTCCCGCACCGGGTACAGTAATTCCTGTGTACCGATCCGTGAAGCTCGAGGACTTCCTTACTGCCCGCTGCCTGATGAAGACCGTCAATATTCTGAGTGATAACAGCCTTTAACTTTCCTTCCGCCTCCAGCTTTGCCAAAGCCAGGTGTGCCCGGTTCGGCTCTGCTTCCGGAAACAGCATTCTGTTTTTATAAAACCGGTAAAATTCCTGGGGATTCTGCCTGTAAAAGCTGTGGCTGATAATCGTCTCCGGCGGATACTGATACTGCTGGTGATACAGCCCGTCCACGCCTCTGAAATCCGGAATCCCGCTCTCCGTAGACATACCGGCTCCGCCAAAAAATACGATCCGGCTGCTCTCAGAGATCCACTGCTTCAACTGTTCCTGCGCTTCCATCTCTTCCGTTCTCCCTCCTGCACTGTAAAATTGCGGCTGACACAGCACTGCACAACGCAATACCGGTCCAAAACTCAAGCGGGGTGCCGCAGACCGGATTCTTCCAAATCCGCCTGCGGCACCCCGGATCGTTTCAGAGCATGTCTGAAAATGCTTTAAAGCTTCGAATATCCGTAGCCGTTTACAAGGGCATCCAGCTTGATTCCCTGCTTGCAGTATGGACACTCCCGGAAATCATACGTCTGGTAATCAGGGATATCACGTTCCCGGAACACAGAGTTCACAGGCATTCCATCCAGTTCCCCGATCGCACTGAAGATCGCCGAGATTCCCTGGAGCTTCCCTCCATAATACTGAATGCACTCGACTCCCTTGTTGATCGTCTTTCCCGTCGTAACGGAAGCCATCAGAAGAATCACATTCTTACCGGTTATCATGGGCTGAATATTATCGCGGAAAATCATCTGGCTGTTACTGTTGTATTCCGGAGTCACAACGTAAATGGTCTGATGCGCGTTCCTTGACATAACTCCTGCCTTCGTCAGTTCCTCCGCCAGATAGGCGCCTACCACATCCATACCGTCCAGGCATACGATGGTATCTACAAACGTGTTATACAGGTAAAGCCCCACCAAATCGCGGGCGACCTCCTGTGCCTCACTGACACGCGTCTTCAGCGTCGTCATATCAATGTAGTAATTGATATGGGAATGGTTCGTTGCAAAATGTCCCGGCACAACCTTGAGCGGTACGTTACATCCTGGAGCCTGAAGCTTAATATATCTGTTTTCCATAGAAACCTCCCCTGCTGCTGTTTTCTTTATTATACTACAGAAACACGATCGGTTACAAGGAAAATCTTCTATACTACCTCATCGAAATACACACCGTTTAACGGCCTGATTCTTTCCGCCATACTCCTCCGGTTTTCCGGTATCTGGGGCATTTTGTATCCAAAGAGCCAGGCTGTCATCTCCGCAATGCCCAGCGAGAGATGGGGTTTTACAATAGCCCCTTCCGTTATACGCGTCACCTTCGATCCATTTTTATCCAGCCTCCAGCGGAAAATACCGTCATTCTGGCGGATCTGTCCATCCGAAACCTCGATCATAAGCTCCATCTCGCTGACCTCTGAGTCCTCCTTCAGCCGGATCACAGAGACAAACTGCTCCAGATTGACGATTCGCCCCATCATGAGAGGCTTTGGCGGGGCAATCTCCTTCACAAAATCCGGATGCACGAGAAGCTCCCTCTGCTCCGTCTCTTCCCCTCCGTAATATGCAGAAATACCGGTCAGGCGTTCCTTCTCATCCCTTGTCCTCAAGAGAACCAGGTCACCGTCCGCGCTTCTTACCTCCCTGCACAGAGACCGGTAATACTCCTCGTCACGCATGGTATAGACCTCGTAATGCTTCTCAAGGTACTTTCCGGCAAATCTGGCAGCCTCCTCGCATTCCTCCGTCCGCTGTTCCATCAGGGCGCGTCCGCTCAGCCGCATCATCCCTTTTTCGCTTATGGTAAGCTGCGGCTGATCAAATATATAGGTAAATTCAAAGGGCAGATAAATAGCCGGGTTCACCGGATGCAGAAAGCAAAATCCCATCTTCTCCATATACATATCGGCAAACATTCTGGACAGCAAACGGCTCATATACCCCTGATGCCGCCACGCCGCAGCGGTTGCCACACCGGCAACATAATCGATCTTCCAGATCCGGTCCTTAACCACCACGTCGAACGGATTCCGATGGAGCATGGCTACGATCTCATTCTCCTCCTCCGCCACGAGAATCCTGTTCCGGCGGCACTTCTCCGCATAGTAAAAATCCACGAACGACTGGGAATCTTCCGTGAAGATCTCTTCCCACAGCTTCCGGCTCCTGTTCTTCTCTTCCTGTCTTAAATAGTGTATCATCCTTTAAAGTCCTTCTGTTCTATGCTGTATTTTCTGGCAAAGTCAATCGGATTATAAGACATCTTCGCTCTGCGCAGGCCTTCCATTCCCACATCGTCCTCCCGGTTGACAAGAATCATCTCCTCTGGAAATGATCTGACCAGAAACTCTCTGTTAATAAACTGGTAAAGCCCATTGATCTCCGGATTGGCCTTCTCAATGTGAATTACCGCCATCTTTTCAAATTCATTGTAGCTGCCTATCGTAAATGCCTCCAGCTTGCCATCGATATAGACTCCTGCCATCCGGACGCACAGCTGGGAACAGTTCTTCAAAATATCGTGAATTCCATTCACCTCATAATCCAGCTGGGTACCGAACTCCGCGGCCTCCACCTTGTTTTCCCACCATCGGTCCAGGAATTCCCACACATCGTCGCGGTCGGAACAGCATAAGGTCCGATACTCATACCGTCCCTCATATTCCCTCAAAAATGCATTCAAATGATTCTTTTTCTTATGCAGCTTCTTACCGGACAGAGAACGCATGGCCCCGGCATCATACAGATAATCCTTTAAATCCTCCTGTTCCTTCACCTCAAACTTCTCAGGATCCAGCTTTAAATCATTCACGGCCTCTTCGTCCGCCAGATAAATCCGCAGCGGCTTCTTCAGCACCGTATTAAAATACTCCACCATCTCATAAAAATAGTGGGACAAGTCCTCTTCCTTACACATCGGCATGGCACTGAACGTAACGCCATCCTTTTCCATCAAAAACTGAACTGCTTTTCCATCGCTGACAGCACATTGGATATGGTAGAAATCCCTCCAGATAAAGCTGTCCAGAAACACACTGTCACACGTCTTATTGGGACGCAGCGCGAAAAACGGCGTCAGTCTCTCAATATCCTTTGCCACTACCGGCTTAAACTGTAGATCCATAATAATTCCCTTCTGTATTCATATTGTCTTTCGTCCTGTCTCCTGACTCAGCTCTTCTTAACAAAATCGGTATTGCACTTCGGACAGTGGATACTGATTTTCCCTTTTCCCCGTGGAATCCTGATCTTCTGTCCGCAGTTCGGACACTTATAGATATGGTATTCCTTCTTTTCCCGGATTCTAAACTTATATTTCCGAAACTTTTCCGTCACGGAATACCGGAGTCCTTCAAACACCTGCTCCTCCTTGTACCGTTTTCCAATATTTTTTGAAAACATCCGAAAATAGCAGAGAATCAGGCAGGCAAACGCCAGAATATCCACCCATGGTCTCCTGACAAAGATTCCAATCAGAAGAAAGAAAAGCGAAACACCGATCAGAAACTGACCCAGGCGGTCCGCCCCGTAGCGGCCCACCATAAATCCTGCGAACTTTTCCCTCCATTTATTCATCATAAAGTTAAACGCCTCTTTTCCTCATAATGACTTAACTATAATGAAGTCACTGCAAAAAGTCAATCTCGTCATCTGATGTTTCACAATCTTTTTAGATTTTTTTCGTTCCAATACGGAAACATCCAGGAAAAAGGCAGTGGAAAAATGAAGCTGAATTAACTCCATTTTTCCACTGCCCTATCTGTATACTTCTTTCCCTCAGGCGTGAGCCGCAAATCCCATCCGCTGCCATGCGCCGGTGTGCCAGCGCCACATAAGGACAAAGGCCCGGATGCACTCATCGGCCGCCATTGCAAGCCACACGCCGATCAGTCCCCAGCCAAATCCGAAGGCAAACAGGCAGCTTAAGCCAAAAGCCACGCTCCACTGGCAGGTGATCGCTAAAAAGGTGGGAAATCTTACATCTCCCGACACCTGAAGGCTGCGGATCATCACATTGTTGACCGCCCTTCCAAACTCCAGCACAATCTCTACCAGCATAATCTGCTTTCCCAGTGCCAGAATCTCCGGGTAATCCGTAAAGATCGAAAAGATCGGACCACTCAATGCATAAAGCAGCACTGACATGACAAACGAAGCTGCCGTGGCATAACCGAGGCAGCTTCTCACTCTCTGCCTTGCATAGTCGTAATCCTGCGCTCCCGCAGCGTGACCCACAATGACCTGGACCGCCTGGGAGATGGACACGGCGAAGAGACAGGAAATATTTGCCAGGATACCCACATAGATCTTGGTGTTGACCGCATACGTGCCAAGAGAGTTCACGATGATTAAAATTCCCATCTGGGAGAGGTTGTAGGAAAGCCCCTCGCCGCCGGTCGGAAGGCCGATGGAAAGCAGCTGCCTCAGCTCCTTAAGCCCCACAGTCTTTAGGATGGAAAGCCCCACCGGAGTATGAAGCCGTTTCACGAAAAAGAAGATGAGGAAGCCCAGCCCTGCCATACGGCTTGCCGTGCTGGATAAGGCCACACCGGCCACTCCCATGGAGGGAATGAGCAGCCAGTTGCCTAAAATGTTCAGCAGATTCATGACCACAGAGACTGCCATGGATTCCTTCATAAACGCATGGGCTTTCAAAATCGCGGAGAAGGTGACGAACAGTGCCTGCACAAAAAAGGATACTGCGATAATTCGGAAATACAGGATGCAGTCGGACAGCGCCTCCCCCGGCACCCGCATCGCTGTAAACAGCGGGCGGGCAGCCAGGATAAACAGCACGCTTAAGAGAAAGCTGGCGCTGCCGTTTAAAAACAGAGACAGGGAATAAAACTGCACCGCCTTTTTTTCCTTCCCGGCCCCCAGGTACTGGGAAATCAGAATGAGGGCCGCCGAGCTTACAATGTTGAACAGAAGCAGCACAAAGGTGATAATCTGGTTGGCATTTCCTATGGCCGTGACACCAACCTGTGAGAACTGGCTCATCATAAGCTGATCCACGCTTCCCACCATGATTTGCAGTACCATCTCCAGAAATACCGGCCACGTTAAATGAAACAGGGAGTAATGATACCTGGAAGTTTGATTTTTCATATGCCCGCCCCGGGATTCCCCGCCTATTGATTTTCTTCTATAACTGCTTTACGGGCCTGGTAAAAACCTTCCACGTTGGCCTTATCTACCGCGATCACGTCGTTGTAGCCCAGGCCGTCCAGTTTGGTCTTCATATCCTGCCATACAGCGTCAAATTCCTCTTTGTCCCTGGCA
The DNA here is from genome assembly GCF_024460495.1 of Hungatella sp. SL.1.14. Taxonomy (NCBI): domain Bacteria; kingdom Bacillati; phylum Bacillota; class Clostridia; order Lachnospirales; family Lachnospiraceae; genus Hungatella; species Hungatella sp. SL.1.14. The sequence goes on along the minus strand of NZ_JANFYJ010000016.1, from coordinate 11,324 downwards.
AATACCATCTTCCAGGAGGCTTCCTTCACAGCGGTGCCGCACTGGGAACGCTTAATATTGATATCCGAGGAGTCCACCGGACAGATATAGGGACTGCCTGGAATGATCTCCATTAAATCATTGTCCACAAGATACTGGGTTGGAAGCTCGGTTCCGAAGGTCTCGGTCCACTCGTCCATCACACGGTTTCTCTCATTTTTCACGGTAGAGGTCCACAGAGCCTTGTTAAAGATCTCTCCTGTTGCCGGGTCCTTATCCAGCCAGAACGGGATACACCAGTTAAACTGGCATTTTCCATCCTTGAAATTGCCGCCGCCATACTCCTCTGGCACAGGAGCGTTTATCGTCTCCGCTGTACGTCCGTACTCCGTACGTACCGGCTTTCCATCTACCTTTTCCCAGGCCAGGCCTTCCGGTCCGCCGTAGTTTATCATCATGCTCTCCGGCGAGGAGAACCAGTCCAGAAATTCAAAGACTCTCTCCGGATTTTTGCATTTGCTTCCCATACAGATAACCAGATCATCGGTGCCGTAAGGATTATAGCCTTCCACTACAAATCGCTGATCCTCGATGGGAAGATAGGCAAATCCCACGCCCTGTTCCACACGCTCCGGCGTGTTGTAGTTGTCGATGGTGAGCCACGGCCAGAAATGGCAGAGCACCTCTCCCTCTCCTACCTTGGCCTGCATGGCGTCAAAGGTCTGCGCGCTGGAGTCAGGATCTACAAGTCCCATCTGGTTGGCCTTGAAAAAGGTCTCTAACATCTTATAATAAATGCCGTTCTCATCATCCAGCTGTGTGTAATCGCTGGCATCCCCGTTGGTAAACAAAAATCCGGTGTTGCTCTCAGAGTAACCGTTAAACCAGGTACAGATGGAGGCACAGCGCATCCACTTGCTGTCCCAGTCCTTAAACAGGGAGAATCCATATACCTTTTTGCCGTTCTCAGCCGTGGGGTGGGCGTCCTGCATCTGTTTCAGCAGATCCAGAAGATCGTCCATATCTTTCAGCTGCGGCTTACCAAGCTCTTTATAGTAATCCCATCTGGAAAAGATCGCCATGGATGGATTCACCGCCGTCCAGGCCGGTTCCATGGGGGACAGCAGAGAAGAGCTGTTTGCAAACGCATAGATTCTGTCTGTTCCAAGAAGCTTTGAAAGATTTTCCGAGGATTTGCTGTAGTTTTTCAGGTTCTTGCTGTTCGCCACAAAATCAGTCATGTCGTAAAGCAGTCCTGCCTTGTAACAATCCTCCAGCTGATCCTTCCGGATAACGATCAGATCGCCTAAGTTGCCTGCTGCTGATCTTGTCTGGTACAGAGAATCTCCGCCCCCCGCCACGTTGGGCGCTATGATGTTGACCTCCACGTTGCAGGCGTCCTTGATCGCCTTTCCGAACCAGCCGGTCTGTACCCCCTGATAGTTGGCCGGTGCGCAGAACATGTCGATTGTCAGAAGCTCCTCTTCCTTCCCCGCTCCTCCATGGGACGGGTCTGAAGCACTCTCCGCCTTTTCACTGCTTCCGCAGCCTGCAAGAGATGCAGTTAACATCAGTGCTGCCATAAACGCTGCTGCCATTTTTCTTTTTTTCATAAGATACCTTCCTTTCTCCTAACCATTATCATATTTTATTTTGAAAGAGTAAAGCCTGTAAAAACTGTTTTCTAAATTGCTGCTATCCCTTTACGGATCCGATCATCACACCCTTTACGATATATTTCTGGAAAAACGGGTAGACGCAGAGGATCGGGATCACCACGATGACCGAGACGGTCATACGCACCGATGTTGCAGTCTGTGCAGTGGCAAGGGACTGCAACATCTGAGTGCTGGAGGTGTTTTTTATCAGGGCCGATAAGGAACTGGCCTGGTTAATATAGCGGTACAGGATAAACTGCAGGGTAAACAGCTTCTCGTTGGTCATGAGGAGCAGGGTATCCTGGAAGGAATTCCACTGTCCGACTGCAGCAAAGATGGTGATGGTGGCCAGGATCGGCTTTGTAATCGGAAGCATTACCTGCCAGAAAACCCGCAGAATTCCCGCTCCGTCAATCTCAGCCGCCTCCTGAAGCTCTTTTGGAATATTTTCTATGTAGGTCTTGACCAGTATGATGTTAAAGGGCTGTACAATGGTTGGAACCACATAGGCCAGAAAATTATTGGTAAGCCCCAGGTTATTCATGGTCAGAAACCACGGAATCAGACCGGCGTTAAAATACATGGTTACCATCACGAACCGGTACCAGAACTTGCGGGCCCACATCTTTTCCTGGGTGAACATAAACCCTAAGAATGCGGATCCCATGAGAGTACCCAGAGTTCCCAAAACGGTTCTCGCCAGTGTGACAAATGCAGCGTTTAAAAGGCCCGGAAGCTGAATGACGTCAATGTAGTTCTGAAAATGAATCTGCTTCGGTAAAAACAGGATATCTCCATTAGCACTTAAATTATTTGCACTGATCGTGTTAATAATCAGATAGTAAAACGGATAGATGCAGATCAGGGTAAATGCCCCGAAAAACACCATAAGCAGCAGATCAAATATACGGTCTCCCAAATTCTTTTTCTTTTTTTCTTTCATTCTCGGTTCATCTCCTTATATAATTGACTCCCCGCGCATTACCCTGGAAAGTCCGTTGATCGCTGCTAACAGAGTGACGCTGACCAGACTTTTCAGCATGCTGATTGCGGTGGCAAGTGAATAGCTTCCCGATCCCATTCCAAGGTTATAAACGTAGAGATCCAGCACCTGGATGTGTTCCATATTAAATGCATTGGAAAATACAAAGTACTGGTCGAGGCCATTGTTTAAGAAGTTTGCAGCGTTTAACATCAGCAGGACAAAAAAGGTGGGAATCAACTGCGGAATCGTAATATTCCATATAAGACGGAATCGTCCCGCTCCATCCACTCTGGCAGCCTCATAGAGATCATCGCTGATCCCGGCAATTGCCGCCAGATACATGATGGCTGACCAGCCGAGAGATTTCCAGGTACTCCACAGCCACATGGATAACCATGTATGGGAGTCCGACTGTAAAAACTGAATTGGCTGGCTCACGAGCCCCAGCTTCGTAAGAAGCGTATTCATCATGCCCGAACTGGAAAACAGGGCAAAGGCCATGGAATAGACCAGCACCCAGCTGACGAAATTGGGCAGGGTGGTCAGGGTCTGTACCGATTTCTTAAACCATTTACTGCGGATCTCCGTCAGGAAAATGGCAAAGGCCATCGGCAACCAGGATGTCAGGATTGTCAGTCCGCTCATGGCAAAGGTATTGCGAAGCACCCCTAAAAGCTGTCTGCGTTTAACGTCCGTCTCCACCAGTGAGGCAAACCATTTGAGTCCGACAAACTCCGAGTCCGACAGCTTGATGGGCGGCCGGTAATTAAAAAAAGAATAAACCCATCCGTACAGCGGATAGTAGGAAAAGATTGCGACCAGTACCAGGAATGGAAGGATTAAGAGAAAATACCGAATCCCGGTCTGCCGCCGTTTATTTACCGTGCGGCCATTTCCGGCGGGTGGTCGCTTCACAGCAGCCAGTGCCATAATAAAACCCCCTATTCTTTGCTCCCCGGCTGTGTACCGCAGCGGGGAATTTGTTTTATATGTTTTATTATAGCGTTTTGCCATAAATAGAAAACCGGGCAAACCGAAGATGATTCTTGTAAAAATTAGAATTATAAAATACAATGTATAAAATTCTCAACTCCAATCTCCAATTTTTATAAGTTTCATCTTAAAAACTCCATTTTTCCCAATTTTCATTCGTTAATTGCTACATTTTTTTCTTTACATTTTCCTCTCTCATGTGTTAAATTTCCAACTGAAAGAGTAAGGCGGCAACAAATCATTGAACAGTAAAAAGGAGAGACGACCATGTTTCAACAATTTAAAACGGCATCCTATGCCCACGCAGAGTATTTATGCAAAACAGATTTACCAATGCTGAAAGAAAAGATTGAGGAGTTCTTAACCTGGCTTCCCCTCGACAAGGTGTATTTGGAAACCCACAGGGGAATCTACGATGTCCCCCGGGAAAAGATGGAAGCCATCAAAGAGTTGTTTGCTTCCTATGGGATAAAGACCTCCGGCGGAATTACCTCCACGCTCTCCATCGAGGGGCATGAGAAACACACGATCTTCGACGTGCTCTGTTATACAGATTCTGTCTACAGGAAGCGCTATCTGGAGATTGTAAGAGATACGGCAAAGATGTTTGATGAGATCATCCTGGATGATTTCTTCTTCACCAGCTGCCGCTGCAGTGAGTGCATCGAAGCAAAAAAGGACCGGAGCTGGCCGGAGTACCGTCTGGATCTTATGGCCGGACTGGCAGAGGAGATCGTGGCGGCCGCCAGGGAAGAGAACCCGGACTGTTTCTTTATCATCAAGTATCCCAACTGGTACGAGTCCTACCAGGACTGCGGCTATAACCCACAGGTTCAAAGAGATATCTTCGACGGAATCTATACCGGCGTAGAGGCCAGAAATCCTCAGTACGACGCCCAGCACATCCAGCGCTATTTAAGCTACAGCCTGATCCGTTTTATGGAGCAGATCGCTCCCGGAAGAAACGGCGGCGGCTGGTTTGATGAAGGCGGAAGCAGCGACAACATGAACGCATTTGTAGAACAGGCCTCCCTGGCCCTCTTTGCGGGCGCCAGAGAGCTGACACTCTTCAATTTTGAATCCATGGCCTCCTCCCCTCTGACTGCGGTGCTGGGGCAGCAGCTGGAGCGTATGGATCAGGTTCTGGGACATTTGGGAACGCCGATGGGCGTCAGCGTCTATGAGCCATTTGACACGGAAGGCGAAGATCAGCTGATGAACTACTTAGGCATGTGTGGAGTTCCGCTGGAGCCAACCCCGGTATTCTGTGAGGAGGCGCCTTCCATGCTCCTTACTGCCAGCTCGGCCAAGGATCCGGATGTCGTGAAGAAATTAAAGGAATATGTGCGAAAAGGCGGCCATGCCGTCATAACCTCCGGTTTTCTAAGCAGCACCATGGATAGAGGAATCCGGGATATGACCACTGCAGTCCCCACCGGCAGACGGGCCTCCGGCAATGTGTACTTCGTAGACAATTATAACCGCAATCACCGTTTCTACTGCGAGGGAAGACGCCCTGTAGATCTTCAGGTGCTGGATTACAAGACCAACGCCACCTGGTGCCAGATCGGCCTGATTACGGATGAGTGCAATTTCCCGCTCATGCTGGAGGATTTCTACGGGGAAGGAAATTTATATACCCTCAATATACCGGATGATTTCAGCCAGCTCTACCGCCTTCCGAAGGATGTGCTGACCGATATCAGCCGAGTCATGACGAGAAATCTCCCTGTATTCTTAAGTGCAGATGCAAAGTACGGCCTGTTCGAGTACGACAACAGTACCTTTGCCGTCTACTCCTTCAGACCCGTGGACGAAAATCTGGAGATCATTCTCAGAGGAGATGAGTATAAAGGCATCGTAGATCTGGAGACCGGCCGGGAGTACTATCCGCTTTTAACGGGAGTGGAGCCGCAGAAGCGATTCGATGCCGCCAAGGCAAAATCAGAGGTAAGGGAGCAGATTCTGGAAGTTCCCTTCACCGCCGGTTTCTGTCGGTTTTACCGCCTGATCGGAAAGGAGGAATAGAAGAATGTACAGAAATTTTCACATTGCAACCTACCCGCATGCAGAGTATTTATATTATGCGGATTTAGATACTGTGGAGGAGGCTATCCGCTATTTTCAAAAGCGGCTGCCTCTGACCAAGGTGTATCTGGAGACTCACAGGGGCATGTACGACATTGAGGAGAGTAAAATGAGAGCGGTGAAGGAACTGTTTCACCGGTACGGAATCGAGACCGGGGGCGCCATCGCCCCCACCCTCTCCATCCCGGGCCATGAAAAGAACACGCTCTACGATGTGATCTGCTACCAGGATCCGGTGTACCGCGAAGCATTTCTCGATATTGTGCGTTACACCGCCAGCCTGTTCGACGAGATCATACTGGATGATTTCTTCTTTACCAGCTGTAAATGCCCCCTGTGCATTGACGCCAGGGGAGACCGAACCTGGGCTGAATACCGGACGGATCTGATGCTCCAGGTTTCCAGGGATATGAAAGCGGCCGCGGCCGATGTCAATCCCGGCTGCCGGCTCATCATCAAATATCCCAACTGGTATGAGAGCTACAGACAGTGCGGCTATGCGCCGGATCTGCAGAAAGACGTGTTCGACTTTGTCTACACCGGCACGGAGGCCCGCAATCCCAAATACGATCCTCAGCACGTACAGCGCTACTTAAGCTACAGCAGCTTCAGGCGGATTACCGGCATCGTCCCCGGCCGCAACCTGGGGGCCTGGATCGATGAGGGGGGCTCCAACAACCACATTAACACCTGGGTAGAACAGGCGGCGCTCTCACTCTTTGCCGGTGCAAAGGAACTGATCGCCTGCCGCGACTGGATGTCGTTCCGCTATCCGACTCTGACGGAATGCCCGCTGCAGCCGGTTTTGGGCCAGCAGCTAAAACGCATCGACAGCCTCTTAGACAAAACCGGAACCCCCATCGGCGTCTCGGTCTATGAACCTCTGGAAGGCAGCGGAGAAGGCCAGTTAATCAACTACTTAGGCATGCTCGGCATCCCGTTTGAGCCCTCCGCCGTATTCCGGGAAGACGCTCCTGTGATCTTTTTAACGGCCAGCGCCGCAGGAGACCCGCAGATTCTAACAAAGCTCAAAAGCTATGTCAGAAACGGCGGCCATGCCGTGGCAACTCCTGCCTTCGTGGAGGCCATGTCAGACCGGGGCATCGATGAGATTACAAATGCCCAGATCACAAACCGTCGGGCCAGCGCAGAACTTTTTATCGCAGACGGCTATCACCGCAACCAGCGTATCTACTGCGAGAGCAGAGAACCTGTCACATTTCCGGTCTACACCTGCAGCGGCGGAGCCTGGCAGGCGGTGTCCATGGTCACGGAGGAAGCCGGCTTCTCCATACTCACAGAGGAATTCTATGGAGACGGAAGCTTCCTGATACTCAATATTCCCGACGATTACAGCCAGCTCTACCGGCTGCCTGAAGCGGTAGTGGCTGAGATCGCAGCCGTTCTCACCAGAGGGTTATTCGTCTCCCTGAGCGCAGCCCCCAAATACAGTCTCTTCGTGTATGACAACCAGACCTTCGGCCTGCTTTCCTACCGCCCCCATGCCGGGGAAGTGGATATCTCAATACGCCTTGAAGATGCGTCGGGAATCCGGGATCTGGAAACAGGGGAGGTATTTGCACCGCTTACCGTGGATATGCATCCAGAAAAACGGTTTGACAGCGCCAAAATTCCGGAGGCGCTGACGGAGCAGCACTATAAGGTATCTATAGAAAATGGAGAATTCCGATTCTTTGAAGTCTTGAGAAAGGAACACGCATAGAAACGTCACGCATTTCCTGTTAATCCAGAAAGCCGGCCAGGCATTGAGAGCAGTCCTCCCAATGTCCGGCCGGCTTTACGTTTCACTGTCTTCCGCCTCCCTGTTCTTCCGCCCTGGCTTTCCTGTAAGCCTGCGGGCTTACTCCCACATACTTTTTAAATTTATTAGAAAAATATTCATTGCTCTGAAACCCGCATTCACTGGCTACGGAATAGATCCTGGCATCCGTCTCCAAAAGCTTCTTTGCCTTTTCGATACGCACCCGGTCGAGATAGGAGTGAAAGGACTCCCCGGTCTCCTGCTTGAACAGCTTTCCCAGATAACTGCCATTGTAGCCGAACACTTCCGCCAGAGTCTCAATCTTTAAAGGCTGCCGATAATTTTTCCCGATATAGCCGCACAGCTTTTCGATGATGTTATCGCTTCTCACCTCATGCACCATCCGGATGATGCCTGTGATATGTTCTGTCAGGAAGTTCACAATCTCCCGGAGCGTCCTGCACTTGCAGATGGCATAGATAACGAGATTGGCTCCCGTGACACGGTTTGCCGCCTCAGGATAATGCTCCTTTATCAGCATATCAATCTGCATATAGGAATTGATAAAGAGACGGATTACTGTGTCATAATTAAGCCTCTGTCTCTGGATACTGAGTTCTAAGTGCTTTAAGAACTCTGCCGCCTTGGCCGTCTGATCAGAAGAAATAAAATTATAAAGCTTATCGGCAATGACCAGGGGATCACCAAAGCCTTCCCCCGCTTTGGCCGACGGCTCCGGAATCAGACGGCACTGGATGGAGAGACCGTCCGTGCTGAAGAGGAACCGGTGTTCATAGCCTTCTCTGGCCTGGGCGGTAAGCTGGGGAATCTCAGCAGCATCAAATCCCATTCTGCTGTAGGATAAAAAAATGCCGGAATCCGAAAGCAGGGGATGGGCGGCCTGGCTGACCGCCTCTCTTCCAAGCAGCAGATAGTACTCACAGCCTCCCTCAGAGACAGAAACACTGTTTAGGGTCTGCAGCCATTTACACAGCATATCTCCCGGACCATCCGGTTTTCTGTCCTTGATAACCACCAGGAGCACCTGATAGGCATCGGCTGTTAAATCCATGGAACAGGCCAGCAGTTCCTCCCTCTTATGCTCCGCTCCGCCGTTTAAGATGTCTAAAAGCAGTTCCCGGCGCACCTGCTCCGGTGATTTTAATGCCTGATCGGATTCCCGCTTTTCCTTCTCCAGAGTTTCCTTCGCCTGTTTCACGGCATGAAGAAGTTCCTCCTCATCAATCGGCTTTAACAAATAAGAGCAGACGCCAAGACGTATAGCCGTTTTCGCATAATCAAAATCGGCATAGCCGCTCAATATAATGATCTGTCCGCCAAATCCCTCTTCCCTGGCGGTCTTTAACACCTCCAGACCGTCAAGCTTTGGCAGCCTGATGTCCAACAGAACCAGATCCGGATTCAGGCTACGGATCAGGCTCACCCCTTCCTCCCCGTTTTTTGCCTCACCGCAGACGGTAAAACCGTACTCGGCCCAGGGAAAAATCGTCTTCAGCCCTTCCCTTACAATCTGTTCATCATCTATGATCAAAAGGTTCATTGCCTTTCATCCTCCTTTTCCTTCTCCATCTCCAGGGGGCCGTCTGTCCGGGGAAGCGGCAGACGCAGCGTGACAGCCGTCCCTTCCATCGGTCTGCTCTCAATATCCACCCCATATTCTCTGCCATAGAACAGGCGGATGCGGGAGCTGACATTTCTAAGACCGATATGACGTTCAGTTGGTACCGGATCCTCTGTATATTCCGGCTCCGGAGCTTCCACCGACTCTCTCAGAGCCTGCAGCGCCCCCTCATCCATGCCAACCCCGTTATCATGGATAACGATTGACAAATAGTCTTTTACCGGTTCAATATGTATCAGCAGAAACCCTGGTCCGTCCATGGGACTGATGCCATGAGAGATGGCGTTCTCCACCAAAGGCTGGATCAAAAGCGGCATCAGATAATAAGTATCCTGTGTGATCTCATCGCTTACCAGGATCTCGTAGCTGATTTTCTCCCGGTACCGGAAATGCTGAATCGCCAGATAACTTCTCGTATAAGCCAGTTCCTGAGCAAGGCTCACCAGCTGATCCTTAGTCTGCAGGCTGTAACGCATCATTTTCCCCAGCTGCGTGATAATATAAGCGGTGTCCGGGTCCTTATGGGTACTGGCATTCATGCGTATGGTCTCCAGCGTGTTAAACAGAAAGTGAGGATTAATCTGATTGGCCAGCATCTGAAATTCTATCATTCTCTGCTGGTTCATCAGCCTCTGACGGTCCAGCCGGTTCTCATACAACTGCCGGTTTAAATTCTGAATATTATTGATTGTCTGCTGCATGTCCCGGAACAGAAGCCCCAGTTCATCGGTACCGTCAAACAGAGGAATGATGTCTAAATTGCCCTCCGAGATCTTATGCATCTCCCCGCGGATCACGGCAATACGGCGGCCAAAAGAGCCGGTAAATAAAAAGATCAGAACAAACGGAATAAGGATACAAAACAAAATAATGGCCATCATAAGCACCATAGTCCGGTTAACCGCCCCAAGGGCACGGGAATCCACGGTGAGTACCTGGATAATCTGGTGGGAACGAACCGGCTGCAATGCAGAGCATCCGACCAGAAGTCCATTGTCCCGAAGTGTCCGCACCCGGGTCTCCGACAGCGCTGTCTGTGAAACCGGAAGCGGCTTCCCAAAGTAGGACGCGTTTCCCGCATAAAAAACCTCCCCCTCGTCCAGGCTGAGCAAGGTGTCTGTCTGTTCATCATTAATCATCAGTTTTAAAAAATTGCTGCTGATCCCAATGGAGATCACTGCAAAATCCCGGTTATAAAGCGGAACCTTCCGCACCAGAAAGAGATTGTCCTGTGAGTTTTCCTGCTTCTCACAGATCCAGATCGGCTCACCGGAGCTCTCTTTTGCGAGCCGGTACCACTCCGACGCCTGCACCTCTTCACCGGCATATTGAAAACGGCCGCTGCTCACCATGGTCGGATTGTTAAAATAGATACGGATAGAAGATAACTCCGTATAATTTTCCGCGAAGGAATCCAGAAGAGGATAAGCCCGGTATGCCTCGTAAACCTGTCCGTCACTTTCATAGCTGGTACTCAAAAGCGTATTCAGGGCCGAATCGTATCCCAGAACATTGGAGATATTGGACACCAGATAGGTAACCTCAAATACAATATTATGAACCCGCTTATTCTCCGACTCCAGCTGCCCGCGGTACTGTCCGTAAAGCATACGGTGGGTATTATAGAGCATCAGGCTGCCGATCACCCCCATCGGCACCAGGCCCGCCGCACAGTAGATTAACAGTAGCTTTTTTCGTATCCCGGTGTTCATCACAGCCCGCCGGATTCTGTCAATTAACGCCCCCATTTACACAGCCCCCTTTTTCATCATTATGCCAGAATTTATCTGCTTTGTAAACAATGTAAAAAGCCCCAGGACTCTTGATTTCTCAAGGTTCCTGAGGCTCTTCTAAGAGAGGCGACAACCAGATTTGAACTGGTGATCAGGGTGTTGCAGACCCACGCCTTACCACTTGGCTATGTCGCCGTAAATATTGTAAAAAGTTGAAGTTCTAATGAATTTCAACTTTAGTGACCCCAACGAGATTCGAACTCGTGTTACCGCCGTGAAAGGGCGATGTCTTAACCGCTTGACCATGGGGCCTAAGCTTTGCATTTCGTTCTCCTCATTTATCGTTTGAGTATCACGAACTCCCCGAGTAGGACTTGAACCTACGACAGCGCGGTTAACAGCCGCGTGCTCTACCGACTGAGCTATCGAGGATTATTATACCATGAAGATAATCCTTTTGGCAAGGCATATACCCTCAAAACCA
>NZ_JANFYJ010000159.1:0-398 GCF_024460495.1 Hungatella sp. SL.1.14 | reverse complement strand
GTAATAGAATCGCCTAAATCTCCGCGGAGTGTATCTGTAATCCAGATGAAATACTATTCCACTATGGGACGATCCAGATAGTATTTCTCGCGGAAGGTTGCAATATCCTGTTCTGATGCTTCCGAGCCGAGAGCCAGAACAGCCGGATCTCCGGGAAGCATATGAACCAATGTAAAAGAAATTACAGAGACCAAAAATATTACTGCAACAGATATTCCTAATCTCTTTAAAATATATCGACCCATAATAATCACCACCTTTTCCTGCACAAAACAGGGCATACGTCACATCTCAGGCTGGTAACGCATGCCCATTTTCTAATAGTAAAAATTATTCAGCCTCTTTGCACAGTTCATTCCATGTAGCGACATACTGCTGAACTGCTCCGTAATCACCAT
>NZ_JANFYJ010000158.1:0-398 GCF_024460495.1 Hungatella sp. SL.1.14 | reverse complement strand
GTTGTCGGCGCTCCGTAATCTGCCGCTACCAGTTCCCGGCTGTCAAAATCATATCCCAATCGTTTCATGGCCGCTATGAATCGTTTGTAGTCCTCTCCGGCTCTTTCTTTTATTGGGTGCCCTGCCTCGTCTAGCGGTCCCCACTGCTGTATTTCCTCGACGTTTTCCATCAAGATAACATCGGGAAGAATTGCTTTAGCGTGCTTGTACACCGCCCATGGCAGAATTCTAAGCCCCTTGTTACGCGGCTGACCTCCTTTTGCCTTGCTATGACTGGTACAATCTGGAGAGGCCCACATAAGTGCTACATGGCGGCCAGCAACATACTTTTTAAGATCGACCTTAAATATATCCTCGGTCAGATGCAGCGTATCCGGATGATTGACTTTGTGCATCCG
>NZ_JANFYJ010000157.1:0-399 GCF_024460495.1 Hungatella sp. SL.1.14 | reverse complement strand
TCCCCGGGAAGCCACAGAAAGATCTGATCATCCGTCTCTCCGACCGCGGATACCATCTCGAAGGTGGCTCCATCGATGGTGCGTATGACGGAATCTTCGGTATAGAGCGTGGCAGGCGGAAGAAACGAATAGACGCCGTCGCCGATGGCGTGGCCTTCCCGGATTCCCAGTCCCTGGGTAATGAGCTCTTCGTCGGTCAAACCGTAGCCGAACTGGCGGAAAGTTCTTTTGTTCAGGATTGGATTGATCCGGTCGGTGCCTTTTAATACGGCCTTTTTTGGGGCAAAGGCGATGATCTCCTCCACCGTGTCCCGGAACGCGCCGCCGCCGCCCCGGTGATCCGGGTGACCATGGGTATAGATGATTGTTTTAACCGGTTTATCCGTGAGACGGGACAGC
>NZ_JANFYJ010000156.1:0-400 GCF_024460495.1 Hungatella sp. SL.1.14 | reverse complement strand
CCAACTGCTGATAGAACAGGCACAGGCTCACCACGCGGGAGCGGATCACCGCCACCAGCTTTTCCAGGTTTGGCACCTGGCCCGTGTTGGCCGCCTCGTCCCACAGCACCCAATACTGCCAATGATGAGGGTTTCGATGAATATGTAACAGCCAAGCTTTTCTGAAATCCTCAACTACTCCATAAGAGCGATTGCCTCCATAAAAATAAATATCATAGGGGCCATACTCATCGGGCTCCTTTTTGGATTGGTCATGTGCAAATACGATATTGTGTTCCGCACCACTGCCCTCTGTAATTTCAGGAAGATTTTTCTGCAACCAACGAAATCCGGCTTCAACGTTGGACATCCTCCGAGATAGCCGCCATGCCTGAAGAAAATATGATCATCTGAAATCCCA
>NZ_JANFYJ010000155.1:0-403 GCF_024460495.1 Hungatella sp. SL.1.14 | reverse complement strand
GTAAATTGTACTCCTGTTCCGCCCTTACCCGTGTACCAGCCTCCAAACGTATAGCCGGGACGGCTTGTAATTCCAAGATCTTTTCCTGCATTTGCAAGACTCTGGCCGCTCAGCACCGTCTCTGTCGCATTCGGAAGCACTGCTGATGCATCTTCTGCATCCTTATCATACGTCAGGGTTACCTCGTCATTCGGGATCCACTTCGCATAGACGGTCATACTTTCAGCAATAGCTGTTGTTTCTGTAAACTGGCTTCCTGATCCTTCTGTCTCCGTATACCAGCCTCCGAACGTATAGCCGGGACGGCTCGTTCTTCCAAGATCTTTTCCTGCATTTGCAAGACTCTGGCCGCTCAGCACCGTCTCTGCCGCATTCGGAAGCACCGCTGCTGCATCTTCTGCTG
>NZ_JANFYJ010000154.1:0-405 GCF_024460495.1 Hungatella sp. SL.1.14 | reverse complement strand
CCCGGCGCAGGGAAGTGTCAACCTGAACATAGAAACGCTGCGCCGGGGTAAATTTCACAGCGTTGGAGAGCAGATTCGTCAGTATCTGGTTCAGGCGAAGCGCATCGCCAACCAGATACTCCGTGACCTCTCCCCGAAGAAAGATCTGAAAGTCTATCTGCCTGTTAATCGCCTGCACATGGAACACCGTCATTAATGCACGCAGAAGCTTTCCCAAGTCAAACAGCTCCGGATGCAGTTCGATTTTTCCGCTCTCAATTTTGGACATGTCCAGGATATCATTGATCAGGGAGAGGAGGTGTGCGGACGAAAATGTAATTATGTCCAGGCAGTTACGCATCCGGCCGGGTTCATCAATATGGTTCTTCCCAAGCTCCACCATCCCCATAATGCCGTTGAGCGGAG
>NZ_JANFYJ010000153.1:0-406 GCF_024460495.1 Hungatella sp. SL.1.14 | reverse complement strand
CACCACATCACCGGGGCATTTTGGACTTATATCTGCATTCCTGATTAAGTATTACGGCACTGGCTGCGGGCAGGAAGCGGGGAAGCCGCTGGGGACCATCACAATGAAGGATCGATTCGGCCTCGTGAATGTAGTCACTGATATTGATGGAGAACAGTATCTCATAAAAGATATCTTTCTCCGCATGTTAAAACCGGAAGAACTTAAGAAAATGCAAGGGTTCCCGGAGGATTATATACTTAATCGGGATATTGAGGGCAAGCCGTACCCGGTCGGGGAACAGGTGGCGCGGATCGGGAATAGCGTGGTGCCGATAATGGCTCAGGCGCTCGTATCTGCAAATTGTCCGTATCTGAAAATAGGCGAGAGAATGCCGAACATGAGGATAGACGATAGCAAGGAGCAG
>NZ_JANFYJ010000152.1:0-407 GCF_024460495.1 Hungatella sp. SL.1.14 | reverse complement strand
GTGCGCTTGTCATGGGGCGGCTTAGGTATCCCGCCGAATTGATGGAACGGCATCGCGGGGCGTACGAGGAATATTTGAAGGAACATATGGGAGGAGCCGCGGAATGGGCGCTGTCAGAGGGAGACACAGAGACGTTTTTCTGGCTGGCAGACCGTTATGGGGAACGGAAGGAAACGCTGGATGAGATGATCGAACTGGCCGGCAGGAAGGGCAAGACGGAAGCCCTGAGCGGTCTGATGGATTTGCGCCATCGGCGCTTTCCGGTAAAAAAGAGAACATTTTCATTGTAGACTATTAGGAGAAACTGAGAAAGGCAGGTGAAGCCGTATGATCGATCCTTTGCGGCAGCAGCAGCTATGCGAACTGGAGGAGGTGCAGATTTGCCATGATATACTGACAAATTCCAG
>NZ_JANFYJ010000151.1:0-407 GCF_024460495.1 Hungatella sp. SL.1.14 | reverse complement strand
TATTAGACGGAGCAGTATTATTAGTTTCTGCAAAGGATGGCATACAGGCACAGACCCGCATACTGTTTCATGCACTACAGACAATGAAGATTCCGACAATTTTTTTCATCAATAAAATTGACCAAGAAGGGATTGATTTGCCAATGGTATATCGGGAAATGAAAGCAAAGCTTTCTTCGGAAATTATAGTGAAGCAAAAGGTTGGGCAGCATCCCCATATAAATGTAACGGACAATGACGATATGGAACAGTGGGATGCAGTAATTATGGGAAACGATGAACTATTAGAGAAATATATGTCAGGGAAACCGTTTAAAATGTCAGAACTGGAACAGGAAGAAAACAGGAGATTCCAAAACGGAACGTTATTTCCCGTTTATCACGGAAGCGCTAAAAACAATCTTGGG
>NZ_JANFYJ010000150.1:0-409 GCF_024460495.1 Hungatella sp. SL.1.14 | reverse complement strand
CCTGGAATTCGCGTAAATCTCTTCGATATAATGAAGTGCATCATGGTACTGTTCCAGTTCGATAAAGGAAGCGATGCAGTGCAGATGGTTTTTCAGATCGTGCCGCATGGCTGCCACTCTTTATAATTCCTTATCACTTATCAACAGCCGTGCGATTCTGTCCGGGCAGAACGATATCAGCGAAATGGTCATTCTCCTATCCACGTTTTACCGCACTGCGCTGAATAAAGGAAAAGATATCACTACACTTGAAAATGAACTGATGAATATTCAGGCCTATGTAAAGATTCAGCTCTTCTCCTACAGCGAGTCCATCGAAGTTGTTTACAACATCGAGGAGGCCTTAGCCGGCGTTCCATATCCCAATTTCATTCTCCAGCCACTGGTGGAAAATGCGCTGGTCCATGGC
>NZ_JANFYJ010000015.1:0-167453 GCF_024460495.1 Hungatella sp. SL.1.14 | reverse complement strand
TCGTTAAAAATATGCTGGAAAGTGTTCATAAGACTATTATAAGAAAAAAGCAGCAAAAAGGAAGTCCCTAAATTCCCCTCATGAATGAGGGGCTAGGGGAGTTGAAGTGCCGAAGGCACTTTCTTGTGCAGTACGAAGTTACTCCTGTCGGACAGAATTGAGCCAGACAGGGAATTTTGAAAGGTTTCAGAACTTCATGAAACAGGGCAGACAGCCTTAGAAAAACAGCCTCAAAGAAAAGTCTTAGGAAAAAATTTCAGAGAGAAAACAGATAAGGAGAGTACTATGAAAGAACTGGAAAAAAACTATAACCCTGCCGAAATTGAGGGCAAGCTGTACCAGAAATGGCTGGACAAAAAGTATTTCCATGCGGAGCCTAATCCGGATAAGAAACCATTTACCATTGTGATGCCTCCGCCTAATATTACAGGCCAGCTCCATATGGGCCATGCGCTGGACAACACCATGCAGGACATTTTAATCCGCTACAAGCGCATGCAGGGATACGAGGCGCTCTGGCAGCCCGGCACTGACCATGCGGCGATCGCCACTGAAGTTAAGGTCATCGAGAGCCTGAAGAAGCAGGGCATCGATAAGGAAGATTTAGGCCGCGACGGGTTCCTGGAAAAATGCTGGGACTGGAGAAAGGAATACGGCGGACGCATTATCAATCAGCTTCATAAGATGGGCTCTTCCGCAGACTGGGACAGAGAACGTTTTACCATGGATGAGGGATGTTCGGAAGCGGTGCAGGAAGTATTTATCCGTCTGTATGAAAAAGGCTATATCTACAAGGGCTCCAGAATTATTAACTGGTGTCCGGTATGTCAGACTTCCATATCAGACGCGGAGGTGGAGCATGCAGATCAGGACGGATTTTTCTGGCATATCAATTATCCGGTTGTCGGCGAAGAGGGTTCCTTTGTGGAAATCGCTACCACGCGACCGGAAACACTGCTGGGAGATACGGCTGTGGCAGTCAATCCTGAGGACGAGCGTTATACAAACCTGGTAGGGAAGATGCTTGAACTGCCTCTTACAGGACGCACCATCCCGGTGATTGCCGACTCCTATGTAGACAAGGAATTCGGTACCGGCTGTGTGAAGATCACACCGGCCCACGACCCCAACGACTTCGAAGTGGGAAAACGCCACAGCCTTCCGGAACTTACGATTATGAACGATGACGCGACCATCAGCCTGCCCGGCAGTAAATACGATGGAATGGAGCGTTATGAGGCCAGAAAGGCCATTGTGGAAGATTTAAAGGAACTGGGGCTTCTGGTCAAGGTGGTTCCTCATACCCATGCTGTGGGAACTCATGACCGCTGTAAGACCACGGTAGAGCCGCTGGTGAAGCAGCAGTGGTTCGTACGCATGGAGGAGATGGCTAAGCCGGCCATCGAGGCTTTAAAGACTGGAAAACTGAAATTTGTGCCGGAGCGTTTCGACAAGACGTATCTGCACTGGCTGGAGGGAATCCGCGACTGGTGTATCTCCAGACAGCTGTGGTGGGGACACCGGATTCCCGCCTATTACTGCGATGAATGCGGAGAGATCGTCGTAAGCAAAGGCCAGCCGGAGAAGTGCCCGAAGTGTGGATGCACGCATCTCACTCAGGACGAGGATACGCTCGATACGTGGTTCTCCTCCGCTCTGTGGCCGTTCTCCACACTGGGATGGCCCAAAGAGACAGAGGATTTAAAGTATTTCTACCCGACAGACGTGCTGGTGACCGGTTACGATATTATTTTCTTCTGGGTTATCCGTATGGTGTTCTCGGGAATTGAACATACCGGACAACTGCCGTTTAACACCGTGCTGATGCATGGCCTGGTCAGAGATTCCGAAGGACGCAAGATGAGCAAGTCCTTAGGCAACGGCATCGATCCGCTGGAGGTTATCGACAAGTACGGCGCGGATGCGCTGCGTATGACGCTGATTACCGGCAATGCTCCCGGAAACGATATGCGTTTCTACTGGGAGAGAGTGGAAGCCAGCCGGAACTTTGCCAACAAAGTATGGAATGCATCCCGCTTTATCATGATGAACATCGAGAAGGCGCCCGACAGCCGGGCAGAACTTTCTGATCTGACCATGGCGGATAAATGGATTCTCTCCAAGGCCAACAGCCTGGCCCGCGATGTGACGGACAACTTAGACAAGTTTGAACTGGGAATCGCTCTTCAGAAGGTTTATGACTTTATCTGGGAGGAATTCTGTGACTGGTATATCGAGATGGTGAAGCCGAGACTCTGGAACGAGGAGGATACGACGAAGGCGGCGGCCATCTGGACTTTAAAGACCGTACTGATCAATTCCCTGAAGCTGCTCCATCCGTACATGCCGTTCCTTACCGAGGAAATCTTCTGCAATCTTCAGGACGAAGAAGAGTCGATTATGGTATCCGCATGGCCGGAGTATAAGGAAGAGTGGAATTTTGCAGGGGAAGAGCATGCGGTAGAAACGATCAAGGAAGCAGTGCGGGGCATCCGGAATGTACGTACATCCATGAATGTTCCGCCCAGCAAGAAGGCAAAGGTATACGTTGTATCGGAGAACAGTGAGGTTCTGGATATCTTTGAAAACAGCCGCGTATTCTTCGCAATGCTTGGCTATGCCAGTGAAATCGTACTACAGAAGGATAAGGAAGGAATCGGTGAAGACGCCGTATCTGCGGTTATTCATCAGGCAGTCATCTATATGCCGTTCGCTGAGCTGGTTGATATCGAGAAGGAAAAAGAGCGGTTGAAGAAGGAAGAGGAGCGGCTGACCAAAGAACTGGCCCGCGTAAAGGGAATGCTGAGCAACGAGAAGTTCGTAAGCAAGGCACCGGCGGCCAAGCTGGAGGAAGAAAAGGCCAAACTGGAAAAGTATACACAGATGATGGATCAGGTGAAGGAGCGCATCGCTCAGTTAGGCGAGTAACCTGTCCCCACAAATAAATTTTATAAGAAAAGAGTCGAACCCGGTGGAAATCATTCTGCCGGGTTCGACTCTTTTCTTTTTGGAAGGCGGAAAGTACTCCCGGGCTGTATTTGGCAGAAGAAGGTACCGTCTGCCAAATACAGCCTGGAATCCGGACACGTGCCGACGGAGTTGTGATCAGGAGAAAAACGGCAGGAGCAAATGGATGTTCGAATATAAACTGTCGAAAAAGGAAGAAAATACCGGGAAAAAGGCGATGAAAAACAGGAATCAGGGCCGTAGATTTGACAAAATCTGAAGGTCTCTCTGACTATAATGTTCATACAGGGCAGGAGGTGAGAAATCTTTTCGTGACGGTTGACTTATATATTGATGTGTTTTTTGTCATAAACATGATCCTGGATTATCTTGTGCTATCCATAACCGGAAAGGTGATGAGATACCGGGCGGGCAGATACAGAAAATTGGCAGGCGCTGCTTTGGGAGCAGCCTGGGCCGCCTTATGCGCGGCATTTCCGTCCATTCCCCCCGCAGTCTCTTTTTTTATGACCTACGCAGTGGTCAGCTGCCTGATGGTGGCGACTGCGTTTGGTGTAAGAAAAAAACGGGAGATGGGCAGGGCTGTAGCCTGCCTCTATCTGGTAACCGTCATGATGGCCGGAGTCATGCAGGTTCTCTACCAGCATACGATGGCCGGTTATTATATAGAACAGATCCTTCGCGGAAACAGCCGGGCGGCCATGCCCTTTTACCGGCTTTTGCTGCTGGCTGCTGGCGCATATTTTGGCGTGAGGGGTGTGTTGGGCTTCGTTCTGGAGGCCAGAAAGAACCGGAATCACTTTTATGAAGTGACGATGCATTACAGAGGGCGGAAAAAGACGGTGACGGCGCTTCTCGATACCGGAAACCGGCTGTATGAGCCCGTGACGCACCGGCCTGTCCACGTGGTGACCTACGAGGCGCTTAAAGAGCTGTGCGAGAGTGTGTCCTCTGTTATTTACATTCCCTTCGGGAGTGTGGGAAAGAAGGAAGGCGTAATGCCCGGGATTTTCCTGGATGAAATGGAAATACGCCAGGGCAGTGACGTGAAAATTATAGAAAAGCCTCTGGTGGCTGTCTGCCGCCGTCCCCTGTGTGCAGACGGGGAATACCAGATGCTTCTGCATGAAGATTAGTTTCCACATTCAAAAGTGGTGTGATCCATTTTTGAATGCGGAAGCCTCCGGCGGATGTGCAGCGCGCCCCAAGGCATTATGTCATGCATGCATGACGGCGTTCGCACCAATTCGCCGGGCGAATTGATTAAAAAGGAGAGATTACCGATATGATATTAAAAGTTTCCGTACCAAACCGTTTCCAGTTTAAAGCCGTACCAACCTTTAAGACGCTGATGATGCCGAAGCAGGGAGAGATTCATTACATCGGCGGAGCCGACATTCTTCCGGCCCCGCTGGATAACGAGTCCGAAGCGAGAGTGATAGCCATGCTGGGAGGCGAAGATGACCAGAGTGCGAAATCGGAGCTGATCGAACATAATCTCCGCCTTGTCGTCTACATAGCCAAAAAATTTGACAACACCAGCGTCGGCGTGGAAGACTTGATTTCCATTGGAACCATCGGCTTAATCAAGGCGATCAATACCTTTAATCCCGGAAAGAACATCAAACTGGCCACATACGCCTCCCGCTGTATTGAGAACGAAATTCTCATGTATTTACGGCGTAATAACAAGACGAAGATGGAGGTTTCCATCGACGAGCCGTTAAATGTGGACTGGGATGGAAATGAGCTTCTGCTGTCCGATATCCTGGGAACAGACGAGGATGTGATCTATAAGGACTTAGAGACCGAGGTGGAGCGAAATCTTTTAAATTCCGCTATCAGCCGGCTGAGCCCGAGGGAGAGAAAGATCGTGGAGCTTCGTTTCGGCCTGTCGGATGAGGAGGGGGAGGAGATGACCCAGAAAGAGGTGGCCGATTTGCTTGGAATCTCCCAGTCCTACATTTCCCGTCTTGAAAAGAAGATTATGAAGAGACTGAAAAAAGAAATTGTGCGTTTTGAATAATGGCGGGAATAAATACTTATCCGTTTTTCTTTTAAAATAATTCCATTTATAGTATAATCAGAAATGTGGCACGTCGGAGAGGCAGCAGGCTTTCCGGGTGCCATTTTTTATGATATATTTCAATAGATTTTCGCAACTTTTCTGCTGCAGAAAACGTCTAACAGACAGAAGAGGAGAGAGGAGGAAAAATATTTGAAGAAGAATATAGAAGCTGAAGCTGAGCAAATACTCCTGACCAATTATGAAAAGTATTATCGTCTCGCCTACAGCTATGTCAATAACGAACAGGATGCGCTGGACATTGTCCAGGAAAGTGCGTATAAGGTAATGAAAGATATCAGTAAGGTGAGGGAACCGGATTATCTGTCCACCTGGATCTACCGTGTGGTGATGAATACGGCCGTTGATTTTCTGAGAAAGAGACAGAAGGAGAGCATCGGCTTAGAGGGCGTGGAGATTCCCCATGAGGATGTCTATCACGAGGATGATCCCATGGAACTGCTGAAATCACTGGAGGAAAAGGACCGCACCATTGTCGTGTTAAAGGTGATCGAGGAACTGAAGCTGGAAGAAATCGCTGTGGTGCTGGACTTAAATGTCAATACGGTTAAGGCAAGGCTGTACCGGGCGCTGAAAAAACTGAGAATTGAACTGGAGCCAGAGATGTCATAGAAAGGGGACTTTATAGATGGAAAATGACGGCAGAAGCAAATTAGAACAGTTAAAGGAAGCATATCATACCATCCCGGTGCCGGCTTCGGCCAGGGAAAGCATGATGGCAGGAATCGAAAAGGCAAAGAAAGAAAAGAGGAGGAGAAACGTGATACAGTTTACGAAAAAGACAGGACTGACAGCCGCGGCCGCGCTTTTTGCCATTACAGTAATGGCAAATGTAAGCCCTGCGACTGCAAACGCTATGGAAAATATTCCGGTGATCGGAACCATCGCCAAAGTGGTGACCTTCCGTACCTTTGAAGATACAAAAAATAATTATGAGGCAAAGATTGACATCCCGCAGGTATCGATCGGAGATCAGTCCAGTGCGGAGGTCAATAAGTCGATCGAGGAGTATGCAAACCAGCTGATTGGCGAATACGAGAAGGAGGTAACCGGGGATCTTGCAGGTGATGGCCACTACTCTGTGACGTCCACGTATCAGGTCGTGACAGACAATGAAAAATATCTGTCCCTGCGTATCAACACGACTGTGATTATGGCCAGCGGAGCAGAATATGTGAA
Organism: Hungatella sp. SL.1.14; assembly: GCF_024460495.1. NCBI lineage: Bacteria > Bacillati > Bacillota > Clostridia > Lachnospirales > Lachnospiraceae > Hungatella > Hungatella sp. SL.1.14. The sequence goes on along the minus strand of NZ_JANFYJ010000015.1, from coordinate 161,221 downwards.
GATTTTCACGATAGATAAGGCGACCGGACAGGTAGTAACCCTGAAGGATTTATTTCGGAATAAAGCGGATTATGTTAAGGCTCTCAGCGATAATATAAAGGAGCAGATGAGGGAACGGATGGCGGCGGACGATTCGAATATGTATTTCTTTGAATCCGGAGAGGATGCTGCAGATGATTTCGATCAGATCACAGGAGACGAGAGCTTTTACTTTAATGAGAACGGAGAACTGGTGATTGTGTTTGACGAATACACTGTGGCGCCGGGATATATGGGAGTTGTGGAATTTACGATTCCGAAATCCGTGACAGGCGACAGTTTCTGATTCACCCCGCGGCGTGCAAAGGAGAGACGGAAGCAGCAAAACAGGGTGGAGACTGAAGATGTTATAAAACAGGATATAGAACGAAACAACAGGCAGCTGGAGGAAAATCCGGCTGCCTGTTGCGTACCATCCTTTGCAGTGATATAATTTTCCGGCCGGGAAGCTGAAACTTTTTGCCGTCTGTGTTTGTCAATAGAGCAGATGGAAACAAATGCAGCACAGCATGCCTGTGAAAGGAGACAGAGGACGAACTATGGAACACGATCATTACGACATTGTGGTAAATTATATTATTGCAAATCAGAAAAAGTTTTACAGGCTGGCCTATACCTATGTCAGAAACGAGAACGACGCGCTGGATATCGTTCAGAATGCCATCTGCAGCGCGCTGGAGCATTACGGGTCAATCCGGGAGATCTCTTATATAAAAACCTGGTTCTACAGAGTGCTGGTTCATGAGAGCCTAAATTATATCAGAAAAAAGAACCGGGAAATCGCAAGCGGGGAACCGCTGGGCGAGGAGGCCGTCTATGTGGAGCCGGGTTACGAAGAGACGGAGGGCTTCTTTGAAGAACTGGACCGTTTACCGGCAGATACCCAGAATGTAATCAGGCTAAGATTTTATGAGGAGATGTCACTGCAGGAAATTGCGGAAGTGATGGAACTGAGTGTAAACACTGTAAAGTCGAAATTGTACAGAGGGCTTAAATCATTAAAGGAGGAGCTGGTGATATGAGCAGATTGAAGGACAGCAAGAACGTATACGACAATATTCCAATCCCGGACCGGCTGGAGGAGACCGTGGCCTCGGCCATTGAGCAGGCCGCTGCGCGGAGGAAAGAAGACCATGGAGTCCCGGATCAGCCGGTGACAGAGAAACGGAACCGGAAAAAATGGAGAAGGCGGGGTAAAATGGTATCCGGCTGCGGACTGGCCGCGGCAGCCGTGCTGACGGTGGTGGCAGCCGTCGGAGTCAACACCAGTCCGACGTTTGCCGAAGAAATGCAGGGGATACCGGTGATTGGGGCTATCGTAAGGCTTTTTACCGCGGAATCATGGCAGTCCGACACCGGAGATGCCGGAATTTCGGTGGAGGTTCCGGGGATTGAGATGATTCGCGGTGACACGAAAAATCTGGCGGACGAGATTAATGAGGAGATCAAGGCGAAGTGCGACGCCTACGCGGCCGCGGCCGTAGAACGGGCGAAGGAGTACAAAAAGGCATTTCTGGATACAGGCGGAACGGAAGCGGAGTGGAAAGAGCATGATATCCGGATTCGTGTATGGTATGAACTGAAAAGCCAGGATGATTCCCATCTGTCTTTTGCGGTAAGCGGATCCGAAAACTGGGTTTCCGCCTACAGTGAAACGTATTACTACAATATCAGTCTTACAGACGGAGCGTATCTTACCCTGGAGGACCTTTTAGGGCCGGATTACATCGAAAAGGCGAATGAGATTATACGTGCCGCCATCAAAGAGCGGGAAGCTGATTCTGGTGAGGAGTTCTTTTCAATGGATGAGGGCGGATTTGTAACGGTGACGGCGGATACTCCGTTTTATATCAATGAGAAAGGCAATCCGGTTGTCGTCTTTGAAAAGTATGAGATCGCGCCTGGGTTTATGGGACGGCCGGAGTTTGAGATCGAAAGGGAGGTGGATAAGAGCGGTCTCTCTGAAGATACGCTTGACATACAAGGTCTATCGTGATAGACTTTAAATGAAGGACTACTACGATAGACCAACGTCAGGCAATGCTGTAGATTTCAGGGAGGCATATGAATGGAAGAAAAGAAAAAAACAGAGGAAAAGAAGCAGACAGAAGAAAAGAAACTGTATGAGAGCGAATACCGTTTCATGAACGTAATCTGGGATAACGAGCCTGTGAATTCCACAGAGCTTGTAAGAATCTGCGGGAAAGAGCTGGGCTGGAAGAAGTCAACCTGCTATACGGTCCTGAAAAAACTGGCGGGCCGGGGCTTTGTAAAGAATGAACAGGCTGTCGTATGCTCGCTGATTCCCAGGGAAGAAGTCTTAAAGTACGAGAGCGAGACGGTAGTGGACAGAAACTTTGACGGCTCCCTGCCCGCCTTTGTGACTGCCTTTTTAAAGGACAGAAAGCTGACAGAGAAGGAAGCGGAGGAGCTTAGACAGATGATAGAAAAGGCGGTGAAGTAATGGCTGGGAATCAGGTGATGATCACTCTTTTGAACATGAGCATGACTGCGGGTTTAACCGCCCTTTTTGTGATGGCTCTGCGCCTGCTGTATAAGAGGCTTCCCAAGCGGTTTTCCTGTGTGCTGTGGATGGTGGTGATCTTCCGGTTCCTGTGCCCGTTTTCCCTCCAGTCGGCGTACAGCCTGCTGCCGTTTTATTCGAATCCCCTGGAGCAGCGGATCGTTTATGAAGCGACGCCTTCCATCGATTCGGGAGTCTTTTTTATAGACCGCCCCGTCAACCAGGTTCTGGAACAGACCATGGCGGCATCGAATCACGTTACGTCGGTCAACCCGATACAGATCCTTCTGTTTGTGATGCTGGTGGTCTGGGAGGCAGGAATGCTGGCTTTCTTCCTCTGCCATTTCGCAGGCTATATCCGGCTGAAATGGAGGCTGGGAACGGCGGTGAAGATTCAGGAGGCCGATCATGGTCAAGGAGCCGGAACATGCAGGAGACCGGAACACGCAATCTATGAGTCGGACCGGATTCCCGGCGCTTTTGTCATGGGAATCTTCCGTCCCGTGATCTATCTGCCGGCCAATTTAACGGAGGTTGAACGGGAGTGTATCCTAAGACATGAACGGATCCATATCCGGCGTCGGGACTATATTGTCAAGCTTTTGGGTCTTCTGATGGTCATGGTACACTGGTTTAACCCCATCGCCCACGTAAGCTTCCGGCTGTTTTGCAGGGACATGGAGATGTCCTGTGATGAGGCGGTGGTAGGCCAGCTGGGAGAGGGCGGAAAGAAGCAGTACTCACTGGCGCTTCTGTCAGCAGCGGAAAAAGAAAACGGGGCGCGTCTGCCTCTGGCGTTTGGGGAGAGCCATACGAAATCAAGAATAAAGAATGTGTTGAACTATAAGAAAGCAGGCTTCTGGATCACGCTCTGCGGCGTGACTGTAACGGCTGCAGCGGTATTGTGCCTGTTGACTGTCCGGGAAAAACCTGCGGCTTCGGAGGCGGTCTCCATCATTGGAGGCGGAGACGGTCCTACCAGTATCTTTATTGCGGGAAAGGATGACGGCGAGACTCCGGCGATGCCTGTGGAACTGCCGGACACTTCCTGGCTGGCCGGACAGGTATTGGGAAAAGGGATCGAAAGTACGATTACCATCGATTACGCCTCCAAGGATCAGATTATATTTCACGGAAGCTGCGGCCTGTTCAGTTTTCAGCTTAAAGACGGAAAATGGATGCCGAATTTATTCATCGGACCGGATGATGCGGGAGCCGTAGATTTAGAGGCGGTGACCAGTGCGCTCGATGCGGGGAAAAAGGAACCGGAATCAGAGGACAGCGTCCATGCAGAGGATTCTTTCATCGGCCGGAATCCGACCGCAGGGAGTTCTTTCATCGACTACGATGTGACGAAGCTTGCCGATGGAAGCATTGCCGTGCTCGGAGGAATGGGGACGTCCCCAGGCAGCGGAGAACTGACGGGAAAGCTGGTGGATGTATTTTACGGATGGTACCATCCGGATGATATGGTGATGCATCAGGTTTACTTATTTGCCGGAGACGGCACAATGGCGGAGAATAACAGCGGAGAGATCGAAGAGAGACGGTATTTGTTTACAACTGACGGCGCCGATTACTTTCTGAGAACTCCGCAGACGGCTCTGGAATTTGAACTGCAGGACGGAAAAGAACCGGAAAGCCTTCATTTTCCATATGACCGGCTGGAACTGGTGAGAGATGAGGGAGGATATACACGGGTTCTGGATCCTATGGTGATCATGGGACAGCCGGAAAACCAGAAGATGGTTCTGGCAGAAGGCAGGATCTATTATTACGGAGCCGGGAAGGCGGATCTTATGAGCTTTAAATCTCAATCGCTGATTGGAATCCGTACTGACGGCAGTGACCGCCGGGTGGCAGGAATCGACTACTCTGTGTGCAGGGGATTGTCCTATGACAACGGCTATCTCTATTATGAAGGCTGGAAAAATGCCATGGAGTTTCCGCGCCCGATCTACCGCATGAAGCCTGATTTCAGTGAGATAACGAAACTCGGAGATTTTAACGGAAATTTAATAAGCGTGGTGGATGGAACCTTTTATATGCTGAGCGCTGAAAAACCGGCCATCGTACTGACACGGGAAGGCCATTTTGATGAGGTTATGTATTACGATAAGTGCGGTTATGATGCGAAGAACTATGAGTGCGTGGCTGCGTCCGCGGCAGACGGGAAGCTCACGATGAAGTTCGAGAATCTGTCGGGAAACCGGGAGTATGTGAATTACGAGATTCCGCTGGCTCCCAAAGATACGTGGGAGAAGACTACTGTCAAAAAGAAATAGCAGAAAGAAGCAGATAATCCGGGCTCCAGGAGAATCTGCTTCTTTTCTTTTGGTGCTGATGTAGTTTTCTCTATCTTTTACGAAAGGCAATTATGAAAGGTATCCCTTCATACTTTTAAGCGCATTTTTTTCGAGCCGGCTGACCTGGGCCTGGCTGATGTGAATCTCCTCCGCCACCTCGGTCTGGGTTTTGCCCTCGAAGAAGCGCATGTCGATAATGTGACGTTCCCGCTCAGGAAGGCGCTTCATGGCCTCATTTAAGGAGATGTCCTCCACCCAGTTCTCTTCCAGATTCTTCTTGTCGCTGATCTGATCCATGACAAAGAGTGGATCGCCGCCGTCAGAATATACCGGTTCGTAGAGGCTGACTGGATTCTGAATGGCATCTAAGGCGTAAGTAATGTCCTCCTTACTGACGCCGATTTCATCAGCAATTTCCATGATGGTAGGTTCTTTTAAATTCTTCTTCATGAGATTTTCTTTTGCATAGATGGCTTTATAGGCGGTGTCACGCAGAGAGCGGCTGACACGGATCGAATTGTTGTCCCGAAGATAGCGGCGCACCTCGCCGAGAATCATGGGAACGGCGTATGTGGAAAAGCGTACGTTCTGTGTTATGTCAAAATTGTCAATGGCTTTGATCAGGCCTATGCAGCCAATCTGGAATAAGTCGTCCACATTTTCGTTACTGCCTGAAAAACGCTGTATGACGCTGAGAACCAGTCTTAAGTTACCCTTAATATATTCCTCTCTGGCTTCCATATCACCATCCAGGATCCTCTTAAATAAGGCTTCTTTTTCTTCGTTGTTTAAAAGGGGCAGCTTTGAAGTGTTAACGCCGCAGATCTCTACTTTGTATACAGGCATGTCTTTCCCTCCGCATCATTCTTTTTAGTCATAAAGGAATGATGTACTTATTCGGAGGCTTTTATACGATGCCAGATTTAAATTTTATTTCCATTTTCTGGCGGCGGTCCGTAAAGTGCCTGTTTATCGCAACGTCTCGTGCTTCAGGTGCGCGAATGAGCAGATAAACGGTTTCGGCCCGCCGCATGATCTGCGGATTTTATTTGTTTTTTTCGTAAAGAATGAGAAGGCCTTTTAATAAAAGCGCCTCATCGTAATTGATTTTATGACGGCAGAGCGGGAGGACGGAAGGGGCCAGACCGCCTGTGGCTACGAGGCTTGCGGCCTGGCCCAGCTCTTCTTCCATGCGGTCGATGATGCCGTCAATCATGGCGGCATTGCCATAGAGAATTCCGTTTTTCATACAGTCGATGGTGTTCTTGCCGATGACCCGGGCCGGCTTATTTAATCCGATGTATGGAAGCTGGGCAGCCCGGCTGCTTAAGGAATCCAGAGAGACGCGCAGCCCCGGGAAGATGATGCCGCCCGTATAATTTCCGGACTTATCGATGACGGACATGGTGGTAGCGGTTCCCATGTCGATGACTATGATGGGAGCCGGGTAATCCTTAAGGGCTGCCACAGCGTCCACGATCAAGTCGCTTCCCACGGTCTTCGGATTGTCCATGATGATATTAAGTCCCGTTTTCATGCCGGAGCCAACCAGCATGGGCGTCTTTCCGGTGATCTTCTTAACCGCGGAGAGAACTACATCTGTGAGAGGCGGGACGACGGAAGAGACGACGGCTCCTTCAATCGAGGAAATCGGCAGATTATGAATTGCCATGATGTCTTTGATATTAACTGCGTATTCCAGGTCCGTCTTCCCCTGGTTCGTGGTGACACGTTCCACAAACCAGGTACGGCTGTTATCGATACCGCCGATTACAATATTGCTGTTTCCCATGTCTATTGCTAAAATCATAAAGGTAACTCCTTTCCAAAATTTAGAGGTTATGGTATACTATGAGCACTTAGTGAGGTTTTTCACGAACTAACTAAGGTTTTTCACGAGTTTACCACATTTCAGGCAAAATAACAATGTAAGCAGGAATAAAAAGAAGCGAGGCAGGAGGCACTTATGCTGAAAGGAAAACATGTTGTACTGGGAATTACGGGAAGTATCGCGGCGTACAAGACGGCCGGACTGGCCAGTATGCTGGTGAAAAAGGGCTGTCATGTCCAGGTGCTGATGACAGAGAATGCGACTAATTTTATCAATCCGATCACATTTGAGACGCTGACGGGAAACAAATGCCTTGTAGATACCTTTGACCGGAATTTTGAATTCAGCGTGGAGCATGTGGCGCTGGCGAAGCAGGCGGATGTGGTGATGATTGCTCCGGCTTCCGCCAATATCATTGCAAAGCTGGCACACGGACTGGCCGATGATATGCTGACCACGACCGTTCTGGCCTGCCGCTGTAAGAAAATCATTGCGCCGGCCATGAATACGAACATGTATGAAAACCCGGTTGTTCAGGATAATATAAAGATTTGTGAAAAGTATGGGATGGAAGTGATCAAACCGGCGGTGGGCTACTTAGCCTGCGGCGATACCGGGGCGGGAAAGATGCCGGAGCCGGCCGAGCTGTTTGATTATATAGAGAAGGAGATCGGGGCGCAGAAGGATCTGGAAGGCAGTAAGATTCTTGTCACAGCAGGGCCTACAAGGGAGGCGATCGATCCCGTCCGTTATATTACCAACCATTCTACCGGCAAGATGGGCTATGCCGTTGCAAAGGCTGCGGCACTGCGCGGAGCCGATGTGACGCTTATAACCGGGAAGACCGACACGCCCAAACCTCGTTTTGTAAAGCTGATCGAGATCGAAAGTGCCAGAGACATGTTTGAGGCGGTGACGAAAGCGGCGGCGGAACAGGATATTATCATCAAGGCGGCTGCAGTAGCAGACTACCGGCCGAAATCCGCAGGCACGGAAAAGACGAAGAAGACGGATGGCGATATGGCGATCGAGCTGGAGCGGACCGACGACATTTTAAAATGGCTGGGGGCGCACCGGAAGGAAGGCCAGTTCCTCTGCGGATTTTCCATGGAAACCCAGAATATGCTGGAGAATTCCAGGGTTAAGCTGGATAAGAAGAATATTGATATGATTGTGGCGAATAATCTGAAGGTGGAAGGCGCCGGTTTCGGCACAGATACGAATGTTGTAACCATCATTACGAGAGAGCGGGATCTGGAGCTGGAGAAGATGACGAAGGAAGAAGTCGCTGACCGGCTGCTGGATGAAATTCAGGCCATAACAGCAGAAAAATAAGAGTAAAGGAAAAAGGGGAAATCAACATGAATACAGAGAAAAAAGAAATTATTGTTCCGGGGCAGCTGACAGGACCGGCTTTGCTTACCGGATATCTGATAAAAGAGGTGAGCGTGGCACCGGATAGAAAGCGGCCGGCAGTGATCGTCTGCGCCGGAGGCGGATACTGGCAGAGATCGGACCGGGAGAGTGAGCCCCTGGCGCTTCAGTTTATGGCTATGGGCTGTCATGCTTTTATTCTCGATTACAGCGTTGCTCCCAACCATTTTCCAACTTCTGTGAGAGAACTCGGGGAAGCGGTTGCATATATCAGGGAACACGCGGCAGAGTGGAAGGTGGATCCTGAAAAAATCATTGCGTGCGGTTCTTCTGCCGCCGGTCACCTGGTCTGCAGCCTCGGCGTATTCTGGAACCGGGAGCTGGTCTATGATGCGATTGGCAGAACACCTGAGCAGATCCGCCCGGATGGTATGATCCTGTGCTATCCGGTCATTACAGGCGGCGAGTACGCACATGAAAATTCCTTTAAACGGCTCCTGGGGGACGATGTGACCCAGGAACAGAGAGATGCTGTTTCCCTGGAGAATTTCGTGACGGAAGAGACGCCGGGGGCATTTATCTGGCATACGTATACGGACGAAACCGTTCCGGTGGAGAACAGCCTTCTTCTCGCTGCCGCCATGAAGCGGAAGAATGTCAACTTTGAACTTCATATCTATCCAGTCGGCGGGCACGGGCTTTCACTGGCCGATGAGGAGACGGCCGGTAACGGCTTCCAGGTGGTGGAACAGTGCCAGAGCTGGATTCCTCTCGTGAAAATGTGGCTGAAACATCTGTAAGTTACAGTTCCCTCCCCGCCAGGGGCACCGCAGTCTGGATCGGCCGGGCCGGTTTCCTTAGCCTTTCCAGTTCCGGTTTCGGGCATAAGAAGTTCTAAACGTGCAGAATTTTTCTAAAAACCAGGGGAAATGCCCAAACTCGCTGTCGCTCAAACAGGTGGACATTTCCCCTGAACGAAAAATTTTGCGCGTTAAGAACTTCTAATACCCTGCAAAGTCACAGGAAAGGCTAAGGAAACCGGCCCGGCCGATCCAGACTGCGGTGCCCCTGACGGGGAGGAAACTGTAACAGACATTTGGAAGCATCACCACATGAATCTTGACTTTGTAATGGAATAATAATACAATAAAAAAGATTGACACGAATAATTGGAGGAAACATTTTGTCGAATATAACTGAAGAAATAAAGAAGAGAAGAACCTTTGCCATTATATCCCATCCGGATGCCGGTAAGACGACACTTACGGAGAAGTTTCTGCTTTACGGAGGCGCGATCAACCTGGCGGGCTCTGTTAAGGGGAGAAAGGCGGCAAAGCATGCGGTCTCAGACTGGATGGAGATCGAGAAGGAGAGAGGTATTTCCGTTACCTCCTCGGTAATGCAGTTTAATTACGACGGTTACTGCATCAATATCCTGGATACCCCGGGGCATCAGGATTTCTCGGAGGACACATATCGAACCCTTATGGCGGCGGATTCCGCGGTCATGGTCATAGATGGATCCAAGGGTGTCGAGGCGCAGACGATCAAGCTGTTCAAGGTCTGTGTTATGCGCCACATTCCCATTTTTACTTTTATTAATAAGATGGACCGGGAAGCCAGGGATCCGTTTGAACTGATGGATGAGATCGAGACGGTGCTGGGAATCCGTACGTGTCCGGTCAACTGGCCGATTGGCTGCGGCCATGAGTTCAAGGGTGTTTACGACAGAAATAAAAAGACGATCACGACCTTCCAGGCTGCAATGAACGGGCAGAAGGCAGTCGATGCCACTGAGGTGCTGTTGGGTGATCCGCAGGTAGACTGGCTGATCGGAGAGGATTACCACCACCAGCTGATGGAAGATATCGAACTGTTAGATGGGGCCAGTGACGAGCTGGATATGGATCGTGTTGGAAAAGGCGATTTATCTCCGGTATTTTTCGGATCAGCGCTTACGAATTTCGGCGTTGAGACGTTTTTACAGCATTTCCTTCAGATGACGACAACGCCGCTGCCGAGACTGGCGGATAAAGGCGTGATCGATCCGTTTGAGGAAGAGTTTTCGGCCTTCGTATTCAAGATCCAGGCGAACATGAATAAGGCTCACCGCGACAGAATCGCATTTATGCGGATCGTATCCGGAAAGTTTTCCGCCGGTATGGAGGTAAACCACGTGCAGGGCGGCAGGAAACTCCGGCTGTCCCAGCCGCAGCAGATGATGGCGCAGGACAGAAAGATCGTGGAGGAGGCATACGCGGGAGACATTATCGGCGTTTTCGATCCGGGGATCTTTTCCATCGGGGACACGCTGTGTCTGTCCAATGAAAAGTTTGAATTTGAAGGAATCCCCACATTTGCGCCGGAGCATTTTGCCAGAGTGCGCCAGATGGATACCATGAAGCGGAAACAGTTTATAAAGGGCGTGAATCAGATCGCCCAGGAAGGCGCCATCCAGATTTTTCAGGAGTTTAATACCGGTATGGAGGAGATCATCGTCGGAGTGGTCGGAGAACTGCAGTTCGAGGTTCTCACATACCGTCTGGAGAATGAGTACAACGTGGAGGTCAAGCTGGAGAAGCTTCCGTATGAATATATCCGCTGGGTAGAGAATAAGGATGAGATTGATGTGGCGAAGATTCAGGGAACCTCCGATATGAAGCGCATCAAGGATCTGAAGGATAATCCGCTTCTGCTGTTTGTAAACAGCTGGAGCGTGGGCATGGTCCTGGAACGGAATCCGGGCCTTAAACTCAGTGAGTTCGGTAAAAACTAATAAACAGATCAACAAGGAGGCAGCAGATATGAGTAAGATTGATGTAGTCAGGGCAGCGATGGTAGAAGCCATGAAGGCGAAAGACAAGCAGAGGAAAGATGCATTATCCATGCTTCTTTCTGCACTGAAGAATTTCGAAATCGATAAAAAGGATCACACGCCGATTACCGAGGACGAGGCAAATGCAGTAGTAAAGAAAGAGATCAGGCAGTCTCAGGAGACGTATGACACCGCGCCTGCGGACCGGGATGACATCCGCGAGGAGGCAGCTTACCGTCTGTCGGTTTACAAGGAATTTGCGCCTGAGGATATGAGCGAAGAGCAGATCCGCGAGATCGTCACAGCTGTGTTGGCTGAGCTGGAGATCGAAAAGCCGGCGCCTTCAGACAAAGGGAAAATCATGAAAGTCCTGATGCCGAAGGTAAAAGGCAAGGCGGACGGCAAGGCTGTCAATGAGATTCTGGCTTCCATGATGAAATAAAAGCGGCGTAAGCGCTGCAGGAAAGGATAAGACATGTACAGAAAAGAGATTGAGGAGTTTGTCGAGGCACACAGACAGGAGATGCTTGAAGACATCTGTACTCTGTGCCGGATTAACAGTGAGAAAATGCCGTATAAGGAAGGCATGCCATACGGCGAGGGCGCGTTTACGGCGCTGGCTGAGGCTCTTTCCATGGCTGAAAACTACGGATTCTCCATCACGAATTACGATAATTACGTAGGAACCGTGGATTTGAATGAGAAAGAGAGCCAGCTGGATATTCTGGCCCATCTGGATGTAGTACCGGCTGGGGAAGGCTGGAAGGAGACGGAACCGTTTGAACCGGTGGTAAAAGGAGATAAGCTCTTTGGACGCGGTACCGCGGATGATAAGGGACCGGCAGTTGCCGCTCTCTACGCCATGAGAGCCGTAAAAGAGCTGGGAATTCCTCTTAAAAAGAATGCACGCCTGATCCTGGGAACCGACGAGGAGTGCGGAAGCTCTGATATCGCTCACTACTATGCAATTGAAAAGGAAGCCCCGATGACATTTTCACCGGACGGATCCTATCCGGTGGTGAATACGGAAAAAGGCGGATTAAACGGTCATTTCACCGCTTCCTTTGCCCCGTCTGACGCGCTGCCGAAGCTGGTTTCCGTGGAAGCCGGTATTAAGGTCAATGTAGTGCCTGGAAAAGCCCGCGCCACCGTGCAGGGAATTGACGTGGAGGTCATGGAGAAGGCTGCTGAGGAAGTGAGCGGAGAAACCGGTATCCGTTTTGAATTCGATGTGGAAGAGGATGCGGCGACGATTACAGCCATCGGTGCAGGCGCTCACGCGTCGAAACCGGAAGAGGGCAACAATGCGCTGACAGGTCTTCTTGTCCTGATTCAGAGACTGCCGTTTGCGCCCTGCGAACAGATCAGTGCCATCGGCCGCCTTCTGGAGCTGATTCCTCACGGCGACACCTCCGGCAAGGCCCTGGGAATCGCCATGAGCGACAAACTTTCCGGAGATTTAACGCTGGCCTTCAGCCTGCTGACCATCTCCGACCGTGAACTGGACGGCACCTTTGACAGCCGCTGCCCGGTCTGCGCCACGAAAGAGAATGTTCTGGAGGTGGCTAAGGCAAAGATGGCGGAGAAAGGCTTTACGCTCTTAAATGACTCCATGAAGCCGCCTCATCACGTGGATGGAGATTCTGAATTTATCCGCACGCTTCTTCGCACTTATGAGGAGTATACGGGCCGTACGGGCGAGTGCATAGCCATCGGCGGAGGGACCTACGTCCATGAACTGAAGAACGGAGTGGCCTTTGGAGCTGCCATGCCGGAGACAGATAACCGTATGCACGGAGCGGATGAGTTCGCAGTCATCGAGGAACTCATCGTCAGTGCCAAGATGTTTGCACAGGTAATTGTTGATCTCTGTTCCTGACCAGTAACTTAAAATCCGTGAGTCTGACGAATTTATGCTTGACAAATGGTATGATATGGCGTAAAATACGCCTCATAAGTTAAAATCCTAGTCGAACTATAGGAATAGGCGAAGGGAGTAACCGCTATGAACCAGTTAAAAGCCATGCAGATGAATATGTACATGATGAACGGCATGATGATGTGCCGTATGTCAATGTGCGTAAAAAATCGAAAATGATATTTCATTTGTATGGATTGTGATTGGAGTTTATGGCAAACAGGGAGATTGAATCTTGAATCGCTGTGGTCGCAAGTCTGTGCAGGGCTTGCGGCCTTTTTTCGTAGCAGGAATAAAAAAGAAAGGAAACAAAAGACATGCAGTCATCAGAACCAATTATTCAGCTGGTGGGGCTGGGCAAGGAGTTTAGGACGGCAGGCGGACCGATCAAGGCGCTGGACGACATCAACTTAACGATCTGCCAGGGGGAAATATTTGGAATTATCGGCCTTTCCGGCGCAGGAAAGAGTACTCTGGTACGGTGCATCAATTATCTGGAGGTGCCGACTTCCGGCGAGGTTCTGTTTGAGAACAGAAGCCTGGCCTCCATGTCCGGACGGGATCAGAGAAAGGCGAGACAGTCCATGGGCATGATCTTCCAGCAGTTTAACTTACTGGCACAGAGAAATGTCATTCAGAATGTCTGCTTCCCCTTGGAGATCGCAGGCACATCGAAGAAAGAGGCGAAAGAACGGGCCATGGAGCTTTTGGGGCTCGTAGGGCTTGCAGACCGTAAGGATGCGTATCCGTCCCAGCTTTCGGGGGGACAGAAGCAGAGAGTGGCGATCGCCAGGGCGCTGGCCACCAACCCGAAGATCCTTCTGTGTGATGAGGCCACCAGTGCTCTGGACCCCAACACCACAAAATCGATTCTGGCACTGTTGAAAGAAATCAACAAATCAATGGGAGTCACCGTGGTAGTGATCACCCACGAGATGTCTGTAATCGAAGCGATCTGCGACCGTGTGGCGATCATAGACCAGAGCCATATCGCGGAGGTGGGGAGTGTGACGGAGATCTTTTCCGAACCGAAGTCAAAGATCGGACGGCAGCTGATCTTAGGCGACGCGGCCGGACAGGCGGCAAAATTCGGAAAGTCCAGGAGGGTGAGAATCTCCTTCGACGGACGTTCCTCTTTCGAGCCGGTGTTATCCAATATGATCCTGGCCTGTAAAGTGCCGGTGAATATAATCCATGCAGAGACGCGCGACATAAGTGGAACCGCCATGGGGCAGATGGTGATCCAGCTCCCCGAGGAGGAGGTCGACGCAAACCGGGTAGTCAATTACTTAAAAACAGCTAAAGTACCATTTGAGGAGGTGACGGATTATGACATTTGATGCCGCTACATTTGATATGCTGAAGGCCGGGATCTGGGAGACGCTGTTCATGACCTTCACGTCGTCCTTCTTTGCCTATTTAATCGGTATTCCGCTGGGAATTATCCTGATTGTAACGGATAAGGATGGAATCCGGCCGGTTCCGTGGCTTCAGAAAATTCTCGGTCTGGCCATCAACCTGCTTCGTTCCGTACCGTTTATTATCCTGCTGATCATGGTGATTCCGATTACCAAAAAAATTGTGGGAACAACGCTGGGAGCCAAAGCAGTGATTCCGCCGCTGGTAATTGCAGCCGCGCCTTATGTGGCGAGAGTCGTGGAGTCGTCCTTTAAGGAAGTGGATGCGGGAGTGATCGAAGCTGCCAAGTCCATGGGGGCTTCCACCATGCAGATTGTATGGAAGGTGCTCCTTCCGGAAGCGAAGCCGTCCCTGCTTGTAGGCGCCGCACTGTCAGTGACCACCATCCTGTCTTATTCGGCCATGTCCGGCTTCGTAGGAGGCGGCGGCCTGGGAGATATCGCGATCAAATACGGCTATTACCGCTATCAGACAGAGATGATGTTCGTGACGGTGGCAATTCTCGTTATTATTGTACAGATTATACAGGAGGCGGGCATGAAGCTGTCCCGGGTCAGCGATAAGCGAATCCGGTAGAGGCATAGTCTGGCTGTAAGATTCAGAAAGTAATGGCCGTAAGGCGTTACCATAGACACGATCACCCGCACGCTCTGCGCGCGAGTCACCGTATCACCAAAAAGCGCAGGAAACTGCACACCAAAAAGGAGGAAACAATTATGAAGAAATCACTTTACGTACTGGCTGCCGCGTTTTTTGCAGCGGGAGCACTGACCGCCTGCGGCGGAAACAACAAGGAAACGACTGCCGGGACGACAACAGCGGCTGTCACAGAATCCAAAGAGACGGAGAGCGCTGCACCGGCCGATGAGACAACGGCAGAAGCCGGAGAATTAAAGAAGCTGGTAGTTGGAGCTTCACCGGCGCCCCATGCAGAGATTTTAAAGGCGGCAAAGGACATTTTAAAAGAGAAGGGATACGATCTGGTAATCAAGGAGTATACCGATTACGTACAGCCGAATCTGGCGCTGGAGTCCGGTGACCTGGATGCCAACTATTTCCAGCATTTCCCATACTTAGAGCAGTTCAACCAGGAAAACGGCACAGATCTTGTATCCGCAGGTGCGATCCACTATGAGCCATTTGGAATCTATGCCGGAAAGACCGCTTCCCTGGCAGACTTGGCCGACGGAGCACAGGTTGCGGTACCAAACGACGTATCCAACGAGGCGAGAGCGCTTCTGCTGCTGGCCGACAACGGTCTGATCGAGTTAAAGGAAGGCGTTGGCCTGGAAGCGACAAAGAACGATATCGTAAAGAACGATAAGAACTTAAAGATCATGGAGATCGAGGCTGCACAGCTTCCGCGTTCTCTGGGTGATGTGGACATCGCCGTAATCAACGGCAACTACGCCATTGAGGCAGGCTTAAAGGTATCGGATGCGCTGGCAACCGAAGACTCCCAGTCGATCGCAGCAACCACCTACGGAAATGTCGTAGCGGTTCGCAAAGGAGAGGAGAAATCCGACGCAACTCTGGCTCTGATCGATGCGCTGACGAGCGAGACAGTGAAACAGTATATTGAAGATACGTATCAGGGTGCCGTAGTTCCGTTATTCTAAACGAAACAGGAAAATTCTGCTGTATATCATACCGTTTCGGATAAAAATGAATATGGTACAAAAAAAGGGAACAGATCAGGATAAAACAATCTGTTTCCTTTTTTGTGTACAGATTCGGGAACTCGATTTTATTTGGGACGATTTGGCAAGAAAAACTTAATTTTACAGATAGTGATTCGTATTGTATAATAGGTAAATATATACATAGTTACAAACAGGAGGAATGGGAGGCAGGATATGGAAGACGACAGGCAGTACGAATACGATGGTCCTGATTCCGAGCGGGAATCAGTGCATGAGGAACCGGCGGCCATGGGAGAAAAGCCGGCAGCCGCTGGCGGAGCAGCCGCGGACCGCTGCGAAGAATCAGGCGGCGGAATCGGGCAGGGATTCGATGAAATGGATCGGTATCCGGATCAATACAGCAGACAGCCTGAGGAATGGACGCAGGCCGGATATCAGCAGGAAGAAAACTATCAGGCCGAATATCGGCAGGAAGAGAATTATCAGAACGAATACGGACAGAACGGATACCAGCAGCAAACCGGATATTACCGGGACGAATACCGGCAGGCGGTAAATTCAGGATATAAGCAGCCGCAGAGACAGAGCAGCATGGCATTGGCCTCTCTTATCATGGGGATTATCGGGATCGTTACCTCCTGCTGCTGTTACGGCGGGCTGATTTTTGGCAGTCTGGGAATTTTATTTGCGCTGTTGTCGAAGGCAGGGGACACGATGGAGGGATACGCCAGGGCGGGTCTTATCACCTCGGTGATCGGGCTGTTTCTGGCGGCCATGGCTTTGATATTTGTATTTGGAATCATGAGCTCATCCCTTCTGTCAGGAGGTGTATATTAATGAAGACAACATCGTCGGATCTTAAAAAACGCGCGAAGCTGACGCTCTCGGGCAACTATGGGACGGCTGTGGGAGCCATGCTGATTGTGGACGTCTTTCTGATCGTTATTTGCATGGTTTTTATCGGTGTATCGATGGCCGGTACCTTTTCGATAATTGGCGGAGCAGGCTACATTCGAAGCAGTATGACGCGCTCACTGGTCATGATGCTGGTGATCTATTTTATCGCCATCCTTCTGATTTATCTTGTGATGGCCGGAATCCGGAGAATGTTCTATCATATGAGTACAGGCCGGCCGTTTGCACTGGGGGACATGCTGTTTGCGTTTACCCACAGACCCCAGCGGTTTTTAGGCTTATATTTTATTAATATGGCATTCGGCATGGCTGCGGGGATTCCATACTTTGTGGTGAGTTTCTCCGCGCGTATTACAGGATATATTCCCATCCTGATGGCGCTTCAGTTTCTGATGTATCTGCTGCAGCTCATCGGAATTGTCGTGTATTCGCTGTACTTCAAGATGGCGGGCTACCTCCTGATGGAGGACCCTGAGCGAACGGTGATCAGCTGTCTGCGGGAGAGCGCGGCTCTGATGAAGGGGAATAAGGGACGCCTGTTTTATCTCGATCTCAGTTTTATCGGAATGTATTTACTGGGGGCAGGATCCTTTGGAATTGGATTTTTGTGGATTTTACCGTATATGGAAACGACCATGATTCACTTCTATCTCGATATCAATGCCGGACGGAGGCAGGAAGAGGCCTGTTATGATCAGGAACCGTTTTATGACGGCAGCAGCGGCTTCTACGAGAACGTGACAGAGTAACAAATTGTATCACACACAGGAAATGCGCATAGAATACACTAAGGAATATAGAAGGTGCAGGCTATGCGCATTTCAGATCTCAAACAAAAAGAAGTGATTAATATCTGTGACTGTAAACGCCTCGGTTATGTGGGTGATGTGGATTTTGATATGGATACGGGCTGTCTCCTGGCGATTATCGTTCCCGGACCGGGCTGCTTCTGCGGATTTCTGGTCAGAGAAAAGGAGTACATCATTCCTTACAGTGACATCTGTCAGGTAGGGCGTGACATCATCCTGGTGAAAGTAGATCTGGAAAAAACTGAGGAAAAATGCAAGATATAGTATAAGTTGTGCTTGCGAATCTATGGATTGTGGGGTATGATATACATAATTAAAAAGTAAGGGATCCGGAGCCGGGAAAACTGTGTATTCTGTTTTGCGGCTCCCGTATTCTGTACAAAAAAACAGTGGATTCCTCCGCTTTGCAGTGAAGGAGCGGGGAATCGCCAACAGGAGGATAGCGACGTGAAATGTCCATTTTGTAATGAAGCAGACACAAAGGTCATTGATTCAAGACCGGCAGATGACAACAGCTCCATCAGACGCCGCAGGCAGTGCGAGAAGTGCGGAAAGAGATTTACAACGTATGAAAAACTGGAGACTCTGCCGCTGATGGTAATTAAGAAGGACGATTCCAGGGAAGTCTACGAACGCTCCAAACTGGAAAAGGGAATCCTTCATTCCTGCCACAAACGTCCCGTTTCTTCCCAGCAGATTGATTCCATGGTGGATGAGATCGAGACGCAGATTTTTAATATGGAAGAAAAGGAAGTCTCCAGCGCTACGATCGGAGAGCTTGTGATGAAAAAGCTGCAGGAGGTCGATGAGGTGGCCTATGTCCGTTTCGCCTCCGTATATCGTGAGTTCAAGGATGTGAACACGTTTATGGAAGAGATCGGAAAATTATTGAAAAAGTAGGACGAGGTATGTTTAACAGATTTTATCCGGATGAAGACGTGGCCTCTGCGTATGATATTCCGTATGATGCTCTTTATAAAGAAGGAGTCAGAGGCGTAATTTTTGATGTAGACAACACCCTGGTGCCCCATGATGCGCCGGCGGATGAGAGGGCAAAGAACTTATTCTCTTATCTGCGGGCACTGGGCATGGACACCTGCCTGCTTTCCAATAACAAAGAGCCGCGGGTGGCAGCTTTTGCAGAAGCTGTCGGCGGCTCTAACTATATCTATAAGGGCGGGAAGCCGGGCGTGAAGAATTATAAGAAGGCCATGGAACTGATGGGGACAGGCTTACAAAGCACGATCTTTGTGGGAGACCAGCTGTTTACCGACGTATATGGAGCCAAACGGACGGGAATTAAGAGCTTTCTGGTGAAGCCGATCAATCCCAGAGAAGAGATTCAGATTGTATTAAAGCGGTATCCGGAAGCCCTCATCTTATTTTTTTATCGCAGGGACAAAAAGAGGAGACAGTATGATAAGCGGAAAAAGTAAAGTTTGCGGGGTCATGGCGTATCCGGTGGAGCACTCCATGTCGCCGCTTATGCATAATTATTATTCGGAACAGACGGGAACCGATCTTGCCTATATCCCTCTCAAGGTAGAGCCGGGCTGCGTGGAAGCGGCGGTGAAGGGGGCTTATGCTCTCAATTTTACCGGTTTAAACGTTACGGTTCCTCATAAGCAGGAGGTCATGAAATATCTTGCGGAGATCGATGAGGATGCAAAGGCCATCGGCGCCGTCAATACGCTGGTACGGACAGAGGGCGGTTACAGGGGATATAATACGGATGCGGCAGGACTGAAACGGGCCATGACGGAGGCGGGAATCGAAATCCGTGACCGCTCCTGCATTCTGTTCGGTGCGGGGGGAGCGGCCAGGGCGGCAGCCTGTGTGCTGGCGAAAGAGGGCGCGGCTGTGATTTACGCTCTGAACCGGAGCGTGGAGAAGGCGGAAGCACTTTCGGAGATCATCAATGAGCGGTACGGCCGCCGGGTGATGATTCCCATGGCGCTGGCGGATTACGGAAGGCTGGAAGGCAGCTCTTATCTGGCGGTTCAGACAACCAGTGTGGGGATGCATCCCAATGTGGACCATGCTCCGGTGGAGGACGAAGAATTTTATAGAAAGATCGACACGGCAGTGGATATTGTGTACACGCCGATGGAGACAAAATTCATGAAATACGTCAGAGCGGCCGGAGGCAAGGCCGTCGGGGGGCTGGACATGCTGATCTACCAGGGCGTGATTGCATATGAGCTGTGGAGTCCGAAGACCGTGTTTACCAGAGACATCATCGACGGCGCACGAGTCATGATGCGGGAAGAACTGGAGGCAGCGCGATGAGGAATGTGATTTTGATCGGCTTCATGGGGGCCGGGAAGACGACTGTAGGAGAGCGGTACGGGAAGAAACACGGACTCCCCATGGTGGATACAGACTGGCTGATCGAGGAGCGAGCCGGCATGACGATCTCGGAGATATTTGCCAGAAAGGGCGAGGAAGAGTTTCGGAAGACAGAGACGGCGGTCCTTCAGGCGCTGCTTTCCGATACGCAGGAAAAGGTCATTTCCGTGGGAGGCGGGCTTCCTCTGCGGGAAGAGAACCGGAAGCTGTTAAAACAGCTTGGAACGGTGGTTTATCTGGAGGTGAATCCGGAGACCGTGTTAAAACGGCTGAAGGGGGATACGACAAGGCCGCTGCTGCAGGGCGGAGACGTGACACAGCGTGTGAAAGAGTTCCTTGCGGTCCGCGGTCCCATATACCGGGAGGCGGCAGAAATGATCGTGGATGTGAATGACAGAACCGTCGATGAGATTGTGGCGGAGCTGGAAGAAAGGATGGGATTTGAATGAAGTTACTTCTGTTAAACGGACCGAATCTGAATTTTCTGGGAATCAGGGAAAAAGGGGTATACGGCACGGAGGATTACGGATATCTGGTACGTATGATGAAGGAGAAGGCGGAAAGAGAAGGCCATGAGCTGGATATTTACCAGAGCAACTATGAGGGCGGCTTAATCGATAAGATTCAGGAGGCTTACTACAACGGGACAGAAGGGATCATCATCAATCCGGGGGCGTTTACGCATTACAGCTACGCTCTGAGAGACGCCCTTTCATCGGTGGAGATTCCCAAGGTTGAGGTACATATCTCCAATGTGCATAAAAGGGAAGAATTCAGGCATACATCCGTTACGGCACCTGTCTGCGACGGCCAGGTGGTGGGACTGGGACTGAAGGGATACGCCCTGGCCATGGACTATCTGACCGGCCGTGAATAGACCGGCCGACAGGTGCGGCCGGCGTCATGTATACAGAATTTGAAAAAAAGAGTTGAAAAAGGGATTATTATAGTATAGAATAAAAAGGATTAAGAGAATTTCAAGGAGGAATATCATTTATGATATCAGCGGGTGATTTTAGAAACGGTATCACATTAGAGATTGACGGTAATGTTTATCAGATTATGGAGTTCCAGCATGTAAAACCTGGTAAGGGTGCTGCATTTGTAAGAACTAAAATTAAAGACGTTGTAAACGGCGGTGTAGTGGAGCGTACGTTCCGTCCTACAGAGAAGTTCCCGGCAGCGAGAATCGACAGAGTGGACATGCAGTATTTATATGCGGATGGAGATCTTCATAACTTCATGGATACAAACACTTATGAGCAGATCGCACTGAGCCCGGAAGTAATCGGTGACGCGTTAAAGTTCGTGAAGGAAAACGATATCTTAAAGGTTTGTTCTTATAAC
The DNA here is from genome assembly GCF_024460495.1 of Hungatella sp. SL.1.14. Taxonomy (NCBI): domain Bacteria; kingdom Bacillati; phylum Bacillota; class Clostridia; order Lachnospirales; family Lachnospiraceae; genus Hungatella; species Hungatella sp. SL.1.14. Next base: position 139,932 of record NZ_JANFYJ010000015.1, on the reverse strand, counting down.
GGAAAGGTATTCTCTGTTGAGCCTCCGTTATTCGTAGAACTGGAGATCACAGATACAGAGCCAGGCTTTAAGGGCGATACGGCACAGGGCGCTACGAAACCTGCTACCGTTGAGACCGGAGCTGTCGTTTACGTTCCTCTGTTTGTGGATCAGGGCGATAAGATTAAGATTGATACGCGTACTGGAGAGTATTTATCCAGAGTATAAGAACATGATGCGCTGCCCGCCCGGTAAGCCGGTTTCCCGGATGACCGGAGCGGGATTTGAGGGATTATGGTCCCGACGGCGTGAATGCAGGGAAAAGACGGTAAAAGAGACTGATAAATGCTGGCCTGGAGGCCAGGATTTGCCGCTCTCTTTTACCGTCTTTTTGTGTAACTGGAAAGTGTTCCTGTTACACAGAGTGAAACCATTGACAAAGTGGGCAATCGCGCGGTAAGCTGATAAGAAAGAGTGATGGGGAAAGGGAGGACTATATGTTTCGGATTTTGCTGGTGGATGACGAGGCTCAGGAACGGGATGGAATCCGGTTCCTGATCGAAAAATATAAGCTGCCGCTTACGGTGGTGGAGGCGCAGAACGGGCAGAAGGCGCTGGAGTATTTGAAAGAGCATCCGGTGGATATTCTTTTTACGGATGTGAAGATGCCTTATAAGGATGGTCTGGAACTGGCGAAGGAGACGTTTCAGTTTAATCAGGGTATCCGGATTGTTATTTTCAGCGCCTACGGGGAGTTTGAGTACGCGAAACGGGCCATGGAGGCCAATGCCGTCGATTATCTGTTAAAGCCGATCGAGCTGGACGAGTTTCTAAAGGTCATGCACAAGGTGATTGGCGGACTGGAGCGGCAGAGGGAGGAGTCTAAGCAGGAACGGGAGCAGAAGGACGCTTCCATGAAACGGGTGTTTTACAAGGCGTTTACGGGGGGAAGCGTGTCGGCAGCCGACCAGGAGATGCTTACGGAGTACTTTCAGAAGCTGGGGAAAGAGAGGAAAGTACTGGTAAGCCTGGAGAGCGGGCGGAACATTTTTGAGCAGCAGGAGGATGTCTTTTTGAAACTGCTCCATACGTATATCCGAATTCCCTGTGAGTATGTGAATCTCTATCCAGATTCATCGGTGGTGCTTCTGGCTGACGAAAACCGGATTGTGGGCGGAGAACTGCAGAAACAGCTGGAAAAGCTGGTCCGGGACGGAAAAACGCTTCTTGGGACAGAGATTTCCATCGTGGTCAGCCGGGAATTTGAGACAGTGGAAGAGATGAACCGGCAGATGGATGAGATCAGCCAGATTCGGAAGAATTTTTACGGAACGGGCGGAGAGATTACGTTTCTGTCAGAGATTGTATTGAATTCGGAGTATTATGCCGCGGAGGTGGAGCGGATCAAGGAACTGATGATCGGCGCCATCGGGGACAGAAATGATGATCTTGTGATCTTATATGGAGACCGGCTGGTGGAGACGATGGTGGGCGGCCATGTGGTCAGCCGGATCTATGTACATCACGTCTTTTACGATATTTTGTCAGCATTTTACAGCCAGTACGGGATTAATGACAAACCAAGGCTCTTTGAGAGGGTGGAACGGCTGCTTTCCTATAAAGACGGGGAGGAGCTGGAGGTCAATTTCCGTGCGGTCTTAAACGAAGTGCTGGCTAAACGGACGGATGCTGCCGGAGACAGTCCGAGAATCGTGGAGCGGATTAAGAATATTGTCAGGGATGAATACCGGAATGACATCGGACTTGAGGATATCGCCGAGCGGGTGAATCTGGCCCCTGCTTACTTAAGCTACCTGTTTAAGAAGGAGACCGGGGCGAACCTGGTCAAATATATTACGGATTACCGCATGGAACAGGCCAGGAAGCTGCTGGAGGAGGGGGAACTGAAGATCGTTCTGGTGGCAAAGGCCTGCGGATATGAGAATCAGCCGTACTTTAACCGGCTGTTCAAAAACTATTACGGCATGACGCCCCGGCAGTACCGGGAGAAGAATGGAAAGCAGCAGGGATGAGGATGAAACGATTGCTGAACTGGTATTATGGAAGCGCTTCAATCCGGAAGAAACTGGTGATCAGCTATCTGCTGCTGATTACGGTCCCGATTCTGGTATTGGGAGTATACTCTTTTTCGGTGTCGAAACGCAATATGGAGAGGCAGACGGAGGAGACCATACGGAATAACGTGCGGCTGATGGCCTCTGATCTGGAAACCTCGCTGAAAAGAGAAAATGATAATATCAAATACTTATCTTATAACGCGAAATTCCGCCAGGTGCTGAAAAACAGCCGGGGAAACCAGGTGGAGGTGGCGCAGGTGCTCAACGAGGTGGTTGAGCCGATCTTCTGGTATTTTATCACCAGTGATAATAACATGAAGGGAATCGAAATCTATACGCCCTATGTGAGCCAGGAGGTGGGAAGCTTCTTAAAACCGGTGGGTGACAGCAGCGAAGAATCGTGGTATCAGTACCATCAGAAGAATTTCGGGACGCTGTGGACGTTTGAGAACGGCAGTATGTTTGCCACCAGGACGGTTCTGGATGCGCAGACGGCGTCAGAGCCCATCGGCGTGCTGAAGCTGACTGTCCATCCGGCGTCGGTTCTGGAGCCGATCTCCAATAATACATTTTTAAATAACGGAATTCTCCTTACCGATACGGAGGGTAAGACGATTTATTCCAGACAGACGGGAGCGGAACCGGCAGATCAGGCTGTTCTGGCCGGAGCGGAAGCAGGCAATCTGGCAGACGGCGACCAGGGAGAGTACATCGTGATGTCTGAGGCGATCAGTACCAGCGGATGGCGTCTTTATTACTATGTGACGAAAAGCGAAATCACGGGACAGCTGTATGAGATTCTGAAATCCACGCTGCTGATTGTGGGGCTGTGTCTGGCTGTCAGCCTGTTTCTGATCGGTATTCTCTCCAGGGTTTTAAGCAGGAGGATACTGGAACTGAAGGAGAGCGCGGAAAAGGTGGCGGAAGGGAATTTCAATCTGGAGCTTAACCATAACGATACCGATGAAATTGGAATCGTGTCAAAGAGCCTGCAGACCATGTGTGACCGTCTGAATGAGATGATTAACCGGGTCTACAAGGCAGAGCTGGAGAAGAAGGCCATGGAGTTAAAGGCGCTTCAGGCCATGATTAATCCGCATTTTCTGTACAACTGTCTCTCCAGCATCAAATGGAAGGCCATCCGCACCGGAAATGACGAGATCAGCGATCTCACAGGGCTTTTGGCAAAGTTCTACCGGACCAGTCTGAACGGAGGGAAACAGATTACCACTGTGGGAAGCGAACTGGAAAATGTAAAATCGTATGTGGAACTTCAGCGCATGACCCATGAGAACAGCTTTGATGTGGAGTATGAACTGGATGAGACGCTGTTTGAAACTTCCATGCCGAATTTCCTTTTGCAGCCGATCGTGGAAAATGCGATTGAGCACGGCATGAATTATCAGGAGGAGATTGAAGGAAGAGGGCGGCTGATCGTCCGGCTGGAGGAAGAGGACGGCCATCTGATCTTCAGCATTCTAAACAATGGACCCAGGGTGGAGCTGGACCGGCTGGAGGAGATCTTAAATACACCGGGCAGAGGCTATGGAATTTATAATATTGAAGAGCGGATCCGGATTTACTACGGTGCGGGCTGCGGTGTCTACGCCTCTGTCACGGCAGACGGTTATACCTGTTTTACGGTGCGGATTGGAAAAGAACTGAAGGAGCTGTCTGTATAGATGAGAAGTTCTAAAAATAGTACAAGGTTTCTAAAAAATTTGTTAAAAGATCTTCCTCCGGAAGATGATAAGATATAGGCATCAAAGCAATCACAACAAGGAGGAAGGTATCATGAAAAAGAAAGTATTAAGTGTTCTCTTATGTACAGCAATGACTGCTTCGGCTTTGGCAGGCTGCGGAGGCTCCGGGACGTCCGGGACGGAAGCGCCCAGGACAACGGGGGGAGAAGCCGTGACGGAGGCAGCCGGCAATACCGGTGACAAGGCGGGAACGGACAAGGCGAAGATTCGCATGACCTACTGGAACAGTGAGGATACGATGAAGGCGATGCTGGATTATCTGGCGGAGACACTTCCGGATGTGGAGATCGAATACCAGTTTATCGACAACTCCAATTACGATACCATCGTAGACACCCAGCTGTCGGCAGGAGAGGGGCCGGATATCATCTGTGAGTCTCCGGGATCTTCCTTAAAGCATGCGAGACTGGGATATTTAGAGCCGTTAAACGATCTGGGCGCCAAGTATTCCAGCGCGGGGACCAGCGTGTATTCCTATGACGGCAGCATCTACGCTCTGCCTGGGATCAGCTGGTTCGAGGGAATCTATTACAACAAGGCCCTGTTTGAGGAGAATGGAATCGCTTTGCCGACGACATTCGATGAGTATATCAGTGTCTGCAGGGAATTTAAGGAGAAAGGAATCACACCTCTGGCGGCAGGGCTGAAATCATGGGAGCCGATGTTAAAAAACTCCATGGCGTTCGTGACTGCTGAATACTTATCCACAGACGCGGGAAAGAATTTCGGTTCCGATTACCGCGAGGGCAAGGCTAAAATGGAAGGAACCTGGGATCCATACGTGGAAAAATGGTCAGAGATGATCACGGAGGGCGTTTATACCACAGATATGACGGGAATTGACCACGATCAGGCCTTAGAGCAGTTTGCAACAGGCGGCGCAGCCATGTTCTGCTCCGGACCGTGGGATTTAGACACCATCACAAGCAAGAACCCGGATCTTCAGATCGATATGATGCCGTTTTATGGTACGGCAAGGAGCGACGGATGGCTGATCGGCGGTCCCGGATGCGGCTTTGCAGTCAACAGCTCGTCTTCCAATAAAGAAGCAGCCATGAAGGTAGTGGAGGCAATCTCCACGGTGGAAGGCCAGAAGGCGCTGTGGGAAAACAATCAGGGCGGTTCCTCCTATCTGGAAGGCGCATCCTTCGATTTACCGGACGCCTATGAAGGCGTATCAGGAACTCTGGCCGCCGGCAATGTATACTGCCCGTGGAATGAATGGGGTGCGGCCGCCGGTGCTCATGAGACATACGGAACCGAGATGCAGAGCTACCTGTTGGGTTCCCAGGATTTAAAGACCACATTGTCGAATGTGGATGCGGCCGTGGCGGAGCTTTTGGAAAAGTAAGACCCGGCAGGTAACTGACGACCGATACCGATTATGGGAGCGGTAATCCATGCTGAAAAGAATATTGGCGTACGCATGGGTTACGCTCCCTTTTTGCGCCCATTTTTGGGCAAATTGAAGAGAAGGAGGGGTATGAAATGGAACAGATTCAAAGAAAAAAGAGGCAGGCAGGGACGCTGGGAAAGTATTTCTACGTGTTTATCCTGCCGGCTTTCGTCGTATATCTTCTGTTTTCCATCGTTCCGTTTTTATATACGTTTTACTACAGCTTCACCGATTATACGGATATGAATCCGGTCAACTTAAGCTTTGTAGGCCTTAAAAATTATATAAAGGTTTTCAATACGCCGCTGATGATTACGGCGATAAAAAACTCCGTGCTCTACGCTATTATGCTGACGTCGCTTCAGACCATACTTGCGCTGCCTCTGGCGGTGCTCCTGGATAAGAAGCTGAAGACCAGGAACCTGCTGCGGGCCGTATTCTTCTTTCCGGCTGTATTCAGTTCCCTGATTATCGGCTATCTGTGGAATTTTATCATGTCGTCGTCGGATTACGGCCTGATCAACAATCTGCTGCACCAGCTGGGGCTTGGGACCTTTAATTTCTTCACTGCTGACCGGGCGCTGTTTTCCGTCATTTTAACCCAGGCATGGCAGTGGACCGGCTGGGCCATGGTCATCTATCTGGCCAACTTACAGAGTATTTCACCGGATCTCTACGAGGCGGCGGATATCGACGGAGCCGGGGGAATCAAGAAATTCTTTTACGTGACGCTGCCGCTCATGTGCCCGTCAGTCAAGATCATCGTGGTAACCGGCTTAATCGGAGGCATGAAGGTGTTCGATATCATCTATTCCATGACATCGGGCGGTCCGGGCAATGCGACGGAGACCGTTATGACCGTCATGATGAAAAAGGGGATCTCGGATGGCTTTTACAGCACCGGATCGGCGTTCGGCGTGTGTTTCTTTGCTATCGTGCTGGTGATCAGCGCCGTAGTGACAAAATTAATGGGGAAATGGAGTGATTCGATACAATGACGAAGAGAAAAAGAAATTTATATATTCTGGAAGCAGTCATGCTCGTGATTGCGGTGATCTGGTTTATCCCGATATACTATCTGATCGTAACGACGCTTAAAAATCCCCAGGAGGCCACGGCCAATCCCCTGGGACTGCCGATTCACCTGGAAATCGGAAATTACATCAAAGCATGGACCAACATGCAGTTCCCGAGGGCGTTTGCCAACACGCTGTTTATCACGGCCACGGCTGTCGTCATCATCGTCGTGTTCGGCGCCATGGCCGGATACGCACTGGCGAGAACGAAGACGAAAATGGGAAACCGTATGTTTTTATTCTTCCTGGCCGGACTGATCGTGCCGTTTCAGATGAACATTGTCAGCTTATATAAGATCGTAAAGAGCCTTCATTTGATGAACACTCCGTTTGCAGTGATTCTCGTCAATGTGGCCATCAATACGCCGCAGGCGGTATTCCTGTTTAAGGAATTCATAGAGGGCACGGTGCCGAAGGAGCTGGAGGAAGCCGCGGAGATCGACGGCTGTACGGTGTTCCGCAAGTTTTTCAGGGTGGTTCTGCCGCTGCTCACACCGGTAATCTCGACGGTCGTTATCATCGTTACACTGAACGTGTGGAATGAATTCATGACGCCCCTTCTGTTCCTGCAGAGCCGCGAAAAGGATGTAATCCTTCAGGAGGTGTCCCGGAACATCGGGCAGTTCGCCACCGACTGGACCGCGCTGTTCCCCATGCTGATGCTGGGTGTGGCGCCGCTCATGATTTTCTACGTATTCATGCAGAAATACATAATCGCCGGTGTGGCTGCCGGTGCAGTGAAAGGATAGAGAAAAAATGGATAAGAAAAAGTCGGGAACGCTTCATGACAGCCTGATGGTGATTGTTCCGCACCAGGACGATGAGATCCTCATGTGTGCCGGTATCCTCTGGGAGGCCGCTAAAAGAAAGATTCCCGCTGTCGTCGTGATGGTGACAAACGGTGATTACGGGAGCAGTGATCTCTCTATTGGAAGGAGCCGGTTAAAGGAGACGCTGGCCGGGCTTGCCATGCTGGGAATCGATGCCGGGAATGTAGAGTTTCTGGGGTATGCCGACACGGGGATGCCGAAGGAGGAAAGCTTTTTAAACGGTCTCTATGAGGAGACGGACGCAGGGAGACTTCATAGATCCCACTGTTCGGAGGAGACGTACGGTCTGGAAGAAAAGGATGAATACCACAAAAAACGGTGGGGAGCGCATGCGCCATATGACAGAGCCCATCTGGCCGCAGATTTGTACGGCGTGATAGAGGAACACCGGCCGGCAATGATATTTACCACATCAGAGTTTGACACTCACGGGGATCACAGCGCACTCTGCCTTTTTGTCCGTGACAGCCTGGTCCGGATGAAAGCGGAGGCAGATACAGAATGCGGACTTCCCCGTCTGTACAGCGGAATCGTTCATTCCCTGGCGGGAGATGAGAACTGGCCCGTCAGAACCACGGAAGTGGGGCCGTATACGGAACCGGAACAGTTTGAAGAGACATCCCGGTTCCGGTGGGAGGACCGGATCAGCTTTCCGGTTCCGGAGTGCATGAGGACGGAAGTCAGAGAGGACAACTTAAAGTATCGGGCGCTTTCCTGTCATGTTACGGCGTTAAAGCCGGATGCGGTGGATTTTTTATATGCATTTATTAAAAACGAGGAACTTTTCTGGGAGATTAATTACTGAAGGAGCGAGACAGAATGGAGATTAATAAACAGCCGATCTATCCCGTCGAACCGTGGACGGTGACGGAAACGGAATTTAAGATGGAGACAAATTACCGGAATGAGACGACATTTTCTCTGTCCAACGGGTACCTGGGCACGAGAGGAACCCTGGAGGAGGGGTATCCGTTTACGGCAGATGAGGGACTGGAAGGCAATTTTATCAATGGATTTTACGAGAGTGAACCGATCCGCTACGGGGAATGGAACTACGGGTTTCCAACGGAGAGCCAGTCTCTCTTAAACCTTCCCAACTTAAAGACGATCAGGATTTTTCTGGAAGGGGAGGAGCTGGATATCAGAACGGGGAAGGTGTCCGGCTGGCGCAGAACGCTTCATATGGATCGGGGAACGGTCACCAGGTCCTTCGACTGGACTTCTCCGTCGGGCCGGACCGTTCATATGGAAACAGCACGGCTGGTAAGCTTTGAAGTGAAGAATTTGATGGCGATGTCCTGCAAAGTGACGCCGGTTAATTTTGACGGGGAGATCACATTTTTGTCGGTGCTGGATGCGGATGTGGAGAATCACACGCGGAAGACGAATCCGCTGGTGGATTACGGCCCCTTTGGACGCTGTCTGATTACAGACGTGATATCAGCGGATGAAACCATGCTGTTTTATCAGGGAACGACGGAGCACAGCGGGATTACCATGGCCTGCGGCAGTGTGATGACGGTGAAGGCGGGGCAGGAGGGCGCGCCGGATCGTGTGACAGAGGAAGGCAGTGCCCCGCAGGAATGGTGGATTACGGAGGATGGACTCCACTGCTACCATAAACTGGTGGTGCAGGGAAGGAAAGGCCGGAAGATTACCGCGGAAAAACAGATGGCCTACACCTCCTCTCTCGATCTGGAAAAGAGCGGGATGAAGGAATTGATCCTTTCTATATTAAATGCAGCTGCAGAAAAAGGATTTAAGCGTACGGCGGACGGTCAGGAAGCCTGCATGAAAGCCATGTGGAAGCAGGCGGATGTGGTGATTGAGGGGGATGACGCCCTGCAGCAGGGCATGCGGTTTAATCTGTTTCATATTCTTCAGTCTGCTTCCAGAGACGGGAAAAACGGCATGGGAGCCAAGGGGCTTTCGGGAGAGGGGTATGAAGGCCACTATTTCTGGGATACGGAAATGTATGTGATTCCGGTACTGATCTATACCAACGCCAGTCTGGCAAAGTCGCTTCTTGGCTACCGCTTCCATACGCTTAACGAGGCCAGGGCGAGAGCCAGGGTTCTGGGACACGATAAGGGTGCTCTGTATCCGTGGCGGACGATTAATGGCCGGGAGGCTTCCACTTATTTTCCGCTGGGAACGGCGCAGTACCATATTAATGCGGACATTGCCTATGCCTTCAAGCTGTATCTCGATGTAACCGGTGATATGGAATTTTTAAAGGATCAGGCCGCAGAGGTGCTGGTGGAAACGGCCAGGGTCTGGGCGGATGTCGGCTGCTTTGCCGAAGCCAGGGGCGGCAAGTACTGTATCTGTGCCGTGACAGGGCCGGATGAGTACAACGCTATCGTAGACAACAATTTTTATACGAATCTCATGGCGAGGGAGAATATCCGGGATGCCGGCTGGGCTCTGGATACGCTTCGTGAAATGGATGAGCCTGCATACGAAGCCCTTGCGGCGAAGCTGGGACTGAAGGAAGAGGAGAGGGAGCTCTGGAACCGGATTGTGGAGAATATGTATTTCCCATACGATGAAGACCGGAAGGTCTATCCGCTGGATGACGGCTTTATGATTCGGAAACCGTGGGAAGAATCGAAAATACCGCCGGAGAAGCGCCACCTGCTCTATGAAAACTATCATCCGCTCTTTATCTTCCGCCAGCGGATGTCGAAACAGGCAGATGCCATACTCGGTATGGTCCTGCACAGCAATTACTTTACGGAAGAGGAACTGCGGCGCAACTACGATTTTTATCAGGAAGTGACGCTGCATCATTCGTCACTCTCAACGTGCATCTTCGGAATCCTGGCATGTCAGATCGGATACGGGGAAGAGGCGTATGCGTATTTCTCCCAGTCCGCCAGAATGGACCTGGACGATTACCATGACAATTTTTATGCGGGAATCCACGCGGCGAACATGGCGGGAACGTGGCAGGCAGTCGTCTTCGGCTTTGCCGGCCTGAGAGTCAACCGGGGCGTTCTGGAGCTTCATCCCATACTTCCGGAAAAGATGAAGGGATACGAATTCCGCTTCTTATACCGCGGCAGCCTGCTTCACGTGCAGACCGGCCGGGAGGGAACGAGAGTGACGCTGCTGTCAGGAAACCGTGTTGAATTATGGCTGGGTGATACCTGCCATCAGCTGGATAAGGAGGGAGAGTATGTCTGCAGTTAAACCGAGAGCCGTATTTTTTGACTGGGATGGAACGGCTGTTTATTCCAGAAAAGCGCCGGCCGACGCGGCCCTGTCCGCCATGAAGCCGCTGCTCGCCCAGGGGATCAAATTAGTGATTGTCAGCGGAACAACGATTGAAAATATTGCAGGAGGACAGATTGAAACATATTTTACTCCTGAAGAGCTGAGGCATTTATATCTGGGACTGGGACGCGGCGCCTATAATTACGCGTTTGACGAGGAAGGAAGGCCGTACGTATTTGCAGATAAGCTGCCGGACCGGGAAGGCCTTCTGGCGGTTCACAGCATTTGCTTTGATATTCATAAGGAACTGTTAAAAAAGTACGATTTCCCTACGGACATCGTGTTCTCCAGGCCGAATTACTGCAAAATTGATTTGATGGTGTCGAATCAGAGAGGGGATCAGCTGTTCCTTCAGGAAAATGAACTGGTGATTCTCAAAGAGAGCTTACGCCGTCACGGGATTGAGGGCGGCTTAGCAAAGCTTCTGGAGATCTCCGGGATGATCGGAGCTTCTTACGGAATTGCAGTAGCCCCTACCTGTGATGCGAAATATCTGGAGGTGGGACTCTCCAGCAAAAGTGATAACGTGGACACGATTCTGGATAAGCTTCAGCGGGAATTTGGGATTTTGCCGGAGGAGTGCAGCTACTGGGGGGATGAATATGTGGGGATCGAAGAAGGGATTTTCGGAAGTGACAGCTTCATGATCACGGAGAAGTCGAGAACAGGCCGTTTCTTTGATGTATCAGAAGTACCGGGAAAACGGCCGCAGGAGGTAACTGTGACCGGAGGCGGAGTGGAGCGTTTCCTGGAATATTTAAGAGAAATAAGCATATAGGCGGGATCAAAGGGGCTGCTGCTCCAGTAGATAAATAATCTGCTGGAGCAGCAGCTCCTTTTCTGTACCAAAAAACATCAAAGAGGGAAAAGGTTCCGCTGAAAACCGGTGATAAAAATATTTTTAAAACGAAGTTACAGAAATATTGATAAAATTCGGAAAAAATGATAAAATGTAACTTTAATGGGAAATAGGAGGATAAACACGTATGAAGAGAGCAGCCGCATGTCTGCTTGCCCTGTGCCTGATTCTGCAGGGACCGGCAAGTCTGATGACGAGTTTTGCTGATTTCGGGCAGAGGGGAGTGGCATCACCGTCGAACAGTGTATCGGCGAGTCCTTCCAGCGCATGGAAAGAGAATGAAAGTGAAGGAAAAAATGGGGAATTAAAGGTCGAAATTCGTGGAGTCCTTCCCGTGCAGAGGGCTGCGGAATGGGAATTATTTCTGACGAAGGATGAGGAACTGTCCGATCAGGGCACCCTGCAGTTTGAGGCCGTGGAGTCAGCCGGGGTCTATTCCTCCGGCAGCTATACGTTTACGGATCTTCCCAGGGGAAAGTACCAGCTTCTGGTGAAATCGTTAAACGGCGGGTATGAGGATTACATACAGAAAAATATTTCAATTAACGGCGACCGGGCGTCGATCCTGCTTTTAAACGACTACCCGGAAAAATGCGGCTATACCGGGAATAAGATGCCTGGCGTAATCCGGATGGGCGATGTGAACGGAGACGGACAGATCGACGACGAGGATATGGAGGAACTGATCGATGCCATTGACGAGGCAGAGAGTAACTCCACGGATTCCCGGTGCGATTTTAACGGGGACGGGGAAGTTGATCTCGTTGATCTCCAGTACTTTACGATTTTTTATAAAAATAAGAGTAATACAAAAGCGACTGTAACAAGCCAGGCCCTGGTGAATCCGGACGCTGTTACTGCATCCTCCAGCAACGCAGTATTTTCCGTGGATACGCTTAAGGAAGTGTTTGCTGGAAACAGCAGCGAGGCGCTGAAGCTGGAGACAGCGGAAGAGACGGCAATTACTCCGGAAACGCCAGTTGAGGTCAGCGCGGAGATGAAGCAGGGCTTAACGGCAGCAGGCTTTACAATCCAGCCGGTCATCGGTTCCGGCAACACAATCAAGGACGGCTTTGTGACCGTTGAATGTGAGGGTGAAGACGATCCCGTCGTCTTTAAAATAGAGAACGGAGTGACGGTCAGACAGACGGGCGCAAAGGCGCGTGCGGCATTCAGAAGCGCGTCACCCAGAAGCGGGGCAGAGGACTCAGCCGCCGGAAGGACCATTGTCATCGATTTGGGAAGACAGGTGGCGATCAAAAAGGTGACGATCACGGTGACTGCTGCATTGGAAAAGGAAGCCACGCTGGTTGAAATATCCAAAGTGGAATTCTTAAACAATATGGAAAACAGAATTCCGGAGCCGGAGATGAACATTCCGGAGAACTTGAATGCGGTGGCCGGCAGCGAGTCCTTTGACTTAACCTGGAAGCGCGCGGTCAATGTAACCGGGTACGAGGCAGAGGTGACCGGCAGGGTGAAAAGCGGAATCAAAACCGCTGTCATCCCGGTATCGGAGAACCGTTTAAGCGTCGAGTCAATTCAAAATGAGGACCTGATCAACGGGGAAGAGTACACCGTGCGTGTGCAGTCTGTGAACGGAGCCTGGAAAAGCGGTTACAGTGAGTCGGTAAAGGTTACGCCGGAGGCGTCCAAACGGCCGGATCCGCCGGAGGGAATCACGGTGAAGGGCGGTTACCGCAGCCTCGATGTATCCTGGAAAAAGATGAAGGATACGGACAGCTACTCCCTGTTTTACCGGGAGTACGACGATGCAGACGGAAGCTATATCCGAATCGACAACATTGAAAATACCAGTCAGACGATTCCGAACTTAAAGGACGAAACAAAGTACGATATTTATCTGACAGGTACAAATAAAATAGGGGAAAGCGCGCCCTCCATGCATTACAGCGGAACGACCGAGAGCGTCAATGCCCCGGTAACACCAAACTACAAGCTGATCAATGTGGCCGGAGAGAACGGCGGAACCGAACACATCAAGGCGGTAAACAACCATGGGGGAACTGCAGACAGCGAGTTTGCAGTTGCAGACAACGACGCAGTATCCGCGTGGGTGCGCAACGACTGGGATGCAGGCTGCGTCTATCCCGGTGAATCAAAATCACCGACCGTGACCCTCGACGACAGTTACACGATGGATACCGTGGTTATTATCCCGGATCAGGCTCAGAAGTTTGCTTACACCGATGCAACTTTCTTCTATTGGCCTGAGGGAAAAAACAGTCAGGTGCAGGCGGCCGGTACATTCAGCAGAAAAACCAGCTCTAACGGGAAAACATATTATGAGTTCCAGACCAGTCAGCCGGTTACGACAGACCGGGTCCAGGTCAGACTGACTACCGGTTATGGCCCGTCCAGCAGGATCAGTATTGCGGAGATGAAATTCTATTACTATGATCCGATCGAGCATGAGGTGTACGATCTGTTTGCAGATGATATGCACCTGTCCTTAAAGGAAGGGGTAACGCAGGAGAGTATTGACGGTCTGAGGGCGCGTCTGGAGATAAAAGACGAGGTGAGCGGGGAACTCCATCCGAAGAAGGAGATTCTGGAGAGAGAGCTTACTACGGCGGAGCAGATATTGAAGGATGAGGCCCTGGCCGATATTCTGACCATAGACAACCAGGTGACGAAGAAGGCAGACGGCAGCATTACCTTTGGCGGCGGATTAAATGCCTGGCAGCCGCTGGGCGTCACGGCCATGGCCGGAGATACGGTGATGGTCTATGTGGGAAGCCCGGAGAAGAAGACGGGAGACAGCACGAATCTGCGCCTGATCGCGACCCAGTACCATGGAGAGTCCAGTGCATGGTCAAAAACAATCGGCATGCTGAAAGCAGGAATCAATGAAATCACCATTCCGAAGATCACGGATCTCGACGTGGAACAGGGCGGACAGCTTTACGTCGAATACACCGGAGCACAGGGCAAAGAACGCTACAGCGTGAGAGTCAGCGGCGGACATCAGATACCGGCGCTTAATGTGACGATGGCATCTGATTCCAATGCAGCGAGAGCCCTGGTGACGAAATATGTGGAAGAACTGGAAGCCACTGCGGCCAATCTGGAGACAGAGCATGAAAATCACAAAAAAGCGCATGACGGAGACTGGAGCTCTGCAAAGAAGAACTGTATTCTGGGCGCTACGGATATTGTAACAAAATATATGATGTTTTCCGTTTCCTCCCAGCAGATTCTCGCCGGATTATCAGGCGGAACTGTGGAGGAAAAGGCGGAGCAGCTGTATCAGTCCCTGACGGCGGCTGATGAGATGGTGAATCTTTTCTATCAGCATAAGGGACTGAGCAGTGATCCCGATGCGGGTGAGAAGAACAAATTGCCGGTGAGCCGGCTGAATCTGCGCTATCAGAGAATGTTTGCAGGCGCGTTCATGTATGCGGGAGGACTTCATATCGGAATCGAATGGGGGTCCATACCGGGGCTTACCAGGGGCGTTCCGGTGAAGGCGGATCCGAAAGGCAGATATGAAAGCGGTCAATACTTCGGCTGGGGAATTGCCCACGAGATCGGCCATGAAATCAATGAAGGGGCTTATGCCATAGCCGAGATTACAAATAACTATTTCTCCGTGCTGGCGCAGGCTCATGACACCAATGACAGTGTGCGGTTCCAGTATCCGGAGGTTTATAAGAAGGTGACTTCGGGCGTCACAGGGCGCTCCTCCAATGTGTTTACACAGCTGGGATTATACTGGCAGCTTCATCTGGCATACGATATGGGAGGTTACAACTATAAAACGTACGATAAGTACCGGGATCAGTTTAACAACCTGTTTTTTGCCAGAGTGGACTCCTACGTAAGAAATACAGAAGCGGCGCCGAAGCCGGGCGGAGTATCACTGAGCCTGAGCGGAGACGTGGACAACAAGCTTATGCGTCTGGCGTGTGCGGCGGCGGAAAAGAATATTCTGGAGTTCTTCGAACGCTGGGGTATGGTGCCTGACGAGACGACAAAGAAGTATGCGCAGCAGTTTGAAAAAGAGACAAGAGCGATCTGGTTTGTAAACGATGAGGCAAGGGCATACGTGCTGAAGAACGGAAAAGATGGTTCCGTTGCAGCCAGCACTGTGGTCGAGGCTGATTTAAGCTACATAGAGAATTCCAATGAGGTGACGATCCATCTCGCAAGCCAGTCTAAAAAGCCGGAGGCGATGCTGGGATACGAAATCTACCGTTCCGAAACCATCAAGAGCCATGTGGAGAAGAAACCGGTAGGCTTCGTGACTGCGGACCAGACGGAATTTGTGGATTCTGTTTCTACTGTTAACAACAGGGTCTTCACCTATGAAGTAGTAGGTTACGATAAGTACTTAAATGCCACAAAACCGGTGGTACTGGAGCCGGTTAAAGTATCCCACGGCGGCGTGATTGATAAATCAGACTGGACCGTAACCACGAACATGGTCTCTGCAGAGGACAAGGTGGATGAGGAGATCAACCCGGATACGGTAACCATGGAGGCGATCGGAAAGGTCATCGATAACGATGCGGGAACCACCTATACAGGAAAAACTGTGGCAGGCAGTAACGGAAAGGCACCGGCGGCATCTGTTACCATTCACTTAAACAGGGAAGAGACCATCACCGGTCTTACGTATAAACTGAGTAATGCGGATAACGCGGCCGGAAGCCCGATCGGTAATTTTAAAGTGGAGATCAGCGATACCGGCGCAGATGGTTCCTGGACCCAGGTTAAGGCCGGAACCTTCTCCGTAGCGCAGGGGCAGCTGGTGAACGGCAGTGAGACCGTCTATTTTAACAAGAATGATGACACATGGCTGTACGCCTATGACACCTCATACGTAAGGATTACGGCGGTGGATCAGAAGGGAACCGATATATCCATTTCGGAGATTGACCTGCTGGGACAGACCGGAGACGACATTGACTTTGGTCAGACGGATTCGATCGGTATTCTGAAAGAGGACTACCATGCGGGACATGGAGAGAGCGGAGAAGCCGTTATTCCGGAGGGTTCCCTTATATTTACAGGTACGTACAAAGGAAACCCGGCGTACAATGTGGTCCTGCTGTATGATGAGCAGGGAAAGATTGTGGGCGGTACCGATGAAGCAGGAAATATATCGGCGGCCCAGATGATCTTTGCGGAAGTGCCGGAGCATGGAGAACTGGGTGAGACCAGCAGCGGAACCTGGATCTATTATATCGAACCCGGGAACTTTAAAAAAGACGCTCTTCCAAAACGTGTGAGAGCGGAGCTCTACCGGGTAGACAACGCACATGACAACAGGGGAGAACGCCTTGTCAGCAATACTCTGTTTGTCGATATGCCGGAGAAATTACCGGTGATCGAGATAAAAGCACAGGACTGAACGTACGGGAGGAGAAAATATGTTGCAGCGACTTATGAATAAGAAAGTAGTAATTGGCCTGCTGGGAATCCTGATCCTTCTTGCAGCGTTTGGCCGAATCATGACTACGCCGGCGGAGGAATACCGGTTTGTCACATGGGAAAAGGGAACCAGCGAAAATGAGGTAAAAGTAAGTGTTATGCTTTCTGCACGGGAGGACGTGCAGAAAGCAGGAACCTTCCAGATTCAGTTCGGAGTGGCCTCCGATGATCCGGATGGGATAGAGGATATCAAATTTAAGTTCGACAGCGATTTAAAAAACAATTCGGACGTTACGGTTAAGACGTATCGCTATAATCAGAGCAACGGGACCCTGACGATCTACGTATCAGGTGCAGCAGATGATATACTGAAAAAGGGGACAGCGTTAAACCTTGGAACCATTGTGGTCAATGCGGACAGTGATGTGACGTTTTCGGTTGAGCCAGGCGGCTGTAAAACGGCGGATGAGAACTATACAGAAAGAACGCTCACCGTGTTTGGAAGCCAGGATGATTATACGGTTAAGCGGGAGACGTCAGACGACGAAACGCCGAATGAGACACCGGAAGAAACAACTCCGGATGAGACGCCGGAAGAAACACCAGGTGAAACGGCGCCTGCTGAGACACCGGAAGAGACGCTGCCTGATGAAACACCGGGCGGAACGCTTCCGGAAGAAACAACGGACAGCAGCGAACCGGAAGAAACGCCGGAGCAGGAAGATTCCTCAGACAGTGTGTGGAAGGATCCGGAAGAGACGAGCGGAACCTGGAAAGCAAAGGACGGAGTCTGGAGCTTTGAAAAGGAAGACGGGACCTATGCGCAGAGCGAGTGGATCAAAGTCGGCGGAGAGTGGTACTGGATCGGTGCTGACGGCCGGATGATTACCGGCTGGATTCATTTAAACAATGTATGGTATTTCTGCAGTCCGTCCGGGGCGATGAAGACCGGCTGGGTCAATACCGGGGACCACTGGTTCTATTTCAGCCCGTCCGGAGCCATGAAAACCGGCTGGGTTTTAGAAAAGGGCTGCTGGTATTATATGAGTGAATCCGGAGCCATGAAGACCGGCTGGGTACAGACGGACGGAAAGTGGTATTACTTAGATGAATCCGGGAAAATGCTGGCCGATACTGTGACGCCGGACGGTGTCACAGTTGACAAAAATGGTGTCAGGGTCAACGGAATAACAGAATAAAAAGTGAGGGACTGTTTTAGGAATATTCTTAAAACGGTCCCTCTTTATCTGTGAGATGGCGTTTGATCTTTCGTTTGGGCCATGGTAAAATAGAAACGAAACATATGATCGAATGAAAAAGGTGGTTGAGACAGGATGGAACAATTATCGCTTTTTGACGACCGGGCTGCCGTGGGTCCGCTGGCAAGCCGGTTGAGGCCAACGGGGCTGGAGGAATTTGTGGGCCAGAAGCACCTTCTGGGTGAGGGAAAGGTGCTGCGCCGGATTATTGATCAGGACATGGTGTGTTCCATGATCTTCTGGGGACCTCCCGGTGTGGGAAAGACCACTCTGGCCAGGATCATCGCCAACCGGACAAAGGCCTCCTTCGTGGATTTTTCCGCCGTTACAAGCGGAATTAAGGAAATTAAGGAAGTGATGGCTCAGGCGGAGCGGGACCGCCATATGGGTCTGCGCACGCTTGTATTTGTGGACGAGATCCACCGTTTTAATAAGGCCCAGCAGGATGCATTTCTTCCGTATGTCGAAAAGGGGAGTATTATCCTCATCGGAGCCACGACGGAGAATCCCTCGTTTGAGATTAACGCGGCTCTTCTTTCGAGATGCAAGGTTTTCGTGCTCCAGGCGCTCCAGACGGATGACCTGGTAATTCTTCTGCACCATGCCTTAACGAGCCCGCTCGGGCTGAGGGATCAGAGGATCGGGATTACAGAGGACATGCTCCGGATGATCGCCCAGTTTGCCAATGGGGACGCGAGAACGGCACTCAATACACTGGAGATGGCAGTCCTAAACGGGGAGATCAGCGCGGAAGAGACCACCGTGACTCCCGAAGTGCTGGAACAGTGTACCAGCCGCAAGTCCCTCCTGTATGATAAAAATGGCGAGGAGCACTACAATCTGATTTCGGCCCTTCACAAATCCATGAGAAACAGTGATCCGGACGCGGCGCTTTACTGGCTGGCCCGCATGCTGGAGGCCGGAGAAGATCCGCTCTATGTGGCGAGGCGGCTGATCCGTTTTGCAAGTGAGGATATCGGGATGGCGGACAGCCAGGCGCTTACGCTGGCGGTCTCCGCCTATCAGGCCTGCCATTTTAACGGGATGCCTGAGTGCAACGTCAATCTGGCGCACACAGTGATCTATCTGTCCATGGCGCCGAAATCCAACTCCGCTTACGCGGGCTACGAACACTGCAGGGAGGATGCCCTGCACACGCTGGCAGAGCCGGTTCCCTTAGTGATCCGCAACGCGCCGACGGGACTGATGAAGGAGCTGCATTACGGGGAAGGCTATCAGTACGCCCACCAGACAGAGGACAGGATCGCCGCCATGCAGTGCATGCCGGACTCCTTAAAAGACAGGACGTACTATGTGCCTACGGAAGAGGGGAATGAGAAGGCGGCGAAGAAGAGGTTGGAGGAAGTGAAGGCGTGGAGAGAGGCGCATGGGATGTAGGGGCAGGCAGTAAGGAATTATTTTCTGCGGATTGAAGCTGCGGTTGTGGTAAGCTGGCTGAGTGAAATTACTGATTATTTAGTGATTTCACTCAGCTTTTTTAATTGATTCCCTGTAAAAATGATGTCTGAGAGCTGCCGGTACAAAATATTTAAAAAAAATTCGTTTCATTATAGATACCACAAACGACTAACTAATAAGTAGGTGAGTGTTTAAAACGTCTGATTACATGAAAAAAAGGCGTTACAAACGCTCGAAAATACTTTTATCGTGAATTATGATTATTATCAGGAGGTATTATAATGAATGAGCAATTTATACGTAGTCGGCTTTCCAGATTACGAGAAGAAAAACAGGTCTCAGAGCGAAAGATGAGCCTGGATTTAGGACACAGCACCAGCTATATTCGTAGTATCACCTCTGGCAGGACGCTTCCGTCAATGAGTGAGTTCCTTTATATATGTGAGTATCTTGGAATTACGCCAATGGAATTTTTTAATGATAGAAATAACACTTCGCTAATGCAGCAAAAAGCAATTGATAATATTTATTCGATGCCGGAAAAAGATGTATGGCTGATGCTTGAGTTTATTGAGAGAGTAAAAGATACGGATCTGTAACTTACCGGGCAGGAGGATATGGAGGATTACCATATTTCTTTGCAAGGGGAAAGGAAATAATATGATTTCAATTGCCATTTGTGATGATGATAATGATTTCCGATTATTACTTAAGAATGCAGTTTATAAAATGATAGAGAGTCATGGCGAGGAAGCTGATATTGAAGACTTTTCAGATGGCCAGACATGCCTGTCACAGCTTAGAAACAGAAATTTCAACATCCTCTTTCTGGATATAGAGATGCCGGGAATGGACGGTTTTTCCATGGCCGGGAAAATGCAAAAGAGTTATCCAAATATAGTATTGATTTTCGTCTCTTCTCATGAAAGCCTGGTTTTTCAGTCATATGAATACGATACATTCTGGTTTATGCGTAAGAGCGCGCTGATAGCCGATTTGAAAAAAGCAATTGATAAGTATTTTGCGCGCATTATTTATAATGAATTATTTTATGTGGTAAATGCACAAAAAGTTTATTATAAAGACATTCTGTATATCGAATGCATTGGACATTTGATTACAATTAAAACAACAGACAAAACTTATAGCATGTGCGGCAGCCTAAAAAAATTGGAGGAAGAATTAACGCCCTATCAATTTATCCGTGTACATAAGAGTTTTTTGGTAAATATGCAGCAGATCAATGTGATTCATAATGATAAAATAATCCTTACCGATAACAGCAGTGTATTACTTAGCAAAGCTCGGCCACAAACGGCTCCGGAAAAACCGTGGAGTACGTCTATGATGAGGCGGACAATCTGCAGAAGATCATCTATCCGGATAATGGTACGGTAGAGTATATTTACGATAAAAACGACAACATCACGAAGATCGTGGACCGTGACGGAAGAGAAACCTTCTACAGCTATGACCCATTGAACCGGCTGACAAAGGTGAAACGCGCAGACGGAAGCACTAGCAGCTATACTTATAATGCACGCGACCAGATCGTGGAGGCGGAGAATCTCTGCTCCTGCGGCTTTCTGATCTCGGACTATCAGTACACGTATGACGATGCCGGACTGATCGTGAGTGAGACAGCCAAAGAGTGCCTGTTTGTGTCGAATAAGGATTACGGCCACAAAGGCGGACCGGACGGAGAATGCGTCCACGTATCAGATAACCCGTGGCAGAACCAGAATCCGGTATGGGAGACCACAAAGAGAACCTTCAAGTATGACAATAACGGGGAACTCATAGAGTGTAAAGAAGATAAAGGCATGTTCGATAAGACGGTATATACATACGAATATGACTCCGTAGGAAACCGCACCCGGGTAAAGAAGCAGGAGGTATTCGAATACCGGACAGATCAGACCACCTATACGTACAATGCGGATAATCAGATGGTTGGAGCAGTAGTCTGTGAAGGAAATCTGACGAAGCGGTATACCTTCAAGTACGATGCCAACGGCAACCTGACGCAGGAGTGCCTGATGAACCGCGCCGAAGTAACGTATCAGTACGATACAGAGAACCGTCTGAAGGCAGTGAAGGACCAGCAGAAGCTGCTGATGGCGGCAGCCTATGACGGAGACGGAAACCGGACATTCCAGTTGAACTACAATCCGGATGCGGAATGCGGTTATGGGAAGAATGTGAGTGGAGAAGTCTTCATGCCGGAGAATAATAAGAATGAGGATGGAAGCTTAACGGCGGAAGGCGATTTATTCAGCTATATCTGCTCTGCAACGGGACGGGCTTATGATCTGACGGAGTATGTGAATGATACGAACCGGCAGTATACCGAGGTCCTGACTGCGTATACGGTGAACAGCGGGGCAACGGAAAGCTACAGCTACAATGGAAGGCAGAGACTGTCAAGGAATGATATATGGACGGAGGCCCGCGACCTGGTATGCAACGAAACAAGCTATTACCTGTATGACGGCCGTGGAAGTGTAACGGCGAATACGTGGCAGAACGGAATGGTGACGAGTGTGTACCAGTATGACCCATACGGGCAGGTGACACTGGGAAGTACGGAGCATACGGATTTCTACGGGTATAATGTGGAGAGCTACAACCCGAATAGCGGGCTTGAATTCTTAAGAGCGAGGTATTATAATGCAGAGATAGGGAGATTCTTCCAGGAAGATACGTATTTGGGAGATATCAACGACCCATTGACACTGAACCGGTATGCATATACGAAGAATAGTCCGTTGAATTATATTGATCCAAGTGACCATACTCAAGTAGGTATTCCCAAAGGAATAATAAGCAGGACTTTTGATAAATTAGTCGATAATATTAAAGGAAAACTTTTAGATTTAATATTTGGGAAGGAGGGTGAGTTAGTTCTACTGGAATCTAGCAAAAATGACGCTCATATCAAAGCTGCAATAAAAAGAGCGGAAGACAGTAATGATATTACCTATTGCCAGGAAATAGATGAAGAATATTATTTAAGTATGATTATGGGTATTGATATGGAATTGGCTTACCAGTATGGCTTTGGAGATACAAGAACAAAAGCAATGCTGGATCAATTTCAAAAGCTGACTGGTTCTGAAGATTTACTGGTGGATAGTTTACTGGATAGGGAATCTTACTATTATGGTAAATATATAGGTGATATGATTGCAAACAGTGGAATGACAGCAGCTGGGATTGCAGCATTTATAGAACTGTTGCCGGCGGCAGCACCTATAATGAGTGCGTCATTTAGCGGAGATATTGGTGTAATACAGATGGTATTAAGTGGGGGAATGATATTTGAAATAGAAGTGGCTGGAGCAGCAGGAGCTGGATTGGGAGCAGGGCTATATAATATAGCAGCGATTAAGCAGAGAGCGTATGATAATTTAGATAAGGCACAGAATTCTGGAAAGGGGGATTCTAAGACTGAGTTAACTTCTAGTATTGATAAAGACCCGCGCCTTGTAAAAGCTGTAGAAGAAATGGGAAAAAATGAGCGTGTACAACAAGAAGCGGATCACCTTATTGATGAATTGTTAAAAGGAAATGAAAACCCTGGATTAGGTAGCAAGAATTTATTTAAGGATGTATCTTATCTGAGAGGAAGGAATGGTGCAAGAGTATTTTACCGAAAAACAGCTAATGGTTATGAAATTTTGGGAAAAGCAGATAAAGCGAATGAACAAACTGTTATAAACATTTTAAAAAAATTATACGAGTAGGTGTGATTATGAAAATCAAAAATATTACTTATCCAACGGCTTTAGAAAAAATTCCTGATTTATTTAATGATAATATTGATGTTTTTGTAGAAACAGAAGATGGAATGCATTTTACGATGACAATATGCACGCCGATGTTTTATTTACATTATATGGAGAAGGAAAATTTGAATTTTATCCCTGCCTCGCCGCCAGATATTATTGTAAAAGAGTTAACACATAACAATATTAAAGAAGCGTTAGAGTCTTTTTGTGAAGACGATGGTTATTGGATGAAACTATATTTTCTTTCAGGTGCAAGCGAGGGGATTTTTTCTAAAGATAAGTTGGACGAAATGATTCAAAATATTGAAAAATGATAGAATCTCATTGCCCGGCTATGCCGGGCGATGTCATCCGAGGTTATGCAGTTCTTTGGCATAACCTCTTTAACCAGCACACTTTTCGACCCTGAGTATTTTGGCTCTTTGGAGGGAAATGTCGTTGTTCCAAATTGGCCCAACGTGCCGGAATTCCTGTGTTATGGTACATCTTTCCGAGGCGGGGCTTAAAAATGGCACACAGGCTGTCACGGTGCGTCACAGGGGTAAGAGAATGTCTGAGAGAAACGAAGCATGATGGAAGGAATAAAATTTGCTCCATTTTTCAAAAAAAGGTCGGATTGCCTTAATTGCACCGTCCTGAATCATGCTTTTTCCCTCTAAAAAGCCCACAGATGCCGTAAAATCGTGCATTTCCGGGATATCTGCGCAGTTCGCTGGCATAACTTTCTCAGAAATCCCAGAAAAAGTTATTCAAAAAACAGAGGCCTCCAGCATAAAAATTTTTGGTCTTTGTTACCCGTAAATAACCAGATTTCGAATGAAGAAAAAATGGGCTGGGTGCCAGATTCCTTAAAACTCAAAAAGCTGGGTGCCGTTAAGCCACCCACGCACGAAGATTTTGGTAAGAAAAACGCAAGGGAATTGAAATTGACATTCCATCCAGTCCCATGTTACAATGGCGCACACCCGGGGGTTTAAGGGGGAAGAAAAACACAGATATAACTGTAAGGAAAGACAGCTGCCGGTTCACAAAGAATCGGTGGCTGTTTCTTTTCTGGTGATGTTCTGTTCCTGCTGGCAGACCCGCTGGGCAGGCCGCCGCGCAGATTTCAGTTATGGATATCCGCTAGGAGAACTGATACCACTATGTCACAAAGCAGAGGTTCGGTTTTGCATCAAATCTCACAAATCGGAGAAATTGATCGGAAAGCATTTGCAATCCATCTCATTCAGAGCTAACATACACCACACCTCGAAAGAGGAAATAACCTGTAAAGTTCAAGGTTGTGGAAGTGGACAGGCCAAATCCCCCTTGCGATGGCCGTAGCCAGAAGGCGTAAACCGGCGCATAACGCTTATCAGCTGAGGTTGCCGGCAGTTTTGCGATCATGGACGGAGACAGGAAAAAGAGGAAGGATGACATCTGAGAAAAGAAAACATCATCTATGTGGGGATTGACCTGCATAAGGAAACACACACGGCAGTCATGCTGGACTGCTGGAACCAGAAGCTTGGAGAAATCACGTTTGAGAACAAGCCATCGGAATTCAGTAAGCTGACGAGGAAAGTCAGCCGGTTTGTGACGGAAGAAAAGGAACCTGTCTACGGTTTGGAGAATGCTTACGGTTATGGCCGCGCGCTTGCTGTATGGCTGATTGAAAAAGGGGTTGCGGTGAAAGACGTGAATACGGCCTTATCTTATGCCCAGAGGAAAAGCGTGCCGATGTACCAGAAAAGCGACAGCTATGATGCGGAAGCTGTGGCATTGGTGCTGATCAATATGCTGGATAAACTGCCGGATGCCATACCAGATGATAAGTATTGGACGCTGAGCCAGTTGGTGAACCGCAGGGACAATATCTGTACCCACCTGCACCGCCTAAAAAACCAGCTTCATGAGCAGCTCTGCATAGCGTACCCCAGCTATAAGCAATTCTTTAGCGATATCAGCCGAGCAACGGCACTATATTTTTTTATGGAATATCCATCGCCAGAGCATTTGCAAGGAAAGACAGCAGAAGAACTGGCGGAGGAACTGCGCCCGGTGAGCCACAATAACTGTTCGGTGAAACGAGCGGAGAAGATACTGTCCCTGGTGCGGGCGGATGGAGATACCAAAAGAGACCATCAGGAGAGCCGGGATACCATTACCCGTAGCCTGGTCAGCGATCTGGAGCATTACCGTGTCCAACTGGAAGAAGTAAACCAGGCGATAGAAATGCTCATGCCAGAATTTGACTGCACCTTGATGACCATGCCGGGAATCGAATTGATAACAGCAGCAAACATGCTGTCAGAGATTGGAAATATCAGCCGTTTTCCAAACTCCGCCAAACTGGCGAAATTCGCCGGGATAGCGCCAGTGAACTTTTCATCGGCAGGAAAAGGGAAAGATGTGTGCCCGAAGCAGGGAAACAGGCGGTTACAGGCCATCTTTTACTTTCTGGCAATCCAGATGATACAGGTATCCATAAACGGAACACCGAGAAATCCGGTCTTCCGGGAGTATTTTCTGCGAAAATTGGAAGACGGGAAGAATAAACAGCAGGCACTGATCTGTATTGCGAGACGTTTAGTGAATATCGTGTATGGGATGCTGAAAAACCATATGGAATACCGGGAGCCGGGGCAATAAGGGCTGTCAGATATGAACAGTTTGTGCTAAGATAGAACTAGAAGAAACACAGTGATTGGTTTGCCGCCTTTTCTAAAGGATTAGAGAAAAAGGCGTAAAAGATATGAGGCGGATGTGTCAATGCCAAGGGGGATTCTGATTCTTGGGAAAGAAATTTAAAGGATACGAGCGAACTAAATAGTTCTGATTTTGACAATTTAACAGACAAAGGAACTGTTAAAGTCAATCAAGCTGGTTCAGATAGACCTCCTACAAATGATCCGAACAGCTTTCTCAGAACGGAGAATGGAGAGCATGTATTTGTATATGATGATAATGGGGATTTGATTTATGATATAAGCTCAAGTAGAGTAAAAGGATTTAAAATTAATACTAACCCTGCAGGTAAAAAGTTTTTAAGTCCTTATAAATTAGATAACCCGGTACCACAGTTTATTTTAGATCTTTTTGGATGGTGATAAAATGTATGAAATAAGATATTGCAATAGCATTGTAAAACAAGGAATAATGAAAAAGTTTAGAAAGCCTAAAGGATTAAATTTATTTGAACATGCATGTAATTGTAATTCATTAGAAGATATTATTGCGATTTCATATTTGTTTTGCCCTGATTTTATTCAGATAGGAGAATATATTTTTGTTTCTGTTTTTTTCGAAGAAGAAGGTGAGGAGGCTATAAAAAAAGTAGAGAAATTAGAAGAACGATTTGGTAAGAATAAAAAACTTATAGAGCAATGGGTTAATAGCTGGAGTATCGGAGATTTATTCATAAATTGTACAGACGAATCTTATCAAAATAATTCGTTGATAATGCAGTTTTGTGACATCTTAGTTTATAATTGGCAACAAAGATTGAAAGAATTGTTTCCGCACAAAAAAATTATAGTAGAAACTGGGAACGAAATAATGGGAGAGCTGGGGTTGACTATTACGGTTTATGAGCAGTAGTTAATGTAATAATAATTTTAACTATGATTGTTCGCCCGGCTTTGCCGGGCAATGTCCCCAGAGGTTATGCGCTTTCCAGCATAACCTCTTTAACCTGCACACTTTTCGACCCTGCTATTTTAGTAAATTTCAACTGGAAAACCCGTTCCCGAATCGGCCCAACAAGGCGTAATATCTGTTTGATGGTACATTTTACTTATAAACGAAACAGCATGACAAAAACGGCCATAAAATAATTTTTATCGGCCGTTTCTGTCATAGTGCCATATACAGATGCAGGCTGAAGTTCTACTCCCCATCCCTATCGTCATTCCCATCTTTCCTCTGATCAACCATCGGCCCTTCCGTTCCTTCCTGTGCCGTTGCCATTTTCGTTTGGGCGCCATTCGACTGCTCTAATTCCTCCCGGGATTTCCGGAGTTGTTCTCCCTGACGGAGCGCCAGCTCCGATGCTTTGTCATGCAGCTGTCCGGCTTCCTGATCGGAACGTCCGATGGAGTCCATCTCATTTTCTATGAGGGCGCCTACCGTGTCGCCGCCGAGTCCCTTGCTCACTAAGGTGTCGACGTGAGCCGCTCCAAGATCAATTTCCGATTCTTTGATTCTGGCTTCACTCTCTATGTGGCTCTGGACTGCGGAAAGCTTTTCCGCATGGCGGAGATCCTGGGAGACAGCGGCCAGAGTCGTAAGGTGTTCAGTTGTCAGCTGATCGTCGGTTTTGTTCTTGCCTGTTTTGTCAGAACTTTTTTTATCTTCCGGCTCTATGCACTGCCTGGCCTGCTGGGTGTAGGCGTTAGAAATCTGTTTATCAATGGCATCGATCTGCTTCTTGTACGATTTGAGCTGATCCTTGATGTCCTCCAGCTTTCCGCCGTCGCCTAATGTCGTTTCCACCAGACTGTTTCTTTGATCCACAAGCGCCTGTTTTTGCTTGGTCAGACTCTCAATCATGTTTATTAATTTACCCTGAGGGGAGAGGGTGAAACGGTCGTTTTTCGGACGGTTTCCCAGTATGCCCCCGCTCTTTTTATCCTGCCCTGACTGGTATTTGGCGAATGATGCATTTACCCGTGCGGTATTGATAAGCGTATTCTTATGCAGGCTGAAATTCAGATTTACTCTCATTCCATTTCCTCCGATCTTTGATGTCCGTTACTATCCTTATCGTACAGGCGGGTGAAAATGTTTAGCTTTTTCAAAAAAACTTTCTGTATTCGTTTTCTGCTGTGAACTGCAGCCGTGTGTTTTCGGATTTCAGGAGATCCGGAAAAATTGTTGATTTTTCAACCTGATTGTAATATAATTAGCTTTTAGCCTGGAAGTATTTTGAAATTAGTAAAACGGGAATGCATAGGAAAAAGAGAAACAGGAAGAATATTCAAAAAGGAGAACAGGAACCGATGAAAAAGATTCTTGATTTAATCACATCAGAGGTAAAAGAGGCATTCGCAGCCTGTGGTTACGATGAGAGCTTTGCGAAGGTTACGCTGTCCAACCGGCCGGACCTCTGTGAGTACCAGTGTAATGGTGCCATGGCAGCCGCAAAGGCATACAAAAAGAAACCGATCGACATTGCAAATGAAGTTGTGGAGAAGCTGTCTGGCGGCGATATATTTTCAGAAGTGAACGCGGTGATGCCGGGTTTCATTAATATAAAACTGGAGGCCGGATATCTGGCGACCTACATGAACAACATGAGAGAAGAAGACCAGTGCGGCTGTGAAAAGGCGAAAACGCCGCTCACGATCATCGTGGATTACGGCGGAGCCAACGTGGCAAAGCCGCTGCATGTGGGACATCTCCGTTCCGCCATCATTGGCGAGAGTATCAAGCGGATGGGACGTTTCCTGGGGCATAAGGTGATCGGTGACGTTCATCTGGGAGACTGGGGACTTCAGATGGGACTGATCATTGAGGAACTTCGTGACAGAAAGCCGGAACTGGCCTATTTTGATGAGACCTATACCGGAGAATATCCGAAGGAGGCTCCGTTTACCATCGGTGAACTGGAGGAGATCTACCCGGCGGCCAGCGCGAAGTCTAAGACGGACGAGGAATTCAGCGCAAGAGCCCACGAGGCGACGCTGAAGCTGCAGAACGGATACGCACCTTACCGCGCGATCTGGAATCATATCATCGATGTTTCCGTAACAGATTTAAAGAAGAATTACGGCAACTTGAATGTATCCTTTGATTTATGGAAAGGAGAGAGTGATGCTCAGGCCTATATTCCGGGGCTGATTCAGGAACTGGAAGAGAAAAAACTCGCTTATGAGAGCCAGGGCGCACTGGTGGTCGATATCGCCGAGCCCGGTGATTCCAAGGAACTCCCGCCCTGTATCATCCGCAAATCCGACGGTGCGGCACTCTACTCCACCTCTGATTTGGGAACGATTCTCGAGCGTGAGAAAGAATTCTGCCCGGACTGGTATATTTATATTACAGATAAACGTCAGGAACTCCATTTTACACAGGTGTTCCGTGTGGCCAAGAAGGCCGGCTTCGTGCCGGAAGAACGGAAGATGTCCCATCTGGGCTTCGGCACCATGAATGGAAAGGACGGAAAGCCGTTTAAGACGAGGGACGGCGGCGTTATGCGTCTGGAGACCCTGATTTCCGATATTGACGCTGCGGCATACGAGAAGATTATGGAAAACCGCACCGTGTCGGAGGAAGAGGCGTTAAAGACCTCGAAGATCGTCGGCATGGCCGCGCTCAAGTACGGAGATTTATCCAATCAGGCTTCCAAGGACTACATTTTTGACATGGATCGTTTCGTTTCCTTTGAAGGAAACACAGGTCCTTATATTCTGTATACGATTGTGCGTATCAAGTCCATCCTGGCAAAGGCTTCCGATCTGGAAGTGCAGGGTGTGTGCACGGGAGACATTCTTCCGGCCGCTTCCGGAGCGGAGAAAGACCTGATGCTGCAGCTTTCAAAATATAATGAGGTGATCGAGACCAGTTTTATGGAGCTGGCTCCCCATAAGATCTGCCAGTACGTGTATGAACTGGCTAACGCGTTCAACAGGTTCTATCATGACACGAAGATCATTGCCGAGGAAAACGAAAAACAGCGTGCTTCCTGGCTCAGTCTGATCAGTCTGGCGAAGGATGTCCTTACCGCCTGTATCGATCTGCTTGGAATTGAGGCTCCGGAACGTATGTAATGTGTGAACGGATGTGAAAAACTTATGAAAGTATCACAGATGACAACAAGCGCCTTCTGGAAAGGCGAATCGGGCGTAAAAGGCCTGGTTGAAGACCAGGGAAAACAGTATAAAGCTAATTTATATATCAAGGGTAGTCAGGTTTATGACTACTCTTGTTCCTGTGTGCAGGGAAATTCCTATAAGGGAATGTGCCCTCACTGTCAGGAACTCTACAGGGAATACCGGGAGAAAGCGGCTGAAAATTCGGGGCGTCCCGTCACCACCTCCCAGCAGGCCAGGACGATGATCCGGGAGTATACCAACCGAGAAGTGGCCCAGATCATGATCGAAGGGGAAGAAAAGCAGGTTCAGCTGGCTGTCCGCATCATCGCGGACCGGAGTGATGTGAAGCTGGAATTCCGTCTGGGACGGGAGCGCTTCTATGTGCTTAAGGACCTTGTGGCCTTTACCAGGGCGATAGAGAGCGGCTCCTTTGTGGAATATGGAAAGAATTTGGCATTTCATCACAATCTCTCCGTATTTACAAAAGAGAGCAGGCCGCTGGTGGAATTTATCATGGAGCTGGTGGGCAGCTACTGTGAGCACTACGAACAGTTTCAGAAGAGCTCGTTTTCTGCCATGCCGGCTCTGAGAAGCTTAAATCTAAGCCGGAGCAACCGGGACCGCTTTTTCAGGCTGATGATGGGGGAAACACTGGAACTGGAGGATTACCGCGCCCACAAGCGAATGGTGACGCTGACGGACCATAATCCCGATCTGGCGGTCAAAATCAGAAAGAAGGGACGGGATGGCATCCTGGTATCCATTGATAAGGGGCTTCTCATCTTTGAGGGAGAACGCCATCTTTATGTGGTAGACAAGGAACGGATCTATCGCTGCGACGAAGCCTGCAGTTCGACGCTGCACGTCTTTCTGGAACAGATGATTAAGAGCTTCGGCTCAAACTGTGAGGCTGAGGTAAACGATAAGGACATGCCGCTGTTCTATGAGCGTGTTCTGAAAAAGATAGCATCCTACAGTATCATCGACGCGGGCGACGTGGAACTGGAAGCCTATAAGCCGGAGGAACTGAAGGCGAGATTCGAGTTTGACAGCCAGGGACCCAACGACCTGGTCTTAAAGCCGATTCTGTCTTACGGGGATTATTCCTTTCAGCCGGTGGAGGATGAGAAGCTTCCAAGAACCGTGTGCAGGGATGTGCCGGGAGAATTCCGGGTCAGTCAGCTGATTACAAAGTATTTTAAATATAAGGAACACGATACCGAGTATCCGGCGATCCGTGACGATGAGGAGGCTGTCTACCGTCTCCTCACGGAAGGCATGAGCGAGTTCATGGCCCAGGGAGAGGTATATTTATCAGAAGCCTTCAAAAAACTGAAGGTTCTTCCGCCGCCGAAGATTTCCATCGGCGTCAAGAGCAGCGGAAGCTGGCTGGAGCTTACGGTGGATACGGAAGGAATGTCGGGAGCCGAACTTACGAAGCTGCTGTCAGAATACAGTCAGAAAAAGCGGTTTTACCGGATGAAGAACGGCGAGTTTCTGGCGTTAGATGACAACGGTCTGATGACGGTGGCGAAGCTGGTGGAAGGTCTTGCGGTGAACAAAACGGATTTGCAGAGCCAGAAATTCCGGCTTCCCAGGTACCGGGCACTCTATCTGGACGGAATTCTAAAGGAGGGCTCTGGAATCACTCTGTATCGTGACGCGCTGTTTAAGGCTGTGGTCCGCGGCATGAAATCTGTGGAAGACAGCGATTATGAGATTCCTCTGACACTTCGTTCCGTGCTGAGAGAATACCAGAAAACGGGATTCCGGTGGCTTAAGACCCTGGATTCCTACGGATTTGGAGGGATTCTGGCAGACGATATGGGACTTGGTAAGACGATTCAGGTTATCGCACTGCTGCTGGACGAGAGTAACCGCGAGCCGGATTCTTCGGCGCTGATTGTCTGTCCGGCATCCCTTGTGTATAACTGGGAAAATGAAATCCATCATTTTGCGCCAACCCTGAAAGTCCGCACAATAAGCGGTACCGCACAGGAGCGGGAGGAGCTTTTGAAGGCGGCTTCGGCCGGAGAGATCTTAATTACGTCCTACGATCTGCTGAAGAGGGATATTGCCTTTTACGAGGAGAGGGAATTCCGTTTTCAGATCGTCGACGAGGCGCAGTATATCAAGAACGCCTCGACCCAGAGTGCGAAGGCGGTTAAGTCAGTGAACGCCCGAACAAGATTTGCACTGACGGGAACTCCGATAGAAAACAGGCTCAGCGAGCTGTGGAGTATTTTCGATTTCCTCATGCCCGGCTTTCTGTTTTCGTATCAGAGGTTCAAGAAGGAGTATGAGCTTCCCATCGTGCGGGATCAGGATGAGAACTGCTTAAAAGGGCTGCATCGTATGATCGGTCCGTTTATTCTGCGCCGGCTCAAAAAGGATGTGCTGAAGGAACTGCCCGATAAGCTGGAAAATGTGATCTATTCAGGTTTTGAGAAGGAACAGAAGGAGCTGTATACCGCCAATGCGTGGCAGGTGAAGCAGCAGCTGGAGCTGGCGGGAGACGGCGGCTCTGACAGAATACAGATTCTGGCTCAGCTGACGAGGCTGCGCCAGATCTGCTGTGATCCGCATCTCTGTTACAGCAACTATAACGGCAGTTCTGCCAAGCTTGAGACGTGTATCGATCTGATCCGCAACGGCGTGGAGGGCGGCCATAAGATTCTGCTCTTTTCCCAGTTTACGTCGATGCTGGAAATCATTGAAAAACGGCTGAAGAAAGAGGGGATGGCGTATTATATTCTGACGGGTGCGACGCCCAAGGAAGAGCGGCTCCATATGGTAAGCTCCTTTAAGGATGACGGAGTGCCGGTATTCCTGATTTCCCTGAAAGCCGGGGGAACGGGCTTAAATCTGACAGCTGCGGATGTGGTGATTCATTACGATCCGTGGTGGAATGTGGCGGCGCAGAATCAGGCCACGGACCGGACGCACCGCATCGGCCAGGAGAAACAGGTTACTGTGTTTAAACTGATCACAAAAGGGACTATCGAAGAAAATATTTTAAAACTTCAGGAATCAAAGAAGAATCTGGCGGAGCAGATCATCACCGAGGGAACCGTCTCGTTCGGCAGCCTGACGAAGGAAGACTTAATCGGCCTGCTGGATTAGAGCGTGACGGGACAGCTGGTTTATGTGAAGAAAAGAAAGGATGGTTAAGAGATGAAAGTACTGCTTTTAAACGGAAGCCCTCATGAGAAGGGCTGTACATACAGGGCGCTCACGGAAGTGGCGGGGGCCCTGACGAATGAGGGAATTGAGACGGAGATCGTCCATATCGGCAATCAGGCCATTCATGGCTGTATCGGATGCGGCAAATGTGCCGCCGCCGGACGCTGTGTCTTTAAAGGAGATCCGGTCAATGCATTTTTGGATAAAATGGAGCATGCAGACGGTCTGGTTGTCGGCTCTCCGGTCTACTATGCATCGGCAAACGGCTCGCTGTATTCCTTCCTGGACCGTCTGTTTTACGCCGGAAGCTGTTTTGCCTTTAAGCCGGCCGCAGCAGTGGCATCGGCCCGGCGTGCGGGGACGACGGCGACGCTCGATTCCCTGAACAAATACTTTACGATTTCCCAGATGCCGGTTGTATCATCCCAGTACTGGAACATGGTTCACGGCAACTCGCCGGAGGAAGTGGAGCAGGATTTGGAGGGGCTGCAGGTCATGCGCACGGTCGGGAAGAATATGGCGTGGCTGCTTCACTGCATTGAGGCCGGTAAGGCGGCGGGTATTACAACGCCGGAACCGGAGCAGAGGCTCAGGACTAATTTTATACGCTGAATTTGGGAGGGACGCCGAAGAAGCGGCGGCAGGACGGGTCCCGGGGGCATGGATATTCCGTGTCCGTCTTGCTTCCTACTCGCCATAAGAAAGTCCGTTCCTGTCGAACACGCCAACCGCGGGCGTGATCGCCAGGAACGGACTTTCTTATGACTCGTATCCAGATGCCGGCACACTGGAATATCCATGCCCCCGGGATCCGTCCTGCCGCCGCCCGCCGCTTCTTCGGCTGTGTATTGGCTATGCTGGTAAAAAGATGGGGGACAGGATTGAGGGCTGAACTGTTAGGGAGAGAGAAGAAAAAGAGAAAAAGGCCTTTACTTTTGCCATATCTGTTGTATAATGGAAAAGCACTATATATGGTGAAGAAATAATTACATACGCAAAATGTAGAAGATTTCACGGCAAATTGACAGCTGCTGTGTTATTTTTTAGCAGTATGATAAAGTAGAATATGGATTAAAGGAAATAAGGAGACAGCGATGATTAAGGTACAGAAACGTGACGGCAGAATTGTGAATTATGACAGAGAGAAGATTGTGAGGGCGATTCAGAAGGCGAATGCAGAAGTGGATGCGGCGGAACGCGCCGGGGAGGCATTGATTGACGGAATTCTGGATGATGTGGAGAGAGAATGCGAGGATGTTGTCCATGTAGAGAGCATTCAGGATATGATCGAGAGCCGCCTGGTTAAGCAGAACAAGTATACTCTCTCGAAAAAATATATGATTTACCGGTATCAGAGAGCGCTTTTAAGAAAAGCGAACACGACGGATGAATCGATTCTGAAGCTGATCCGGAATGAAAATAAAGAGCTGGCTGAGGAAAATTCCAATAAGAATACGATTCTGGCATCTACACAGAGGGATTATATTGCCGGAGAGGTGTCCAGGGATTTGACGAAGCGTATGCTTCTGCCGGAACGCATTTCCATGGCCCATGAACAGGGCGCGATTCATTTTCATGACGCGGATTACTTTGTTCAGCCGATTTTCAACTGCTGTCTCATCAATATCGCGGACATGCTGGATAACGGGACCGTGATGAACGAGAAGATGATTGAGAGCCCAAAGAGCTTTCAGGTGGCCTGTACGGTTATGACCCAGATCATCGCGGCGGTGGCCAGCAATCAGTACGGCGGCCAGTCTGTGGATATGAGACATCTTGGAAAGTATTTAAGGAAGAGCAGCAATAAGTTCCACAGACAGATCCGGGAAGAGTTTGGCGACAGCCTGGATGAGGAGTCCGTGGAGAAGATGGCTCGGATTCGTCTGAGAGATGAACTGAAGTCAGGCGTTCAGACGATCCAGTACCAGATCAACACATTGATGACAACCAATGGCCAGGCGCCGTTTGTGACGCTGTTCCTTCGACTGGACGACGAGGATGAGTATATCAATGAAAATGCGCTGATCGTGGAAGAGATTCTGCGTCAGAGACTGGAAGGAATCAAGAATGAAGCGGGCGTCTATGTGACGCCGGCATTTCCGAAGCTCATCTATGTACTGGACGAGAATAACTGTTTAAAGGGCGGTAAATACGATTACATCACGAGGCTTGCGGTGCGGTGCTCTTCGAAGCGCATGTATCCCGATTATATCTCCGCGAAGAAGATGAAGGAGAATTATGAGGGCAATGTATTCAGCTGTATGGGCTGCCGCAGCTTCCTGTCTCCGTGGAAGGACGAGAACGGGGACTATAAGTTTGAGGGACGGTTCAATCAGGGCGTGGTGAGCCTGAACCTTCCGCAGATTGGAATTCTGGCAAAGGGCGACGAGGAAGTATTCTGGAAGCTTTTGGACGAGCGTCTCACCATCTGTTTTGAGGCGCTTATGTGCAGGCATAAGGCGCTGGAAGGCACCTTATCTGATGTGAGTCCGATTCACTGGCAGTACGGAGCCATTGCCAGACTCCCGAAGGGGGCGAAGATTGATCCGCTGCTTCATGACGGATACTCCACGATCTCCCTGGGATATATCGGCATCTATGAGATGACGAAGCTGATGAAAGGGGTCAGCCACACGGATCCGGCGGGAGAGGAATTTGCCCTCCGCGTGATGAACCGCATGAAAGAGGCAGTCGAGTGCTGGAAAGAAGAGACCGGGCTCGGTTTCGGCCTTTACGGGACTCCGGCTGAGTCTCTCTGCTACCGGTTTGCCAGGATTGACCGGGAGCGCTTCGGCCTGATTGAAGATGTAACGGACAAGGGGTACTACACGAATTCCTATCACGTGGATGTGAGGGAGAAGATCGACGCATTCAGCAAGTTTACCTTTGAGAGCCAGTTCCAGAAGATTTCTTCCGGCGGCGCTATCTCTTATGTGGAAGTGCCGAACATGGCGAAGAATTTAGAGGCCATGGAAGAAGTGGTTAAATTCATCTATGACAATATCCAGTACGCGGAGTTCAATACGAAATCTGACTACTGCCAGGAATGCGGCTTCGACGGTGAGATCATCATCAATGACGACATGGAGTGGGAATGCCCGCAGTGTCATAATAAGGATAAGGACAAGATGAACGTAACCAGAAGAACCTGCGGTTACCTGGGGGAGAATTTCTGGAACGCCGGAAAGACGAAGGAAATCAAGGCGAGAGTGCTTCATCTGTAGTCTGAGGAGCGATAATATCATGAAATACGCCGATATCAAACATTGCGACGTTGCCAACGGCACCGGAGTGCGGACGAGCCTTTTTGTGTCCGGCTGCACTCACCGGTGCCGGGGCTGTTTTAATGAGATCGCATGGGATTTTAATTATGGAAAGGAATTCACGGACGAGGCAGTACAGGAGATCCTCGATTCCTGTGGAAAAAGCTATATATCCGGCCTGTCTCTGCTGGGCGGAGAGCCGATGGAGCCGCAGAACCAGCGGGCGCTTCTGCCTCTGGTCCTCCGGTTTAAGGAGTTGTATCCGGAGAAGACAATCTGGTGCTACACCGGTTATACGTATGAGGCGGATCTGCTGTCGCCGGAGGGAAGGGCGCACTGCGAGGTGACGCCAGAAATTCTTGCATGCATCGATATCCTGGTGGATGGGGAATTTGACCAGGAGTGTTACGATCTCAAACTGAAATTCCGGGGCAGCAGCAACCAGCGTGTGCTGCAGATTCACGAGCCGGGCTGTCCGGAGCTGTTTGCAGAAAAGGATGAGAGTACACAATAAGGAAAAGGGGGAATCGGACCGATGAAGCGGGAGATCAGCCTGGAAGAGATATCAGATGGGAAGCTGTATGGCAGCGGCGACATGGTGAAGGTGGGCTGTGATGACTGCCGCGGCTGTTCTGCCTGCTGCCGCGGCATGGGAAGTTCTATTGTTTTGGATCCATACGATATCTTTCGTCTGGAGACGGGCCTGGGCCTGTCCTTTGAGGAGCTGCTGGCGGAGGCGGTGGAACTGAATCTGGTGGATGGCATGATTCTGCCGAACCTGAAGATGTCCGGCGAGGGAGAGGCCTGCACCTTTTTAAACGAGGAGGGGCGCTGCCGGATTCATCCCTGCAGACCGGGGATCTGTCGGATGTTTCCGCTTGGCCGGATCTATGAGGACCATGGCTTCCGGTATTTTAACCAGATACACGAATGCCGGAAGGCGCAGAAGACGAAGGTCAAGATCCGTAAGTGGATGGATACCCCGGATCTGGGCCGTTATGAGAACTTTATTGTGGAGTGGCATTACTTCCTGAAGGAACTGGAGGAAAGGCTGGAGAAGAAACGGGAGCAAAAACCGGAAGAGGGATCAGAACAGTCCGGTGGGGAAGATGCGAGGAAGCGGGCTGCCATGGGAGTGCTTAAGGTTTTCTATCTGATTCCATATCAGAAAGAGTTGGATTTCTATCAGCAGTTTGAGGCGCGCATGGCGGCTGCGCGGGAGGAATTTATTAATTTTCTGTAAAAATACTTAAGGTTCCCAAATCCCTGTTTGCCTGCCGGCGGTCTCTGTGATATACTAAAAGCAATGGAAGCAAGGCATAAACAGGTGTAAAGTATCAGGACGGTTGTTCGAAGGGGAGGAATACCTTTATGGCGAAGGTAAAGAGGTTTAGCACAAAAATTAACAGTTTCTTTGTAGAGTGGAGTGCGCTGAATCATTATTTGTCATCATATGAGTGTGAGAAAAACGGCGTTCCCTACATCGGTTTTAAGGATCCGAGGGTTCAGAAACTCTGGAACAGCTTGAGTTCCGCAGAAAAGCGGGATCTGATGAAGCATTACGGGAAGAAGAACGAGGCGGAGCTGGGCGACTATCTGGGATAAGGGGAATGAATCATGATTCTTTCGGGAAAAGAAATACTAAAGCATATGGGGAAAGAGATTATCATTACTCCGTTTGATGAAAAGAGAATTAATCCTAACAGTTATAATCTGTCTCTGGCGGATGAACTTCTGGTTTACGAGAAGGAAGCGCTGGATATGAAAAAGCCCAATCCGACTAAGCGGATCGTGATTCCGGAGGAAGGGCTTCTTCTGGAACCAAACAGGCTGTATCTGGGAAGGACTAACGAGTTTACGAAGACGGATCGGTATGTTCCCATGCTGGAGGGCCGTTCTTCCACGGGCAGGCTGGGGCTTTTTATCCATGTGACCGCGGGCTTTGGTGATATCGGTTTCGCCGGGTACTGGACATTGGAGATTTTCTGTGTACAGCCGGTCAGAATCTATCCGAATGTGGAGATATGCCAGATTTATTACCACGACATTGACGGGGAATACGATCTGTACAGCAGCGGAAAGTATCAGAATAACAGCGGGATTCAGGCCAGTCTCATGTATAAGGACTTTAAGTGAGAATGGTCTGCGGATAAGAGAACGGTATAAAAGATGATGTAAGAGATGATAGAAGAGAGCCGGATACTAAAAAGAGGAAGATGCAGATTCAGGAGTCCCTGAAGCGGTATCTTCCTCTTTTATGGTCGCACCCGCTATTCCCTGTGTCCCGCTGCGTATTCTCCAGGGCAGATGTCCATAACGACTCGGACAGGCTGGATTAAGGCATCCTCGTACTGACATTTCCACTGGACCTCCCGGCTCAACTGGCCGTCTGCGATCCCGTCGATGGTCTCGCCGGACTTGACCGGTGCATCGGCATCATAGAGATAAGAGGCAACATTGTATGCATGGTTTACGACGGCCTGCGGCTCCAGTCCCCGGAAATGGTACTGGACGTCGGGGAGTCCGATTGCATAGAGCCCCAGGGTGTCCACTACCTTGTCGTCGCTGCCGGAGATGTTGAAAAGGCGGGCGTTGACGCCAAAGTATACAAAACGGTCTTCCCGCGGTATCCGGTGTTCCCTGATCTGCTCCGCGGTAAACAGCTTTCCGGCCGGTTTGACCCAGACCGCAGTGCAGTCAGGAAACAGTCTGACTGCTGTCTCCATCCAGTCCATCATCATCTCACAGCGTTCCTTGTATTCCAGCACGGCGGCCATCATGTCAAACAGGAAAATCTCATACCGGCACCGCTCCAAAAGGGCGTCTCCGTCGGCTACATCCCAGAGCTGGCTTCTGGAAAAGGCATCGATGGAGTCCTGCCTGAATTCCTGCACATCCCCCATGACGACCTGGGGCGGCAGGGCGCCGTCTTTAAACTGTGCCAGATATTTTTTTACGGCAAAAGAGGTCAGAGCCGGCGAAGGGGACACGATGTCGATCGCCCCGAAGGTTTCTTCCAGAGCCGTGCGTATGATCCCGGCCTCCGGTTTGACCGGTTTTTCTTCAAACAGAAGGTAGATTTGATAGAGGTTCTGAAATTCTGCTTTTTCCTCAAGATTCTGTTTCAGCTCTTCTTTCGGTCCTTTTTTCTTTGAAAATAATCCCATATGCGTTCTCCTTTGTATCTGTCTGTAGGAGGCGGATTCCTCCGCCGTTACCTCCAGTATACCGTATTTTGGAAAAAAGGCCATTACAATTTGCTTAAGATTTCCCCCAGGCTTTCTGAAAAACGGAGAAATGAAATGGGGCGGACAGCGGGATTTCGTAACGGCGGCAGATGCGCACAATCTCATAAGCACCGATGATCAGGGCGAAGACGCCGGTGGCAATGTTGCTGACGGCCATGACAACCCCGACGCTTAAGCTTCCCATGGAGGTATAACTCTGCAGAAACCAGAGTACGGGGACACGGAAAACGAAGACGCGGCAGAAGTTGATGGCCAGTGTCAGTTTTGTCTTTCCGAAGCCGTACAACAGGGCCATGACGGACGCAGTGATGCCCAGCGGAATGGCCCCCAGCGCCTCGAAGCGGTAGATGGAGATAATCATCTTCTGAAACGCCGGATCATTGCCGGCAAAGAGACGGCTGAGTTCCTCCAGGAAATACAGCGAGCAGGCCATGAGCACGATCCCGACAGCCAGGTTGACCGTGAGAACACATCCGAAGGCCTTCAGCGCGCGGCGGGGCTTTCCGGCTCCCACACTCTGACTGATGATGGCCGATCCGCCTTCCTGGAAGCCGTTCTGCGGCATGGTGGTGATGCCGCCGATGTTGTTGGAGATTCCCAGCGCTCCCACGGTCAGCGCGCTGTAGACCGTACTCATGGAATTGATGATGACCTTGCCAAAGGAAAAGGCCATCTTCTCTGCAATGACCGGAATGGAGAGGCTGATCATGGGAACTGTGGTGTCCCGCTGAAAGGAGACCGCTCTCATGGAAAAGCCGAACACGTTGTCCTTCTGATTCATGTTTCGGACAGCCGCGGCCAGTAAAAACAGCTGGGAAAGGATCGTAGCCGTGGAAATCATGCTGATCCCGCACTGCAATCCGTAGACGAACAGGGCGGTAAAGGCCATCTTGACAGCGATAATCGCCATATTCAGGCGGAGAATCCTGCCGGAATTTCCACGGGCCCGTTCAATGGCAATATAAATGTTGTTAAAGAAGCTGATGACCATACCGAAGAGCTCCAGCCGGAAGTACAGAGTGCCTTCCGAGATGAAGGCCTCCGGCGTCCTGGCAAGCCGGAGAAACCACGGTGTGAAGGGAACTAACAAAGCCAGAATGACGGCGCTTAGGACCGAGCACATGGCAAACAGCGTGCTGACCCGTTTCTTCACCAGGTCGAAATCACCTGCACCGTAGGCTTCGCTTATTTTCAGACTGGACCCGATGGCGAGGCCGCCACCCAGGGCTGACAGCATCAGGCTGATTTGTGATAAATAGGCCACGGCGGACACGGAGCCGGCGCTGATATGAGCCGCCATCATGGAGTCAAAGATTTTAAAGAGCTGATTTAAACTCTGATACAGGGCCAGCGGCGTTCCGACGTAGAGAATAACCTTCCACATGTTGTCGTGGAGGGCAAACTCCCGGAAATGCTGGTCTTTTGCGGAGAGCACCGCTTTGGGCAACAACTGCCTGGACATGAATGGTTCCTCCTTTGATGTAAATGCCATAGTTTTCGATGAATCTGTATATAAGCATATAGTCAGAAGCGTTGGAAATCTACGAATTTCATGACCAATCATGAGGATAGTACAGTTTTTTTGACATAAACGGTTGCTTTGTGCTATAGTATAGGCCGAAGGGATGGTGATGGCTGGATGAGACGACATGGTCAAATGTCGGAAGCAATGCCGACAGGTATTTTTCTGACGCTGTCCGGTGGATTTCAGGATGCTTATACGTATTATACCCGCGGGAAGGTTTTTGCCAACGCCCAGACGGGGAATATCATTTTACTGGGACACAACGCGATGAACGGAGACTTTACGGATGCCTTCCGGTATCTGGCGCCGGTGCTGGCTTTTGCGGGAGGAATCTACATATCGGAAGTCATACGCGGTATCTACCGGGAATACGGGAAGCTGCACTGGCGCCAGATCGTGGTGGCGCTGGAAATTCTGCTCCTGTTTGTGGTGGGATTTCTTCCGCGGTCCATGAACATGGCAGCCAATATTTTAGTCTCCTTTGTCTGTGCCATGCAGGTGGAGGCGTTCCGAAAGATGAAGGGAAGCGCTTATGCCAGCACGATGTGCATCGGCAATCTGCGCAGTGCGACGGAGATGCTGTACCGTTACCGCCATACAAAGGAAAAGGGCTGCCTGGAAAAATGCCTCCGGTATTACGGCGTGATTCTCGTCTTTGGTATCGGCGCAGCGCTTGGAAGCCTCATGACTTCCCTGTTTAAGGAGCGGACGATCTGGATATCCTGCGGTTTTCTGTTTGTCTGTTTCTGTATTATGTTTATGAAGGAAGACATCGAGGGCGAGCGCGGGCTGGATTGACAGCGGAGCGGGTTTGTGATACAGTTACATTAAGTTAACAGGATATTTGAGGGAGTAATTCCGCATAAGACAAAGGCGAGATAAATCAACAGCATGGCAGCTCTGCGGCGGCCTGGTTTATCTATAAAGAATGAGACTCATATACAGTATACACGCTGTATATGAGTCTTTTCTTTTTACAGCGGGCGGAAAAGATTCCATCTTACAGCCGGATAAAAGGCAGGAGGTGCGGTGATGAAGGGATATTTGGATACTTCAGAGGTAGTTCTGGAAAAACTGAATACGAAACGGACAGGCCTGAGTGCAGAGGAAGCGGCCGGAAGACTTATGGCAGATGGAAAGAATAAACTGAAGGGGACGAAGCCGGTTCCGCTCTGGAGGCGCTTTTTGAGTCAGCTGGCCGATCCGATGATCGTGATTCTGATTGCGGCAGCGGTGGTCTCTGGAATGACGGCGGTCTATGCGGGGGAGTCGTTTGCGGATGTGATCATTATCATGATTGTCGTTCTTATCAATGCGGTGCTGGGGGTGGCGCAGGAGAGCAAGGCTGAGAAAGCCATAGCCGCCCTGCAGGAGATCGCGGCGGCCACTTCCAGGGTGATGCGGGACGGTAAGCAGCAGACGATTCGGAGCGAGGACCTTGTGCGCGGCGATATCATCGTCCTGGAGGCGGGAGATGCGGTGCCGGCAGATGGCAGGATTCTGGAGTGCGCCAGCATGAAGGTGGAGGAAGCTGCCCTGACCGGAGAGTCAGTGCCGGTTCTCAAGACGGAACGCGTTCTTTCCCTGGAGGGGGGGATGAAGGACATCCCCCTGGGCGACAGGAAGAACATGGTTTACATGGGAAGCACGGTCGTATATGGTCGCGGAGCTGCGGTCGTGACAGGCACCGGCATGGAGACGGAGATGGGGAAGATCGCAGATGCCCTGACTCAGGCAAAGGATCATGAGACGCCGCTTCAGGGAAAGCTTTCTCAGCTGAGCCGGATTCTCAGCGTGCTGGTGCTCGGAATCTGCGTTATTATATTTGCAGTCAGCTTACTGCGTGCGTATCCGGACATTTCCGGGTACACGGTCATAGATACGTTTATGATTGCCGTGAGCCTGGCAGTGGCAGCCATACCGGAAGGCCTGGCGGCCGTTGTCACCATCGTGCTCTCCATCGGCGTCACCAACATGTCCAGGAAAAACGCTATTATCCGGAAGCTGACGGCCGTTGAGACTCTTGGGTGCACTCAGATTATCTGTTCCGACAAAACGGGAACGCTGACGCAGAACCGGATGACCGTCGTGGAACACACCGGAACCGATGAGAAGGCGCTGGCAGCGGCCATGGCACTCTGTAACGATGCACATTTAAACGATAAGAATGAGGCGGAGGGAGAGCCCACCGAGGCTGCTCTTGTAGCCTACGCATGGTCCGCAGGACTTGACCAGAACAGCCTGAAACGGGAGTATGTACGGATTGGTGAGGCGCCCTTCGATTCTATGCGGAAGATGATGTCGACCGTACACGAAAAGGCGGATGGAACCGTGATCCAGTTCACGAAAGGAGCTCCGGATGAGGTCCTGAAACGCTGTACCCACATATTATCGGAGGGAAGGGCCGTT
Source organism: Hungatella sp. SL.1.14 (assembly GCF_024460495.1). Lineage (NCBI taxonomy): Bacteria > Bacillati > Bacillota > Clostridia > Lachnospirales > Lachnospiraceae > Hungatella > Hungatella sp. SL.1.14. Next base: position 96,381 of record NZ_JANFYJ010000015.1, on the reverse strand, counting down.
CCGCTGTGTGAGGAGGACCGGGAAAAAATTCTCCTCACCAATAAATCGCTGGCCGGCCGGGCTCTCCGTGTCCTTGCGGCGGCAGCGAGAGAGTACGCGGCCCGTCCCTCCGGCTGGGAGGCCGAAGATCTGGAGCAGAAGCTCTGTTTCCTCGGTCTCACCGGAATGATCGACCCGGTGCGCCCCGAGGTACTGCCTGCCATGAAAGAGTGCCGCAGAGCCGGAATCCGTCCCATTATGATTACCGGCGATCATAAAGACACGGCGGTGGCTATCGCCATGCAGCTTGGAATTATCACCTCCCCGGAGCAGGCCATCACAGGCGCTGGTCTGGACGAGATATCCGATGAGGACTTCGGCGATGAGATCGGGAAGTATTCCGTTTACGCCAGGGTTCAGCCGGAGCACAAGGTTAGAATCGTAAACGGGTGGAGAGCGAAAGGCTGTATTACCGCCATGACGGGAGACGGAGTCAACGACGCGCCTTCCATCAAGAATGCCGATATCGGTGTGGGAATGGGAATTACCGGTACCGATGTGACGAAGAATGCAGCGGATATGGTGCTGGCGGACGATAATTTTGCCACGATTGTCTCGGCGGTGGGGGAGGGACGGAGAATCTATGACAACATTCGAAAGTCCATACAGTTTCTCCTGTCCTCCAACTTATCAGAGGTGCTGTCCATCTTTTTTGCGACGCTTCTCGGCTTTGTCATTCTGAAGCCGGTCCATCTCCTCTGGATCAATCTGATTACCGACTGCTTTCCGGCGCTGGCGCTGGGGATGGAGGAGCCGGAAAAGGACGTTATGAACCGGCCGCCCCGCAGCCCGAAGGAAGGGATTTTCGCGGGCGGGGTCGGATTTCATGTGGCGGTTCAGGGGATTGCGGTGACCGTAATCACCCTGGCTTCGTATCTGATCGGCCATTATCTGGAGGCGGGCGTGTGGGAGATTACGAACAGTGCGGATGGCATGACCATGGCGTTTCTGACCCTGTCCATGACGGAGATCTTCCATTCCTTCAATATGCGGTCTCTGAATCAGTCGGTATTTACCTTAAAACACCATAATCCGTGGCTGTGGCTGTCCATGGCGGCTTCCTTTCTGTGCACGACCGTGGTCATCTACGTCCCGTTCCTGTCCGATGCATTTGAATTTGAACATATTTCCCTGACCGAGTATGCGGTGGCAATCGGACTGGCCTTCTGCATTGTTCCGTTTGTGGAAGGGATGAAATGGCTTCAGCGAAGGCGGAAATGAGGAACGTTCTCTGCAAATGCCTCCGCTTCACACTGCAGGTTTTCCAGAAATCGATTGATATGATATCCGTCAGTCGTCGCATGATGGCAGGTAATTGAGAGCGGCATCATAATTCTGCCGTCGTTTTCATAGAATCTGCCTGCCTCAACGGACGGAAGATAGTACGGCTTGTTCTCATAGGAGTGAACCGAAAAATGTTTAAATGACACCCAGGGAATACAGGAAATGGTATAGGCATTCGCGGGAGGTGTCTGCCCGGCCTGAGCCAGAACGCCGTGACTGCCGCCGTACCTCCTCTGGTTGTCCAGACAGGACTGATAAAACACCATGAAATTATCTGCGTACTCCGTCCACATAAGGGAAAAGGTATTATCGTCCTCATGAAAGGCCGCGTAAAGCGGTGTGAGTGTGTCAAAGTAGCCAACCTGCCCCTCCACTTCGGCGGTTTTGAATTCCGTCTGCATTTGAAGCGTTTTGGTCACGAGCCATAAGTAGGCTGGGAAGAACTTGATACCGGCATGCTTGAGAGCTGTTCTCATCGCTGTAATGTCGAGATCGACGGTCAGGGAATATCCGGTCGGAGCCATTTTTGAGAAATAGTAAAACATCTGTGCCCTCGGCCATGTCTGCATGTCGAGCGGCGTAAATTTAACAGTTTGATCCATTGTGACACCTCCTTTTTTCTATTATAGGAATTTTCAATAAAAATACAATCAACGCTCCGTAGACTGCGTAACAGCTCAGCTCTGTTCCATTTGAAAAAAATAGTATTTTATGGTAGGATGAAGAAAAACCTGCACACAAAAGAAGTGAGACATTCACGGCAGCCGCCAATTGGATATGCCCGCGTGGCCTGTTGCCTTCGTGTGAATAAACGATACAGGAGCTTAGAATGACGGCTTATGTAAGTAAAAATGAAAAAACAAAATACCGGCTGGCAGACTCCGTCAAGCAGTGCATGATGACGACGCCAGTGGACAAAATCACGGTTCAGAATATCGTGGACGGCTGTGATATGACGCGCCAGACCTTTTACCGGAATTTTAAGGACAAGTATGATTTAATCAACTGGTATTTCGACAAGCTGGTGCTGGAATCCTTTGCCCGGATCGGCGTGGAGAAGACGGTCTGCCAGAGCCTGGAGGAGAAGTTTGAATTTATCAAGAAGGAGAAGGTGTTCTTTACCGAGGCCTTCCGCTCGGATGATTACAACTCCCTGAAGGAACACGATTTTGAACTGATTATGGGGTTCTATCAGGAGCTGATCACACGCAGGACCCATAAGCCTCTGGAGGAGGATATTCAGTTTTTGCTGGAGATGTACTGCCGCGGATCCGTCTATATGACTGTGAAATGGGTCCTGAGCGGAATGAAGCAGACCCCGGGGGAGATGGCGGCCAGCCTGGTGGAGGCCATGCCGCCGCGGCTTTCGGCTGTGTTTCAGGAGGCCGGGCTCGTATAACGCGGATCTGGGAGCGGTACCTGGCTGCTGGTACGGCCGGTCTGTATTGATATTGTATAGAAATAAAGTTACAGTTTGCGGGATTTGTAACATTTGTTACAAACAAAGGGGATTGTAACTTTATTTTTTAAACCGGTTTTGTTAAAATAATAACAGAAAGTAAATGGTGTCCATTGGACCCATAAAAGATAGGAAAAGGAGAGATTATCATGGCAAACAGAATCGTTCTGAATGAAACATCGTATCACGGAGCAGGTGCAATCAATGAAATTCCGGGAGAGGTAACAAAGAGAGGATTTCACAAGGCATTTATTGCATCCGATCCAGATCTGGTAAAATTCGGCGTCACAGCGAAGGTAACAAAGATTCTGGAAGAGAACGGAATGGACTACGAGGTTTATTCCAACATCAAACCAAACCCAACCATCGAAAACGTACAGACCGGTGTCGAGGCCTTTAAGAAATCCGGCGCAGACTACATTATCGCTATCGGCGGCGGTTCCTCCATGGATACCTCCAAAGCCGTAGGCATCATCATCACTAACCCTGAGTTTGCCGATGTCAGAAGTTTAGAGGGCGTGGCTCCGACGAAGAATCCGTGTGTTCCGATTCTGGCTGTTCCGACAACAGCGGGTACGGCGGCAGAGGTTACCATCAACTACGTTATTACCGACGTTGAGAAGAAACGTAAATTCGTCTGTGTTGATACACATGATATCCCGGTTGTTGCTTTCGTTGATCCGGAGATGATGTCCAGCATGCCGAAGGGCTTAACCGCTTCCACAGGTATGGATGCGCTGACCCATGCGATCGAGGGATATACGACAAAGGGAGCCAACGAGATTACGGATATGTTTAACTTGAAGGCAATCGAAAAGATCGCCTCCAGCTTAAGAGATGCGGTTGAAAATAAGCCGGAAGGCCGTGAAGGCATGGCTCTGGGACAGTACTTAACCGGTATGGGCTTCTCCAACTGCGGACTTGGCATCGTTCATTCCATGGCTCACGCTCTGGGCGCCGTATATGACACGCCCCACGGTGTCGCCAATGCGATTCTGCTTCCGACGATCATGGAATACAACGCAGATGCCACAGGCGATAAATTCCGCGATATCGCAAAGGCCATGGGCGTAGAGGGAACCGAGACCATGACGGTGGAAGAATACCGGAAAGCGGCAGTTGATGCAGTGAAGAAGCTGTCCCAGGATGTGGGGATTCCGGCTGACTTAACGGCCATCGTAAAGGAAGAGGATGTTCAGTTCCTGGCTGAGTCTGCCGTTGCAGACGCGTGCGCACCGGGTAATCCCAAGGAAGCAGGCCTGGAAGACATAATTGCGTTATATAAGAGCCTGATGTAAGGAAACGAAGAACGGGAGTTCGGACAGGCTGTAATATAGAAGCAGATAAAAAGAATAAAGACGCTGTTTCATTGATGGAGAGAAATCGATGAAACGGCGTCTTTTTATGGATTATGCGTTAGTTTGGTGTCTGCTTTGAAAAACGGGTGTAATAGTTTATGGCATCTTTTTCCATTAACGAAAAATTGGCCTGCAGCTTTTGGATAATACGCTGTTCCGGGACGTTTTCGGAAACATTGTCCTGAATAAAGACTTGGATGCCTTTTTCCATTCCCTTTTCCATACCCCGTTGATATCCTTCATCCATTAACATCTGTCCGACTAATGTCATCTGCATCTCCTCCTCCAATTTTTTAGCGTACGCCCGGTCAATGACTTTGTCTGTAAAAGTCAGGATTCCGGCTATTACCTTCAGCTGGCCCTCCCTGTCAGGCAGTCGTTTACCGAGAGTTACGGCTTTTTCAATCGTTTCCTGCTTGCGCTTTTTTCCTTTTACGGTCAGCGGCAGAATCATCAGTTCCATCAATTCTTCTTCCGCCAGCTTTTCTCCGGCGTCGATTTTGTGTTTCAGGCGGTCGTAGATCTGACTGCCGTCTAAATGAATTAAGTAGGCGGATTCCACGATCAGGATCAGGCCGCCTAAATCGTATCGTTCTTCCGCGCGCTCCACATCGGCCGTATAGATGACAACCATTTTGAGCTGCTTTAAATCTTTCAGCTCCCTGCGAACCGCAAAACGGCGGATAACTCTGGCAATGTAATTGAGATATTTTACGAAGTTTTCCCTGCTGAAGGAGGATTCATAGTCGATGATGGCTAAAGAACCGTCGTTCAACAGGAATAAATTGTCCAGCCTCAATTCATTGCTTTCGATGACAGGCAGGTTCGTAGGCAGGATATCCACAATCTTTAGCTCCGGAAGCCCGAAAGCGGCGAGGCTCTTCCCTTTTAATGTCTCCGCCATCAGCTTGGAGGTAATATCCTTGTTCTGATATGCGATTTCTTCCATTTCTTATTCTTTCTCCTTTTATTATACGTAAATAACCGGACAGTTTCAAGAGTTCCGTCCTTAAATAATCAAATCGCGTCACCTGCCTTTAGTCCATTTTTTCATGAGTTCAGGGATATTTTTCTGAGATTGCCTGAGATATTCAGAACATTACCATCTTCCGGCAGAACGCGGAAATGGATAGGATAATCGTATGACAGATGTATGGAAAAGTCAAGTATTATTTACTGAAATAAATGGTAATTTTGCTTATACTGCACATAAGAGTTTACCGCAGCATATGAAAAAACTGGTTTCCCGGATCCGGCAAGTACACAGTTTCAGCCCGCCTCGCCTCCCCTTACAGCGTCCGTGTACCACCCTTCACAAAAATGCTTCTACGCATCATGGCGATGGAAATTCTTAAATTCCCGCGGCGATATACCGTACTCCTTCTTAAAGGAGCGATAGAAGGAAGAGTAGTCGGGGAATCCGCAGCTTTCCCATATTTCCTGGAGGGGAACTCCGGACAGGATTCCGTTTTTGGCCGCGATCAGACGGCGCTGGATCACACAGTGATGAAAGGATACCTGCATGTTTTTCTGAAAGGTGTGGGAAATGGTGGAGGGGCTTACCAGGAAATGCTTCGCTGTCCCTTCCAGCGTAATCTTTTCCATCAGGTGTTCATCAATATAGCGGAAGAGATCATCCACCAGAACGCTTTTTTCCGCGGCCGGCATCTGCAGATCCTGATAGTAATAGGTGCGGCTTATGTGAGCCATCAGGCTGATGACTGCGGTCCGGGCACAGTATCCCCAGCCCGGCTTCTGTTCCTCCGTCTCCTTGAGAGCTGCGGCTGCAGCGGAAAAGAGCCCAGACCAGGTCGCACGGGTGGAACGCAGAAGATAGCTTCCCCGTTTCTGACACTGCTCGAAGGCAAAATTCAAATCCGGGAATTCCTCACACTGCTGATGCCAGTAGGCAGCGTTAATCCAGATGACATATCGGGAATACGGCTCTCTTAGCGGCTCCGGAAAGAGCGGCTGATGGCTGACCCCGGGCGGAATCAGCAGAATATCTCCCTGCTGGACGCGGAATCTTTTATCTCCTAAAAGATAGTGGATATTGCCGCTTTTGCAGAGCAGGATCTCATAAAAGGTGTGGCTGTGCAGAAAGACATGGCCGGTATTGTCTGTATTTGTCTGAATGCGGATTTCCGTACAGGAATCCTGCATCTGTATTTCTTTCCAGTAATTAATCATAAGGCCTCCATGGTTAAAATGTATAAAAAAATGCAAGAATATTATGAAAAATAAATAAAACCACATAATCTGATTGCAAGAATTACAATATATAATGCAAGAAGCGCAATTTAAATTGCGAAAATTACACAATATAATAGAACTATAACAAATGAACATAAGAATTTCAAGTCTTATGGGAAGAAAAGGAGAGGTTTTATGAAAGAGACACGAAAGTTTGGAATCAGAGACCAGATCGGGTATGTATGCGGAGACATGGCAGGCAGCTTTGTAAACCTGTACGTCGATGCATTTTTCCTCACATTCTGTACGTATGTGTTGGGAATCAAGGCGGCGTGGATGGGAAGCATGTTCCTGTTTGCAAGGCTGTGGGATGCGTTTAACGATCCGATGATCGGTTCGTTTCCGGACAGATGGCAGATTGGCAAAAGCGGAGACAAATTTAAACCGTATATTAAGATTGCGATGATTCCGCTGGCTGTTTCCGGCCTGCTGTGCTTTGCCGACGTCAGCAGCTGGGGCTCTCTGGCGAAGCATGTCTGGGTCGTATTCGCTTACATCGTATACGGCATGAGCTATACCGGAACTTCCATGCCCTTTGGTTCCATGGCATCTGTAGTTACCAACGATCCGGTCGAGAGAACAAAGCTTTCCAGAGCCCGTTCCATCGGCGGAACCATCGTCGGAATCGGAGCCATTTCCCTGGTTCCCCAGTTCGTATTTAACAAATTGGGCGACGTGGTAGCCGGCGGCTTCTTCAAGGTAGCGGTGGTATTCGGAATCTTATCCATCATCTGCTACTGTCTGCTGCTGCATTTCACGACAGAGCGTGTCCGTCAGCCAAAGACAGAGGGACAGAAGTTTCATTACGGCAAGGTATTAAAGAGCGTATTTAAGAACCGTCCGATGCTGGGCGTGATGCTGGCGACGGTGGGCAGCCTTCTGTTTATCACCGGCAACAGCCAGCTGGGAAGCTATCTCTACAAGGAGTTCTACCATGCGCCGCAGGTACTGACGCTGGTATCCTTAATCAGTATTCCGATTATGCTTGTATTTTTCCCGCTGATTCCGAAGCTGAGTCAGAAATATGGAAAGCGCAACGTCATTTTAGTGTGTTCCGGTTATAATCTTGTGATTTCCCTCATTCTGTTTATGGTACCCATTGAGAATGTGTACTTATTCCTGGTGGTCAATACACTGGCAACCAGCGGACAGACGGCGTTTACCATGCTGATCTGGGCATTTGTCACAGACTGCATCGATTACCATGAGTATCAGACCGGAGAGCGCAGCGACGGAAGCCTGTATTCCATTTATACATTCTCCAGAAAGATCGGTTCCACGCTGGCATCCACCATCGCCTCCTTCTCACTGGGAGCGATCGGTTATATCTCCGGTATTGAAGCACAGACAGCCGTTGTCGCCGGTCATATCCGTTCCCTCTGCACCTTTATTCCGGTAGCAACCTGCGTGCTGGAGCTTCTGGGCATCGGACTCGTATACAACCTGACCAATCAGAAGACGACGGAGATGTACGCGGTGTTAAAGAAACGGAGAGAAGAGGAACAGGCACAGGAATGATGGGAAGACGTATGGATAAAAAGATAGATATTCATCTTCATTTGAGTGAACGGGTGATTCCGGAAGGGCTTGGAATGAAAATTTCCAGCGGAGCGGAAATGCTGCCGCATCTGGATGCCCTCGGAATCGGGATGGGAATCGTCATGTCGTCGGGCGAGAAGCAGGCGGTGTTCGGTTCCAATGCTTCATGCAGAAAAATTGCGGAGCAATACCCGGACCGGTACGCCTGGATGTGTATGCTGGACGAGACGGAGCCGGAGACCGTATACGAGAGATTAAAGAAGTACCGCAGCGAAGGCGCTGTCGGCGTCGGGGAGCTGACTGTCAACCACAGGCTGGATCATCCGTTTTTAGAGGCGGTGTTTCAGGCCGCGGAGGCGCTGGGCCTTCCGGTGCTGTTTCACATGAGCCCGGAGGAAGGCTTTCAGTACGGCGTGGTGGATGAGCCGGGGCTGCCTCTTCTGGAACGGACTTTGCAGAAGTATCCGGACCTGATTTTGATCGGTCACAGTCAGCCGTTCTGGCATGAGATATCAGGCGACGCCGGAGCTTCCCGGGAAGACCGGTATGAATGGGGAAAAGGCCCGGTGACGCCTGGCGGGCGGCTGGGGCAGTTATTTGAAGCATACCCGAATTTGTATGGTGATTTGTCGGCCAACAGCGGGGGCTGTGCCGTGATGCGGGATGAGGCGTTTGGTCTCGCGTTTCTGGAGACCTGGAAGGACCGCCTGATGTTTGGAACCGACATGGTGAATGTTGACATGGAATTCCCGCTGGGCAGCTGGCTGGATCAAAAAGCGGCGGAGGGAGCCCTCTCTCCGGCCGCATATCAGGCTGTTGTGAGCGGAAATGCAGAACGGATTTTCCGGCTGTGCGGAAACCGGGACCGGGAGTCGGAAGGAAGGTCTGCAGCGGCAGAGGCGGAAGAACCGTCGGGGAAGATAATAGAAGAGAAGACGATGAAAGGAGATCAAGGATGGAGGAAATGAGAACGAGAATTCTGCCCCGTATGCTGAATGACGAGGTGGAAGCGTATCTGACACGAGGTGATGTCATCATTGTTCCTGTGGGAACGGTGGAACTCCACGGGGGACTGCCCCTCGACAGCGAGACGGTAATCAGCGAGGCGTTTGCCCTTCGGATGGCGGAGGCGGCCGACGGACTGGTACTGACGGGTCTGCCGTACTTCTACGCCGGAGCCACAGCCATTGGACGCGGAACGACTCAGGTCAGCGTGCGGGAAGGCATCGACTATCTGGGAGCCATTGCGAGAAGCCTTCTTCGCCAGGGCTTTAAGCGCCAGATTTACGTCAGCTTTCACGGCCCGGCTCACATGACCTGCTGCCCGATGGTAAGAGATTTCTTCGATGTGACAGGAGTGCCGATCCTGTATATGGATCTGACAATGCAGATGATCCAGAGCGCTAAGGATTTATTCAAGTCCCTGGACAGCTTTCATTCCATTACGGTCGGCGCCTATCAGATGATGGGTCGGCTGGAGGAGGTTCCGTTTACCACGGGATACTGTCATAAGGAACCTCAGACGACGAAACCGTTTGACCATCTGTTCAGCCTGGCTTACCAGAGCGGCAGCATCGGCTACTGCTTCGGTGATGCGAAGGATCATATGAGTACACCGGCGATTCCGGATGCCGCCAGAAGAAAAGAACTGGCAGATGAAGGGGAAGTGCTGATCAATGAGATCGTAAAGCGTCTGGATATGAAAACAATTACAGAGGAGATGAGGTCCCTGGAAGCCTTCGAGCAGGATGTCATGAAGCGGTATCCCTGGATTCCGGCCTCAGGCGGGCTGCAGCGATGAGAGAAGAAATCATGAAAACAGAGTCCGGGCCGGTCGCCGGCGGTTCCGCGCGGCTGATAAAAACGCCATGCGGAACCGTAAGAGGAGCGGTTTCGGCGAAGGGAGACTGCGTTGTCTTTAAAGGAATCCGCTACGCAGAGGCGGAACGCTTCTGTTATCCGACGGAGGTGACACACTGGGACGGTGTTTATGAGGCAGACCGGTTCGGAAACTGTTCTTACCAGCCCAGGGCGTTCTATGACGAGTCAAAGGTGCCTGAGAAGGCGTTTTATTACCATGAGTTCCGGGAGGGAGAGTCCTATACCTACAGTGAAGACTGCCTGTTTTTAAACATCTGGACTCCGCTGAATGCGGAGCGTGCGCCTGTACTGTTTTACATTCACGGCGGCGGCTTTAAGGGCGGATGCGGCCATGAGAAGCATTTTGACGGCGCCGCCTACTGCCGTCAGGGAATCCTGACAGTGACGATCAATTACCGTCTGGGCCCTCTGGGATTTGCCTGTATGGAGGAATGGAAGGACGAGAAGGGACGTACCGGCAACTACGCCATGTATGACCAGATGGCGGCTCTGTCATGGATCCGGCGCAATATCGCCGCATTTGGCGGAGACCCGGACCGGATCACCCTGATGGGGCAGTCGGCCGGCGCCATGAGCGTACAGCAGCACTGCCTCTCTCCGCTGACGAGGGGCAGCTTCTGCGGGGCTGTTATGATGAGCGGAGGCGGTGTCATGAAAGGCTTTTCTCCCACAGCAGCCTTAAACGATGCGGAACCCTTCTGGCGTGAGCTGGACCGCCGGGTGGTGAAGGCGTGCGGAGTGGGAATGAGGAAAGCGGAACCGTCTGTAATCTTTAAAGAGTTTCACACACTGACGAAGGAACGGCCGAAGGCAGCCATGGCATGCGGACCGATCATAGACGGCATATTTCTGCCGGAGCCGCCCATGGAGATCGTCTCAGACGGCGGTGCTCACGAGATCCCTTATCTCATGGGTTCCACCAGCGAGGATATCGTTCCTCCGATTGTACATAAGATGGCCAAGGGCTGGGCCCGGCTTCAGTCTGATATGGGAAGATGCCCATCCTACGCCTTTTTCTTCGACAGACAGCTGCCGGGAGATGACTGCGGCGCGTGGCATTCCGCGGATTTGTGGTATGCATTCGGCACGCTGGAAAACAGCTGGCGTCCATTTGGTGCATGGGACCGTGAACTGTCGGATATTATGGTGCGGTATTTTTCTGATTTTATCCGCACGGGAAACCCGAACGGCGGCGGTCTTCCCCGGTGGCTTCCCATGGAAAAGGGCCAGAACCGGGTGATGCGTTTCGGTGATCATGCGGTGGCCATGGGAGGCGTGTCCGTTGCCAGGCTGAACCATACGATGCGAACGAAACCTTCGGTAGGAGAATAAAGTTACAATACCTAAAAATTGTCCGGATTCCCGTCAAAACTGTCCTAGCAGTATTGGCGGGAAATCTGTTATAATAATAACAGAATAATAGAAGGAGAGTGTATGGGACATGTTATATCCGATTTTAACACAGTCGAGAGGACTGATGGATTTAAGCGGCGTCTGGGCTTTTAAACTGGACGATGGCCGCGGCTTTGAAGAAAAATGGTATGAGAGGCCTCTGGAGGCAGCCATGACCATGCCTGTTCCGGCGTCCTACAACGATCTGAAAGAAGGGGAAGCCTTCCGGGATCATTACGGCTGGTGCTTTTACCAGAGAACGCTGGCTGTGCCGTCCTATATGAGGGAGCAGCGTCTGGTTCTGCGGTTTGCCGCAGTGACCCACATTGCCAGGGTTTATTTAAACGGAGTCTTAATTGCAGAGCACAAGGGAGGCTTTCTTCCGTTCGAGGTGCAGATTAACGAGTATCTGAAAGAAGGAGAGAATCTCCTGACTGTGGCGGTGGACAACCGGATCGATCATACCACCCTTCCGGTCGGCAGCGAAGCGGGCGGCGGAATGGGAGATCTGATGGGGATGGGAGGCGGAAAGACATCCAGAAAGAGAAATAATCCCAACTTCGATTTCTTTAATTACTGCGGAATTACCCGTCCGGTCAAGCTGTATACGACACCTGCCTCCTATATACAGGATATCTTCTTAAACGCCGAGGTGGAAAATACGACCGCGCGCATCACGTACCATCTTGAGACTGTGGGAGAGGCCACTGCGAAAATCGCGGTCTATACGAAAGACGGCAGACTGGCGGCGGAGGCGGAGGGAACCGACGGTACTCTGGAGATCTCCGATGTCATCCTGTGGCAGCCGCTCTGTGCTTATTTATATGATGTGAGAGTGACTTACGGGGAGGATGTCTATACCCTTCCTTATGGAGTCCGTACGGTTAAGACCGAAGGCGGTAAATTTCTGATCAACGGCCGCCCGTTCTATTTCAAGGGCTACGGCAAACACGAGGATACCTTCCCGGCCGGCCGCGGGCTTAACCTTCCGATGAATACGAAGGATATTTCTCTGATGAAGTGGCAGGGAGCCAACAGCTTCCGTACAAGCCATTATCCCTACAGCGAGGAGATGATGCGTCTGTGCGACGAGGAGGGAATCGTGGTGATCGACGAGACACCGGCAGTTGGAGTCCATTTGAATTTCGGAGGCGGTGCAAACTTTAAAGACGGAAAACGGGTCAATACCTTCGATCCGCCGGAAGAGGGCGGAATCCGGACACACAGCCACCATATGGACGTAGTCCGCGACATGATTCTGCGCGACAAGAATCACGCCTGTGTCGTCATGTGGAGTATTGCCAACGAGTCTGATTCCGGCGGACCCGGTGCCTACGCCTATTTTAAACCGCTGTATGATCTGGCAAGGGAGACTGATCCCCAGAAACGCCCCTGTACCATCGTAAGTGTCCAGATGCCTAATTACAAAGAAGACTGCACGATTGAGCTGAGCGACGTCTTCTGCTTAAACCGCTATTACGGCTGGTATGCCTGCGGCGGCGATCTGGATATGGCGAAAGAACTGTGCAGGGAAGAACTGACCTTCTGGAATTCCCTTGGAAAGCCGTTCATGTATACGGAATATGGCGCCGACACGGTAAGCGGCTTCCACGACACGACTCCGGTCATGTACACGGAGGAGTATCAGGTGGAGTACTATAAGGTAAACCACGAGATCACCGATTCCCTGGAAAACTTCGTAGGCGAGCAGGTGTGGAATTTCGCCGATTTTGCTACCAGCCAGAGCCTTCTCAGGGTGCAGGGAAATAAAAAAGGAATCTTTACAAGAGACAGAAAGCCCAAGCTGGTCGCCCACTATCTCCGTGACAGATGGACGAAAATACCGGAATTCGGGTATAAAGAGTAAGAGTCTGACGGCCGTATCCCGTTTTGCAGCGGGATGCGGCTGTTTTTGCACCGTCTGTCTGTATCTGCCTGCGTCCTCCGACCGGGAAAAAGGGTCAATTAACGTGTATGATTTGGTTAAGATATGCGTAGATAACGCCCGGAAAAATGATTACAATAAAACTGTTCAGTCAGAAATATGGAAAATAACGGAGGAGAGAAAATGAGACAAAAAAGACAGATGGTTATGATGGCGGCGGGGCTGTTATGCATTTCTGCGATTCTGGCAGGCTGCGCAAAGGCTCAGGTACAGGCACAGGAGACGGCTAAGGAGCAGATGCCGGTTACCCTGTATCTGACGAGACACGGAAAGACCATGCTGAATACTACGGGGCGTATGCAGGGGTGGTGCGATTCCCCACTGACGGAAGAGGGGGCGGCGGTGGCCGAAAAACTGGGGGCTGGATTAAAAAAAGCCGGAATTACGTTTGACGCGGTTTACACAAGTGACAGCGGACGGGCAATTGAGACGGCGGAGCTGGTTCTTAAGAACAATGGACAGCAGGATTTGGCTGTGCAGAAAAATCCCAGGATACGCGAAGTGTGCTACGGCATTTACGAAGGAGCCATGCCGGCGGAGGCATACGCACCGGCAGCAAAGGCACTGGGCTATGACAGTGTGGATACCATGATGGGAGCGGTGATGAGCGGCGCGATGACGATCAATGAAGCCGTGTCAGCCATGGCAAAAACCGACGAGAGCAAAACGGCAGAGACATGGGAGACCGCGCAGAAGCGGGTTATGGAAGGTCTCCGTGAGATCGCGGATGAGGCGGCCCGGAAGGGACAGAATCAGGTGCTGGTGGTCTCGCACGGGATGGCCATATCCGCCGCGGTTGCTGCGATTGATCCGGAGGCAGAGGCAGGGGAACTGGGCAATGCTTCCATTACAAAACTGATCTGTGACGGCAGGACATTTACCGTGGAATCAGTGAACGATATGAGCTATATCGAAGAATAGAGTATCAGAAACTCAGTCAGAGGGGAGAATCGGATAGGGAAGATACGGATGAAATCCGTCGTTCCTGTCCGGTTCTCCCCTCTGTGTGGTTCCTGTGGAAGTTATTTCCGCGGGGTTTGTTATTCGGTATCCAGCTCTTTGGCGCAGCTGAGATAGTAGTGGCGTCCATTAGCACTGGTTTCCAGCCGGGCGAGTTCTCTTAAGCTCCCGGCCTTTAAACGGCGGGCATTGTCACCTGCGTCCTTCGACACCGCGTCTCCGGCGCCGAGAAGAAGGTCGCAGAGTTCAGCGGCCCACTGGAATTCCGATTCCGTCAGTGCTTTTTTGACAGCGTCGGAAACGGCCTGTTCGCCGCCTGCCAGTTCTACCAGTCTGCGGGAATATTCCTCCGGTGCCGTGCGGTTTAAATTGGACGGGTTGCCGTCAAACCATCCTACATATCCCTGATAGATGGCGCGCACGGACCATTGCACGGTGCCGTAATACTCCTGAAGGTACGGCAGATTTCGGTACCGCTCCGGAAGGACCACCCTGGCGGCAGTTTCATCCTGGGAGAGTCCCTGGCTGATGCAGGAGAGCGTCTCATCTAAGACATAGCGGATGGCCTCCTGATAATTACCGAGCACCTCGCTGATCCGTTCGCGTCCCAGTACCGGCAGCATGTGGCCGGGAAGCAGGGCATCGGCAGGATAACTCCTGATGCGTTCCAGACTGTCCACCCAGGCGGCGATATCGCGGTACTGTCCGCCGCGTATGGCGTAGAGATTGGGCCAGCATCCGTAGTAGTTGTCACCGCAGCACATGATCCGCTCCCCGGGAAGCCACAGAAAGATCTGATCATCCGTCTCTCCGACCGCGGATACCATCTCGAAGGTGACTCCATCGATGGTGCGTATGACGGAATCTTCGGTATAGAGCGTGGCAGGCGGAAGAAACGAATAGACGCCGTCGCCGATGGCGTGGCCTTCCCGGATTCCCAGTCCCTGGGTAATGAGCTCTTCGTCGGTCAGACCGTAGCCGAACTGGCGGAAAGTTCTTTTGTTCAGGATTGGATTGATCCGGTCGGTGCCTTTTAATACGGCCTTTTTCGGGGCAAAGGCGATGATCTCCTCCACCGTGTCCCGGAACGCGCCGCCGCCGCCCCGGTGATCCGGGTGACCATGGGTATAGATGATTGTTTTAACCGGTTTATCCGTGAGACGGGACAGCTCATCCCTCAGGCGCGCGGCTCTGGCATCGGAGTCCAGGGTATCGATCAGTATCAGGGACGTATCCCCTTCCACGATGATACAGTTGCTGTGCCCCCAGCCGACTGCGATTCTGACACGGTCGGTGATTGTGATTAGTTCCTTTGGAAACGCGGTATCGTTAAATTCTCTTAATCTTGTTTCAGCGTCATTGCTTAACAAACAGATCCCTCCCTGTACTTTTTCTTAAGTTTATCATAGTTTCGGATACTTTACAAATGAATGGTTCCCTGAGTATAATGAAAGAAGCACAGGCGGGACAGGAAACTGCAGCGCCGGGTGAGCGATATGTGGGAAAGGAAAAAAGTATGAGTGTAGGTTTTACATGCCAGGCAGTGGTGAAGGATAAACGATTTGTTAAGCAGATGATCCGGATGCTGGGAGAGGAGAAACGGTATGAGGTGCGGCAGGAAGAGGACTATATGCGCGTGGGATTCTGCCGGCTGGGAGATCTGTTCTTTCAGTTCGGTTCCGGGCTGGACGGGGAAATTCCGACGCAGATGGTCTATGGGGAATGCACCTCAAGCCTGGCGGGAGCGGGATTTCATGCGGCGGCGGTCCGTTTTGTGGAGGAACTGGCCAGAGAGACGGAGATGGAAATAATCCTCAGCGATGAGACCGGTTATGGAGATGACCATGATTTTGACCGGATGAGAGAGGAGCATTTTTATGGCTGGCTGAAGAATCTGGTTTCTGTATGCCGGGAGCGGGAGGAACAGTGGCCGGAGGCCGTTTCATTCGGTCTCTGCTGGGATCTGGACCAGTATACGCCGGAGGAGGTTCCGGGAACCGTGTTCACCCCCTTCGGCCGGTTCTCAATCCAGAAAATAGTCGGCTGGGTGGAGCAGGAGGGAATTGAGCCCTTTGCAAAGGAGTTTTTTATCTGGAATGAACCGGGCCGGGATGCCGGATATTACAGAAACACGGCCCTCAGCCTGATGTGGGAAGAGTGTTATTTTATGCCGGGCAGCAGGAGCGGCCGGGACAGGCGGATCAACGACCGGATCATCGATGATCTGGAACGCTCCCTTCTCCTGGACAGGAGCCTTCCGTTTCCTGCGGAGGAATACATAACGCTCTGCCGGTTAAATGAAAGGGAGCCGGAGTCTGTGGCGGACGTGCCGATGTATGAAGCGGATTATCCCATCGGTTACAGACGGGGGAACGTGCGGGAGAAGATCGGCAGTATGACCTTTGTCATTCCGGGATCCTATCTCTATGAATACGATGAGGACGGCAATTCTCATTCGTGGTACGACGATCTGGAAGAGGGCTGGCATGCGGTTCGGATTACGGCGTTAAAAAGCAGGGAGGAGAGTCCGTAGATCACGGAACGGATCTTTAGCGGGGCGGATGGCGAGCCGGTGGATGGTGAGAACGGCTGTCTAAAGTACCGGTTTGCATTCGCCGGGACGGTGGAACCGGAGACAGAGGAGGCGTACAGCCAGTATGTCGGTGAGGTGGCCGGCGGTTACCAGATTGCACTGATTACGGCTTCCTGTGAGCACAGAGAGGATGAGTGGGCAGAGGCATTTTTTCGAAGCGTGGCCCATTCGCCGGAGGCAAAGCTGGAAAAATGATAAAGAAATGGATATCTGGTTATAATAATTCCATCTTAGAATCCAAGGAGGAACACAGGATGGAATTTACACCCTATATCCGTTTTAACGGAAGCTGCCGGGAGGCGGTGGAATTTTATGCGAAGGCGTTCGGGGCGGAGCAGCCGAAGGTTCTGACGTTCGGTGAGAGCGGGGAGAACCCTGCGTGGCCGATGCCGGAGGAGGCGAAGAAACTGATTATGCATGCGGAGATCGTTGTGGAAGGACGGAAGCTGATGTTTTCCGACACGTTTCCGGGTATGCCGTATGAGCAGGGAAACCATATTACGATCGCGGTGGCGCCTGAGGATGAGGAGACGGCCAGGAGGATTTTCGGACATTTGAAGGAAGGCGGAAAGGTCGAGATGGAGCTTTCCGAGACGGCCTGGAGCAGCTGCTATGGTATGGTGACGGACCGCTACGGCATCGGATGGCAGATGAATGTCCTGAGAGGACAGTGACCGTGCGGCCTTTTGCAGCAGGCGATAAAGCGCTTTGCAAATGCGGCGGTTAGTGATATGATAGATAGAAATGTTACAGGTAAAAGGATTGAAACACAATGTCAGACACGGCAAATGATTTTTCAAAAGGCAGTATCGTAGCGAATATTATGAAGCTGGCAGTTCCCATGACGCTGGCCCAGTTAATCAATGTACTTTATAATATTATTGACAGGATCTATATCGGACGGATTCCGGAAAATGCCACGCTGGCGTTAACCGGACTCGGGCTCTGTCTGCCCATTATTTCCATGGTCATCGCGTTCGCCAATCTCTTTGGCATGGGTGGGGCACCGTTGTGCTCCATCGAACGCGGGCGCGGGAATAAGAAGGAAGCGGAATTGATCATGGGTAATTCCTTTGTTTTGATGGTTCTGTTTGGAATCGGCCTGACCGTGGTGGGACTGGCTCTCAAAAAGCCCATGCTCTATCTGTTCGGGGCCAGTGACAACACGTATCCGTATGCGGATCAGTACATAAGCATCTATCTTCTTGGCAGTATTTTCGTGATGATCGGTCTGGGGATGAACAGCTTCATCAATTCGCAGGGCTTCGGTACGATCGGTATGATGACCGTGCTGCTCGGCGCGATTGCCAATATTATTCTGGATCCCATCTTTATCTTCACCTTACACATGGGAGTGCAGGGAGCGGCGCTTGCCACGATTCTTTCCCAGCTGCTTTCGGCCGTCTGGATCGTAAAGTTTTTAACGGGCAGCAAGGCGATCTTAAGACTGAGAACCTCGGCGTTCCGGCTGAAGAAGCAGCGTGTAAAAGATATCGTGGCCCTTGGCATGTCGGGGTTTACCATGGCGATTACCAACAGCTCGGTGCAGATTATGTACAATGCGTCGCTGCAGCACTACGGCGGTGATCTGTATGTGGGAATCATGACCGTGATCAACTCTATCCGGGAAATCATCTCCATGCCGGTCAACGGTCTGACCAACAGCGCACAGCCGGTGATGGGGTTCAATTACGGGGCAGGGGAGTATAAACGGGTGAAACGGGCCATTGTTTTTATTTCAGTGGTCTCCATTGCCTACACGACGGTTATGTGGCTGTTTGTCCATGGCTTTCCGGAATTTTTTATCCGTATCTTCAATCAGGATGCAGATCTGGTCAGGGAGGGAATTCCGGCCATGCGGATCTACTACTTCGGCTTTTTTATGATGTCGCTTCAGTTTGCCGGCCAATCTGTGTTTGTGGCTCTGGGAAAAGCGAAGAATGCGGTATTTTTCTCGATATTCAGGAAAGTAATCATTGTAATCCCGCTGATGCTGCTCCTTCCTCTGATGTTTGGACTGGGAACGGACGGCGTCCTTATGGCGGAACCGGTGTCCAACTTCATCGGCGGTGCAGCCTGCTTTATCACGATGCTGATTACAGTATGGCCGGAACTTAGCGGAAAGAAACGTGAAAAATCCAAAACGTGAAAAATTCAGCTGCGAAACTAAACAGGATCAGGAGAATCGAAATGAAAGTGATAACGAAAGATTTTATAACGAATGTGCTCTCGAAGGACAATGCAGCCTGTGCTTCCGTCAGATCGGGAGAGACTGTGGTATTTGAGACGTATGACTGTTTTACCAACCAGTTTCTGCCGGAGGAGGCCACGTTTGAAAATGTGGTGAGAAAACCGGGGAATCCGGCGACCGGGCCTCTGTACATTGAGGGAGCGATGCCGGGGGACATGCTCAGAATTGAGATTCTGGACATCGAACTGGGGCCTGTCGGCATTGTGATGCTGGGGCCGGGCAGCGGAAGTGAGAGAACGGAATTTCCGGAAAAGATACTGAAACGTGTTCCTGTCAAAGACGGAAAGGCATACTACGACGGCAAAGTGGAGATACCGGTAGAACCGATGATCGGCGTGATCGGAGTGGCCCCTGCGGCGGAAGGCGTTTCCACCATAACTCCCATGGATCATGGCGGTAATATGGACTGCACCCAGATCAAAAAAGGCGCTGTGCTGTATCTTCCTGTCTTTGTGGAAGGAGGCCTTTTATCGATGGGAGACTTTCACGCCATCATGGGAGACGGAGAAGTGGAGGACTGCGGTCTGGAGATCGAAGGCCGGGCCACGGTACACGTTGACGTAGTGCGGAATCAATACTGTGTGCCTTACCCCATGATTGAGACGGAGGACCGTCTGGTTACCATCGCGTCGGCGGAGGACGTGGAAGGTGCATGGAGGGCCGCGACGAGACAGATGTTTGATTTTATGAGAGAAAAGATTGGGATGAGTGTTTCGGACGCTGGGATGCTTTTGACGATGACAGGCAGCCTGATCATCTGTCAGACCGTGAATCCGATGAAAACTGTCAGAATGGAATTGCCTCGTTATATAACTAAAGGTTATGGCTTTTATTCGATCTTTGGCTCATGAGGAAAATGTCTTGACTTTTATATGGAAAAGTATAATAATGAAAAAAATTAAGAAACACATCATCTAGGGAAAGAGGAAGATACGTATGGAAAAGAAGAACATCGACTGGGGAAATTTAGGCTTTGGATACGTACAGACGGATAAAAGGTATGTATCCAATTTTAAGGGCGGAGCCTGGGATGAGGGAACTCTGACCGGGGACCCGAATATTGTGTTAAATGAATGCGCGGGTGTTCTGCAGTATGCACAGACCATTTTTGAAGGGTTAAAGGCTTACACCACCGAGGATGGACGTATCGTGACCTTCCGCCCGGACTTAAATGCAGAGCGTATGGAGAATTCTGCCAGAAGGCTTGAGATGCCGGTGTTCCCGAAGGAGCGTTTCGTTGACGCCGTTACGAAGACGGTGGCTGCCAACGCAGCGTATGTGCCTCCGTTCGGCAGCGGGGCGACTCTCTACGTCAGACCGTATATGTTTGGAAGCAATCCGGTAATCGGAGTGAAACCGGCGGATGAGTACCAGTTCCGGATTTTCACTACACCGGTAGGACCGTACTTTAAGGGTGGGGTGAAGCCGCTTACCATCTGTGTCAGCGACTTCGACCGCGCGGCGCCTCATGGTACAGGCCATATCAAGGCCGGTTTAAACTACGCCATGAGCCTGCACGCAATTATGGAAGCCCACCGCGCCGGATTTGACGAGAATATGTATTTGGACCCGGCGACCAGGACGAAGGTGGAGGAGACTGGCGGAGCCAACTTCCTATTTGTGACAAAAGATAAGAAGGTGGTTATTCCGAAGTCTGAAAGCATCCTGCCGTCGATTACACGCCGTTCCCTGATGGTGGTTGCCAAGGAGTATCTGGGGCTGGAAGTGGAAGAGCGGGAAGTACTTTTGGAAGAGGTGAAGGACTTCGCAGAATGTGGATTGTGTGGTACCGCGGCGGTTATCTCCCCTGTGGGATGCATTGTGGATCACGGGAAAGCGATCTGCATGCCGAGCGGCATGAGCGAGATGGGCGAAGTGACGAAGAAGCTGTACGACACGCTGACCGGAATCCAGATGGGACGGATTGAGGCTCCTGAGGGATGGATTCATGTGATTGAATAAAGGGATAAAGAACAGGCGCGGCACGTGATGTGCTGCGCCTGTACTGTGTCAGGAGTGCTGTTTCTAACCAGTCCGGAACCTCACAGCCCGGGAACTGTTACACACGTCAGGAAGGTTCACCAGCGGAGGCGGGATTTGTTTATTGCCTTTTGTTTTTTTATATGCTATACTTGCTTTACTAATTTCCATTGATATCTGGAAATCTAATGCCATGATCCGGCATCAGGGCAGTTCTGCCAAAGGATTCTCAAAGAATTGATAATTGAAAAAAGAGAGGGAGTGATCTGTCTGCCATTATTGTAAGCAGGCTTTATCAGAGTACCGGTTTTTAAAAAGCCGCGGCGGTAATGGTCAAAAATCTGTTGAAAAATACAACTGGTTTCAGTATAATGGAGGTAGGAAACATGGTAAAAGTGAATAAGAAATACAAAGACAGATTATTTCGAATGGTATTCAACCGGAAAGAGGAGCTGCTTTCCCTTTATAATGCCGTGAGTCATTCGGAGTACACCAATCCCGACGATCTTGAGATTAACACGCTGGATGATGTCATTTATATGAAAATGAAGAACGATCTTGCATTTTTGATTGATGACGTTCTTAATCTCTGGGAGCATCAGTCGACCTGGAATCCAAACATGCCGGTACGGGGTACCTTTTATATCGTGGAAGAGTACAGGAAATACATTGATCAGAACGGGCTGAACCTCTATGGAAGCAGCAGGATTACGCTTCCAGTCCCCCAATTTTATGTGTTTTATAATGGATTGAGGGAGGAGCCGGATTACATCGAACTGAAGCTTTCAGATGCATTTTCCCGCGTCCACTCAGAGGTGGAACCGTGTATGGAGTTTAAGGCGGTTATGTTAAACATCAATCGCGGCCATAATGAAGAACTGATGAGGCAGTGTACGACTCTCAGAGAGTATGCGGAGTTCGTGGCACGGATCCGGGATGAAACGGAAGATGGGACGGCTCTGGAAGAGGCGGCTATGAACGTGATGGATTCCTGCATCCGTGATGGAATACTGGCGGAGTTTTTGTCTGTACACAGAGCGGAGGTGTTCGAGGTGCTGTTGACGGAATATGATGAGCAGAGGCATATCGCCAGTGAAAAGGAGATAAGCCGCAGAGAAGGACATATGGAAGGCAGAACGGAAGGAATACTGGAAAAGGCAAAAGAGGTGGCGGCTAACCTGATTAAAAAAGGATTCACTGTGGAGGATGCGGCCTCGATCTGCGGAGAAGATATTTGCAGGGTCAAGGAGTGGCATCGGGAGTGTAAGGCCGCAAAAGAATGCAGATGAAACAAATTGGGTCAAAATGGGGCTTGCCTCACTGGATATTCAGTGGGCGGCTCCTTTTAGCATGAGGAGAGAAGCCGGATGGGAAACGTGGCACATCATAGGTAACTTACAGCGATACAGGCGGCGATTGCTGCCATGAATGAAATTAAAACAGAATCGGTAATTTTCTCTTTACAAAATGTTCATAACAGGTTAGGATAGAAATTGTGTGCAAATTTTAAAAGGCAAAAGACGGCCGGGGAAATGGCCGGGAGGGGACGGGATATGACAGCAGTACTGACAAAAGCATTTGCGTTTGTTGCGATCATTGCCATGGGCTATATTTTGAAGCGGGTTGGATTTTTTCATGCAAAGGATTTTTACCTGATTTCCAATATCGTGATTAAAATAACACTGCCTGCGGCTATTGTATCGAATTTCAGCAAGATAACCATGGATTATTCACTGCTTGCCATGTGTGTAATCGGGCTTCTCTGTAATTTTGTGACGATCGCTGCCGGATATGGAATTAACATAAGAAAGTCGAAGGAGACGCGGGCCTTTGCCATGCTCAATATGTCGGGCTACAATATCGGCAACTTCACCATGCCGTTTGTACAGAGCTTTTTAAGTCCCGTGGGATTTGCTGCCACCAGTCTGTTTGATGCGGGAAACTCCATCATGTGTACGGGGATGACGTTTACGCTGGCGGGAATGGTGGTGGGAGAGGATGAAAAGCCGTCTTTCTCAGGAATGACGAAGAAGCTTTTTTCATCGATTCCATTTGACGCATATATCGTCATGACAATTCTCAGCATATTAAAACTGCAGCTTCCGGCGGTAATGATCAGCTTTGCGGATACAGCAGGCGGCGCCAATGCATTTCTGGCGCTTCTGATGCTCGGAATCGGATTCGAAGTCCACATGGACCGGGAGAAAATCGCACAGATCGTACAGATTCTTGTGATGCGTTACGGTATCGCGGTACTGATGGCTGTGGGCTTTTACTTCCTTGCACCCTTCGGACTGGAAGTGCGCCAGACTCTGGCAATTGTGTCCCTGGGACCGGTGGCTTCCATCGCTCCGGCATTTACAGGGGCTTTAAATGGAGATGTCGAGATGGCGAGCGCGGTTAATTCCCTATCCATCATCATTAGTATTGCTGCGATTACGGCGGCACTGATTCTTTTGCTTTAAAAGTTAAAACTAAGAAATAAGAGGAGTACAGAAAATAATGCATCAGAAAAGAAGCCAGTGGGCAAGCAATGTGGGATTCATACTGGCGGCGGCAGGCTCTGCCGTCGGCCTGGGTAATATATGGAAGTTTCCGGGAAAGGTGGGGGCTTACGGCGGAGGCGCGTTTATTCTCTGCTACATGATTATCGTCGCTCTGATTGGGTTTCCGGTAATGCTGGCCGAATTATCAATTGGAAGGAAGACGCAGAAAAATGTGATCGGAGCGTTCCGGCAGTTGGATAAGCGGTTTTCGTTTGTGGGGGGAATCGGCGTTCTGACGCTCTTTGTAATTATGTCTTACTACAGCATTGTGGGCGGCTGGGTGTTGAAGTATATCTGGGTCTATGTGAGCGGTGCGCATTTTGGGACCGGGCTGAATCCGTATCAGACGTATTTTACGGAATTTATAGCGAAGCCGGCGGAACCGCTGCTCTGGGGAGCCGCCTTTCTTCTCCTGTGTATCTATGTGGTGGTTAAAGGGGTATCATCCGGAATTGAGCGGGTCAGCAAGGTTCTGATGCCTGCGCTGTTTCTGCTCCTTCTGGCCTGCGTAATCCGGTCGGTCACTCTTCCTGGCGCAAAAGAAGGGCTCTCATTTATGCTGACGATCCGGCCGGAAACATTGAACGGCAATACACTGGTGGGAGCATTGGGACAGGCATTCTTTTCCCTTTCTGTGGGCATGGGGATTATGGTGACGTACGGTTCCTACGTTCCGAAGGACGACCATCTGGTGAAGAGTGCGGTCAGCATCTGCGCGCTGGATACCATGGTGGCCATCCTGGCGGCCTTTGCGATTATCCCGGTCGTGTTTGCCACGCTGGGAGCGGAAGGCCTGGGCATGGGAGGCGGATTTGCCTTTATGGCGCTGCCGGAAGTATTCGCCGGTTTTCCGGGCGGCAGGCTGTTCGGACTGGTATTCTTCATCCTCCTGTTCTTTGCGGCCCTGACCAGTGCCATCAGTATTCTGGAGAGCTGTGTGGCGTTTATCAGCGAAGAGTTTCATTTCAGCCGTCTGAAGTCTACCATAGTCTTGTCGGTTCCGATGACGGTTTTGAGCGCCGGATACTCTCTGTCGCAGTCTGATGCGAGAGGCATCAGGCTTCCCTGGTTCGACTTCTCGCAGGGGCTTACCATGCTGCCGATGAATGCAGTGATGGAAAAATTTACGGATAACCTGATGATTCCTCTGGGCGCGCTTGCTTTCTGTCTGTTTGTTGGCTGGGTATGGGGAACGAAGCATGCGGTGGAGGAAATCGAATCGGAGGGAAGATATCCGATGGTGATGAGGAGAAGCTGGAGCTTTATCATTAGATTTCTCGCCCCTCTGGTCATTGCGGTGATCCTGTACTTTACGCTGGGACGCGGTGAAGGGCTTTCCTGAATGAAAAACGGACGCGGCTGCCGGAAGCAAGGGCTGAACTGCTGCCGAAAACGGCAAAAAATGGTTAAAATTCCTTTACAAACAGCGTAAGTCGGTTTAAGATGAAAGATGGTATTTTTGCAGTGTCAAAGGATTCTGAATCAAAGGAAAGCAGAATAAGTATTTGGGAGACTGAAAAGTATGTTGCCTCTGAGAATGGGGAAACTGATAGAAAAGGAGAACGTGAGATGAAAATAACATTAAAAGACGGTTCAGTAAAAGAATATGATCAGGCGGTGTCCGTATATGATATTGCGGCGGATATCAGCGAAGGCCTTGCGAGAAATGCCTGTGCAGGTGAAGTAGACGGCAGGGTTGTGGATTTGAGAACCATGGTGGATCGTGACTGCTGTCTGAATATTCTGACAGTTCATGATCCGGCCGGTCTGGCGGCTTACCGTCATACGACAAGCCATGTGCTGGCACAGGCGGTGAAGCATCTCTATCCGGAGGCTAAGCTGGCTATTGGGCCGTCCATCGAGAACGGTTTTTACTATGATTTTGAGACACCGTCCTTTTCGAGGGAGGATTTAGACAAGATTGAGGCTGAGATGAAAAAGATCATCAAAGCGGGTGAGAAGCTGGAACGTTTTACGCTTCCCCGCGCGGAAGCCGTCAAATTTATGGAGGAAAAGGGAGAACCGTATAAAGTGGAGCTGATCCGGGACTTACCGGAAGATGCGGAGATTTCCTTCTACCGCCAGGGCGACTTTACGGATTTGTGTGCCGGACCTCATTTAATGAGTACGAAGCCGATCAAGGCCTTTAAGCTGACCTCTTCGTCAGGAGCATACTGGAGGGGCAGTGAGAAGAACGCCATGCTGACCCGTGTCTATGGAACCTCATTTGCAAAGAAGGAAGAACTGAACGAGTACCTGGAGTATTTAGCCAATATCAAGAACCGCGACCATAATAAACTGGGACGTGAACTGGAGCTGTTCGCTACCGTGGATGTTATCGGCCAGGGACTTCCGTTACTGATGCCGAAGGGGGCAAAGATCATCCAGACGCTTCAGAGATGGATCGAGGATGAGGAGGAGAAACGCGGCTATATGAGGACAAAGACTCCTCTGATGGCGAAAAAGGATTTATATGTGATTTCCGATCACTGGGATCACTACAAAGAAGGAATGTTTGTGCTGGGCGACGAGGAGAAGGACGATGAGGTGTTCGCACTGCGTCCCATGACCTGTCCATTCCAGTATTATGTATACAAACAGAGCCCCAAGTCTTACCGTGATCTGCCGTGCAGATACGGCGAGACCTCCACTCTTTTCCGCAACGAGGATTCAGGCGAGATGCACGGCCTGACCCGTGTGCGCCAGTTTACCATTTCAGAGGGCCATCTTGTGGTGAGACCGGATCAGCTGGAGGAGGAGTTCAAGGGCTGTGTGGATCTGGCGAAATACTGCCTGACGACGCTGGGACTGGAAGAAGACGTGACCTACCGCATGTCCAAATGGGATCCGGAGAAAGCCGACCATTATCTGGGAAATGCCGAGATGTGGGATGAGGTTGAGGCTGCCATGAGAAAGATCCTCGACGATATCGGAATCGAATATACGGAAGAAGTGGGCGAAGCTGCTTTCTATGGTCCGAAGCTGGATATTCAGGCGAAAAATGTCTACGGCAAGGAAGACACCATGATCACCATTCAGCTGGATATGTTCCTGGCTGAGCGGTTCGACATGAGCTTCGTGGATAAGGATGGCACAAAGAAACGTCCGTATATTATCCATCGTACCTCTATGGGGTGCTATGAGAGAACCCTGGCATGGCTGATTGAGAAGTATGAGGGCGCGTTCCCGACATGGCTGTGCCCGGAACAGGTGAGAGTGCTTCCGATTTCCGAAAAGTATCATGATTATGCGGAAAAGGTGGAGAGCGAGCTTAAGTCAAACGGCATTCTGGCAACTGTGGATGAGCGCGCGGAGAAGATTGGATACAAGATCAGGGAGGCGCGTCTGGCGAAGCTTCCGTACATGCTGGTAGTCGGACAGAAGGAAGAGGAGGACGGCCTTGTGTCTGTCCGCAGCCGTTTTAACGGAGACGAAGGACAGAAGTCCCTTTCCGATTTCATCGACGCCATCAGCCGCGAAATCCGTACAAAGGAAATTAAGACAATTAATGTCGAATAGTTCCTGTCCCGTCTGTGCATAATAACTCCTGCAGAAGCGATAGAATTTTAGAATTCTCAAGGAGGGATATTCCATGACGAGATTAGACTGTAACGTGACAAACTGCCTTCACAATGCGGAAAACTGCTGCTGTAAGGCTGCAATTATCGTAGAAGGCGAGCAGGCAAAAGATACGTGTGATACGTGCTGCGGCAGCTTTGACGAGAATAAGGACGGCGCTTACCATAACCTGTTCAAAACACCGGAAAACAGGCTGGAGGTAGACTGTGAAGCAGTGAACTGTGTGTACAACGAAGGCCGCCACTGTTCGGCGGATCATATCGGAATCGCAGGAGACGGTGCGAGAGAGGCCAGTCATACAGAATGCGCATCCTTCAGGGAAAGATAGAAGAAGCGCAATAGAACGATGGGGCTGTTGCAAAAGCAGATAAATAATCTGCTGGAGCAGCAGCTCCTTTTCTGCGTCAAAAAAACAGAAAAGAGGGTGCCGCCCAATCATCTGTTTTGATGATTTTGCGGCACCCTTTCGTGCCTGCTACAGAATCATAAAAAAGGTTCCGGCCGTAATGAGCAGGATTCCCACCAGTTTTTTGATGGTGATCTGCTCATGCAGGAAGAGAAAGGCCAGAATGACGGTGAGCACGATACTGAACTTGTCTACCGGTACCACCCTGGAAGCCTCTCCCATCTGGAGCGCCTTGTAGTAGCAGATCCAGGAGGCGCCGGTGGCAAGACCGGAAAGGATCAGGAAAATCCAGCTTTTCCTGCCGATATCAGGGAGACCGCTCTGCGTGTTGGTTATGAACACGACGGCCCAGGCCATAATCACTACCACGACGGTTCTGACCGCGGTAGCCAGGTTGGAGTTGACGCCTTCAATCCCTACTTTGGCGAGTATGGACGTCAGGGCGGCGAAAACCGATGAGAGGAGAGCGAATAGAAACCACATGGCTGAGATTCCACCTTTCATATAGTTCCGTGCGCCTCCGGCTATTTTTCTGCCTGCCGTAAGCGCTGGGACGGATAAAATGATTGTAATATATTTTTCGATGAAATTCAATTAAATCAGCCTGTAAAAGTTCGGAGCAGTAACTGTAACTCCGCGGATTGTGTTAGAAAAAAAACAATGGCTTGACAGGAGTTGTCACCACATGGTAGTATGAAACTATAAAAAAGTTAGATTACCTAAAATTTTTTTAGAATTTGGAATAGTGAGGAATGACAATGCCGGGATACTGTTTTGAGCGTAAGAGATTTTGG
The DNA here is from genome assembly GCF_024460495.1 of Hungatella sp. SL.1.14. NCBI lineage: Bacteria > Bacillati > Bacillota > Clostridia > Lachnospirales > Lachnospiraceae > Hungatella > Hungatella sp. SL.1.14. The sequence goes on along the minus strand of NZ_JANFYJ010000015.1, from coordinate 68,122 downwards.
TGTTTCAATTATACAGGGTGTAAGAGAGAGAGCAGCTGATCAGGCTGCTCTCTTTTTAACTTTGTATAATTTTTCACAATATAATGAGGAGGTAGGAATCATGATGAAAGAAAACACGGAACATTGCTGCTGCGAAGGGTGTGACAGCAGTCCTGAAACTCTGCTTGGACGGATTGGGGAACTGGCTTCGGAGTACAGGGGAAAGGAAGGATCGCTGATATCGGTGCTTCATATGGCACAGGGAATCTATGGATATCTGCCGCTGGAGGTACAAAAAACGGTTGCGGATGCGCTGGATCTTCCGCTGTCCGAGGTATCGGGGGTGGTGACCTTTTATTCCTTCTTCTCCACTCAGCCGAGAGGAGAACACACCATCCGTGTCTGTCTCGGAACGGCATGCTACGTGCGGGGAGGAAAGAAGATATCGGAGCGGCTTCAGGAACTTTTAAACGTGAAGATCGGCGATACGACAGAGGATCGGAAGTTCACACTGGAAGTGGCGCGGTGTATCGGGGCCTGCGGTCTGGCGCCGGCGATGTCTATTGACGGCCAGGTTTATAAACAGGTGAATCCGGATAAACTGGAGCAGATTCTTGCGAGATATTATGATGAGAATGCTGAGTGCTCATAATGGGGAGGAATAATGGGATGGAAAGAAAAATCAAAAATTCTGCCATGCTTGCAGAAATAAAACAGGATTACATAGAAAAAAGAAAATCCTTCAAACGTCAGGTTCTGGTCTGCGGCGGAGCGGGCTGCATCTCCTCTCACTGCGGAGAGGTTCAGGAGGCGCTTAAGAAGTCTCTCGCAGACCATCAGCTGGAGTCGGAGGTAGAGATTCTGGTGACCGGCTGTATGGGAACCTGTGCCGCGGGGCCCGTTCTTCTGGTGGAACCGGATGGGATTTTCTACACGGCCATGAATCCGCAGAAGGTAGCGGATCTCGTGGAACGCCATCTGGTACACGGGGAAGTCTGTGAAGAATATACGTTCTACGACACCGAGGAGGAGCGTTACATTCCGAAGCTGGACGACATTCCTTTCTTCAAGGAGCAGGTCCGCATCGCACTGCGCAACTGCGGACGCATGGAATTTGCCTCTATAGAAGCTTATATAGCGAGAGACGGTTACGCAGCCGCCGCAAAGGCACTGGATCACTTAAGCAGGGAAGAGGTGGTTGAGATCGTGAAAGCCTCCGGACTTCGCGGCCGGGGCGGCGCAGGATTCCCCACGGGAATCAAATGGGAATCAGGCATGAAAGCCGTGTCGGAGGACGGACAGAAATACATGGTCTGCAACGCCGATGAGGGGGATCCCGGCGCGTTCATGGACCGCAGTATTCTGGAGGGCGATCCCCACAGCATCATCGAGGGCATGATGCTGGGCGCCTACGCCATCGGTGCGGACAAAGGATATGTCTACGTCAGGGCGGAATATCCCATCGCGGTTGAACGCCTTTCCGACGCGATCGGGCAGGCGCGAGAGAGAGGACTGCTGGGAACCGATATTCTGGGAAGCGGATTTCAGTTCGATCTGGAGATTCGGATTGGCGCGGGCGCGTTTGTCTGTGGTGAGGAGACTTCTCTTCTGGCCTCCATCGAGGGAAAACGCGGGGAGCCGAGACAGAAGCCGCCGTTTCCGTTTGAACGGGGCTTATTCGATAAGCCGACCATTATCAACAACGTGGAGACTCTGGCAAACGCAGCGCCGATTATCCTGAACGGAGCCGCGTGGTACCGTCAGTTCGGCACGGAAAAAAGTGCGGGCACCAAGGTGTTTGCCCTTGCAGGGGACATTATCAACGCGGGAATCATTGAGGTTCCTATGGGAATACGTCTGGGAGACATTATCTATAAAATCGGCGGAGGCATCACCGGAGGCCGGAAGTTTAAGGCGATCCAGTCCGGCGGTCCTTCCGGCGGCTGTCTCACCGGGGAACACTTAAACACGGCGGTGGATTATGAATCCCTGGCAAAGCTGGGGGCCATCATGGGATCCGGCGGTCTGGTGGTCATGAGTGAAAACACATGTATGGTCGATACCGCCAGATATTTTATGGACTTTATCCGCGATGAGTCCTGCGGCAAGTGCCTGCCCTGCAGGAACGGTACGAAGCGCATGCTGGAGATTCTGGAACGGATTACGGAGGGCAGGGGAGAAGAAGGTGACTTAGAGCTTTTGGAGGAGCTGGCTGAGACGATCAGGCAGACAGCCATGTGCGGCCTGGGCCAGACAGCTCCCAATCCGGTGCTTTCCACACTCCGGTATTTTAGAAATGAGTACGAAGAACATATTTATGAGAAACACTGCCGTGCAGGAGTCTGCTCCGAACTGCAGACTTCGCCGTGCCGCAACGCCTGTCCGGCCAATGTATTTGTACCGGGCTATATCAGCCTTCTCTCCGCCGGACGGTTTGAGGACGCGTACAGGCTGATCCGTCAGGATAACCCGTTCCCGTCTGTCTGCGGCCGTATCTGTACGCATCCGTGCGAGGACCGCTGCCGCCGGGCTCAGGTAGATGAAGCCGTTTCCATCTGCTCGCTCAAGCGTTTCATCGGGGACTACGTGCTTCAGGATGGGTATGAGATTCCGAAGGTGGAGGCAAAGCCGTCCACAGGAAAGCGGATTTCTGTCGTAGGCGGCGGCCCCTCCGGTTTAACCTGCGCTTACTATCTGGCTAATTTAGGTCATGAGGTTCATGTCTATGAGGCGGAAAATGTCGCCGGCGGAGTCCTCTACTGGGGAATTCCGGAGTACCGCCTTCCCAAGGATGTGCTGGCAAAAGAGGTGAAGGCCATCGAACAGAGCGGCGTCAGCATCCACTGCAATGTGAGAGTGGGAGAGACGATTTCCTTCGAAGCGCTGAAAAGCCAGAGCGACGCCGTCTATGTGGCGATCGGGACACAGCAGTCGAGAACACTGGGCATACCGGGAGAGGATTTACCGGGAGTGGAAAACGGCCTGATTTTCTTAAAACGGATCGGTTTAAAGCAGAATTTCACGGTTCCGGAACGCCTTGTCGTCATAGGCGGCGGAAGCACGGCCATGGACGTGGCGCGCACGGCGGTTCGTCTTGGCTCGAAGGAAGTGACGGTGGTTTACCGCAGAACAGAGAGGGAGATGCCGGCGGGAGCCGAGGAGATTCAGGAAGCGAGAGAAGAGGGAATCCGTATCATCACCCTGGCTTCTCCGGTGAGAATTATGGAACGAGGCGGCGCAGTCTGCGGCATCGAACTGGTAAAACGGCAGCTTACGGACTACGGCTCAGATGGACGGCGCAGAAGTGCGCATATCGAGGGCTCTGAGTTTGTACTGGAGTGTGACGGCATCATAACGGCGATCAACCAGGATGTAGATCACAAATTCCATCAGACAACCCAGCTTGATTTCGACGGAAAGGGCAGGATCGACGTTCATCAGTTTACCAGCCGTACTTCGGAGGAAGGCGTGTTTGCAGGCGGCGATACGAGCCCGTGGGGAGCCAACGTAGCCGTCAATGCCATCGCCGACGGAAAGAAGGCAGCCGTCAATATCGACAAGTACTTAGGCGGCAGCGGAGAACTGAATATGGGTGAGTGGATGGAGATTCCGGTGATTCCGGATATGGAGGTGACCGAGCCGCATATGAGATTCCCGGTCAGAACGCTTCCTGTAGATGAGAGGATCGACAACTTTAAGGAAGTGGCGTGCGGCTTCCACAAATTAGACGCAATCGGTGAGGCCTTCCGGTGCCTGCACTGTGACAGGAGGTAAGAGAGATGATAAAGCTGACAATCAACGGAAAAGCAATAGAAATAGAAGAGGGAGCGACGATCATGGAGGCAGCCGCCGGAGCCGGCATCAAAATCCCGAGCCTCTGTCACTTAAAAGGCGTTCATACCTACGGTTCCTGCCGGATCTGCGTTGTGGAGGTAGAGGGAATGAAAAATCTCCAGGCTTCCTGTATCGTTAAGGCGCGCGAAGGCATGGTGGTGCATACGAACTCTCCAAAGGTGCGCGCGGCCAGGAAGGTCCTGTACGAACTGCTGCTTTCCGACCATCCGAAGGACTGCTTAAGCTGCGGCAGAAACCAGAACTGCGAACTTCAGGAGCTGGGTTATGAACTGGGGGTCACGGAGAGCAGGCTGGAGGGAGAACGTTCGCAGTGTAGCGTGGATATTTCCCCTTCCATCACCAGGGATACCAGCAAATGCATACTCTGCCGCCGCTGTGTGACCGTGTGCAACGAGATTCAGCATGTGGGAGCCATACAGGCGCAGAACCGCGGCTTTGATACGGTGATCAGTCCGGCCATGGGGCTTCCGCTTAATTCCACGGCCTGTGCGATGTGCGGCCAGTGTACGGTAGTCTGTCCCACCGGAGCGCTGCAGGAGACCGATGGACTGAGCCGGGTGTGGAAGGCTCTGGCTGATCCGGGCAAACGCGTGGCTGTCTCAGTGGCACCCGCTGTCCGGGCGGCTCTTGGCGAAGAATTCGGACTTCCCTGCGGAACACCCGTAACCGGGAAAATGGCTTCCGCTCTCCATGAACTGGGCTTTGACGATGTGTTTGACACTCTGTTCTCAGCGGATTTAACCATCATTGAGGAAGGAACAGAGCTTCTTCAGCGGCTTCAGGCCGTGCTCACAGGAGGAGATGCGGTTCTCCCGATGATCACCAGCTGTTCCCCGGGCTGGATCAAGCATATTGAGCATCAGTTCCCGGAGGAGCTTAACCACTTATCCACCTGTAAGAGTCCGCATACCATGATGGGAGCGGTGGTAAAATCGTTCTATGCGGACCGCCTTTCCATGGATCCGAAGGATTTATACGTTGTCTCTGTAATGCCGTGTACGGCGAAAAAGTATGAAATCCAGCGGGAGGAGATGGAGGTAGACGGAAACCGCGACGTGGATGCGGTTATTACCACCAGGGAGCTGGCGCGGATGATCAAGTCGGCAGGAATCGATTTCGTAAATCTGCCGGAAGGAAGCTTTGACGCACCGCTGGGACTCTCCACGGGAGCTGCCGATATCTTCGGCGTAACCGGAGGTGTTATGGAGGCTGCACTGCGGACCGTATACGAGCTGGTAACGGGAAGGGAACTGCCTTTTGAGGGGCTCCATGTGACGCCAATTGTGGGGCTGGAACAGATTAAGACTGCGAGCTTCGTCATAGAAGATACGCTTCCGGAGTATAAGCATCTGGAGGGTGTGGAATTGAAGATAGCGGTCACCAGCGGACTGGAAGGAGCCTCCATGCTGATGAGAGAGGTGGCGGACGGTACTTCGCCGTACCATTTCATTGAAGTCATGGGATGCCCGGGAGGCTGTATCGCAGGCGGCGGCCAGCCGCGCCCGAAGGACGAGGATTTCCGCAGGAAGCGTGCGGCGGCTCTCTACAGCGAGGATGAGCACAAACCTCTGCGCAAGTCTCACGAGAATCCGGATCTGATGAAGCTTTATGAGGATTTCCTGGGAGAGCCGGGAGGTCATCTGGCCCATAAGCTTCTGCATACCCATTATGTGAAACGCGGGAAATACAACGAGCTGGTATAAAACCGGTATAAGAAATGAAGAAAGAGACGGTTTCCTCATGAAACAGGGGAATCCGTCTCCTTTGCTGTACCTGGATCGCCTTTGGGCAGAAGCTCATGAGGAACGTAGGAAATAGACAACCGATCTTCTTCCGGGAGGCCGTTGTAGAATTCCAGCCATTCAAGGGTATCCTCACTTAAGTCTGATTCCTGAAAAAAATGTCCCTCATATTCCACGGTACCGTCTGACAGAAACAGGGTGTAAGAATCCCCGGTCCGGACCGCCATGGCGCCGTCCCAGAGAGAGATGTATCCGTCACCCTTTCCTCCGAAGTTGGCCTGACCGTTCTCCGAGGGGACGATTAAAGGGTCAATGATGGAAGAAAAACTGCCGTCCTCGGTTCCGCAGGTGGGGTGTGCGGCTCTGTCCGTACTGATAAACAGGGTATCTCTGGCATAAAACATGGGAGAAAGCGGAGCTTTTTCGATCTGCCCCATCTCCATTAAGGAAGCAAGAGTATGGGGATCAATGGAAGCGCGGCTCCCTTTTCTGAGCAGTTCGCACCCATATACCGTGGTCTGTCCGGGCCATGTCTCCATAATCAGCCCTGTTTTCATCGATACGGCATCGCCGTCCTCCAGGGTATTTAAGACACTTCTGTCATCGGAAGCGTACGAAAAGCAGACAGGGCCGTAATCGTCAATCACGAGGATGCCGTCCCCGCCCGTGGATTTTAAAAATCTGCCGGTGCACTCGGAGACGTCGGAAGGGATTTCCGTTCCGGTATTTTGGCTTGCTGCCATGGGTTCCTCTGCCATGGGTTCCTCGGTCACGCCTTCCACGGTCGCTGCCGGATCATCAGCCGGTACCGGACTGGCCTGCCGGCTGGAACAGGCGCTGAGGGCGGCAGTGAGCAGAAGGGCGGAAAACAGAATTATTTTCTTATTCAAGGTGAGTTCCTCCTGTTTTTTATACTGCATCTATGGTATCATCATTTTATATGTTTACAATACCACAATCTTACTTTTGGTTCTTTACTTATTCCTTGCAAATTCCGTAAGATTCAAAGGCAGAAGGGGATATGGCGGAGGACGGATGTGAAAACAGTCTGAAATTATTAAAAATAAATCTGCAAAATCCTTGACATTTCTCTCCGTTTATTGTAGACTATAACAAGTTGTGGAAACAACAGTCAGGAAAGTAGGTATCCGCCTCACCACGGCACGAGTAAGTGACCCTGGTTCATAGCCTTATTTACATAGGTATTCTGTGTAGAGACTTTGATGGTGGGTAGCGTTTGTCTATCTACTTTTTTTGTGCCCTGACGGGCAGTAATGTGAATTCCGACCAAACACACTATAGGAGGTGCACGACAATTAGCGATTTAATGATTAACGAACAAATCAGAGATAAGGAAGTTCGGTTGATTGGTGAAGATGGAGAACAGTTAGGGGTTATGCCTGCGAGAGATGCCTTACAGATGGCGAAAGAAGCAGAGCTGGACCTTGTAAAGATTGCTCCGACCGCAAAGCCACCGGTTTGTAAGATTATCGATTACGGTAAGTACAGATACGAACTGGCAAGAAAAGAAAAAGAAGCTAAGAAGAAACAGAAGGTAATCGAAGTAAAGGAAGTTCGTTTATCTCCCAACATTGACACAAATGACTTAAACACAAAGATGGGCGCCGCAAGGAAGTTCCTCGAAAAAGGAGATAAAGTTAAGGTAACCTTACGTTTCAGAGGTCGTGAGATGGCGCATATGTCAAAGTCAAGATATATTCTTGAAGATTTCGCAAAGGAATTAGCCGATATAGCGGTGATTGACAAGCCGTCCAAAGTGGAAGGAAGAAGCATGGTTATGTTTTTAACACCAAAACGTTAATAGAACATTATCAAGGAGGAAAATACAATGCCTAAATTAAAAACAAGCAGAGCAGCTGCAAAGCGTTTCAAAAAGACCGGTACAGGAAAGCTTGTAAGAAACAAAGCTTACAAATCTCACATCTTAACTAAGAAGTCTACAAAGAGAAAAAGAAATCTTAGAAAAGATATCGTTACAGATGCAACCAACGCAAAAGTAATGAAGAAGATTTTACCATATTTATAGGATCTTAAGTTAAGAAGGAGGAAAAACCGATGGCAAGAATTAAAGGCGGTATGAACGCTAAGAAGAGACATAACAGAGTGTTAAAGATGGCTAAAGGCTACAGAGGCGCTCGTTCCAAACAGTATAGAGTAGCAAAGCAGTCCGTAATGAGAGCATTAACAAGCTCCTACGCGGGAAGAAAAGAAAGAAAGAGACAGTTCAGACAGTTATGGATTGCACGTATCAATGCGGCAGCAAGAATCAATGGCTTATCCTACAGCGTATTTATGCATGGATTAAAGCTGGCTGGTGTTGATTTAAACAGAAAAGTCCTGGCTGACATGGCTGTTAATGATGCAGAAGGCTTCGCTAAATTAGCAGAACTGGCTAAATCCAAAGTAGCTTAATGATAAATAAATCCCCTGTAAACATTGTGTTTACAGGGGATTTTTGCATTTTGACGATCTGTGGGATCAGTATCTCCGGTCCTCTACCAGCAGGGTCTGGATGGTATCCGGGGAAGTATTCCAGTTTAACACATAGAGCGTGTAGATCCTTCCGGGCCGCATGGTGATTGTGGTGGTGACGAGAGGCACCTGCGGCCGTGCAGAACGGGCCACGTTAACCGTATAGGTTCCGCTCATCATGGAGCTGAAGCTGGCTGCCTGTTTAAAGTTAACGGAGTTAAAGTAGACATTGCCAATGACAGCATTTACGGGGCCGCTGTAATAAGCCAGATTGCATACTCTGAAGCATGCATTTGCATTGGGCGTAGGACATGTAGTGTCGGCGATGGATGTCAGGTCCAGACCGGTGTCTGAATTGATGATTGCGATGGTTGCCATGCCGTCTCCGACGTAAAGGGATTTCTGGAGATAAGTATAGCCGTTGGCAACGATCGAGAATCTGTGATATCCCTGCGTGATCTGCTGGTATCTGGTAAGCTCCGGGAACTCAAGATTGGAGTAAACCGGCCGGTTGTCAATGTAGATCGTGAATGCATTATATCCGGTTGCAGCATTCAGAAACCGGATGCTTCCGCGTGCCCATTGATTGTTATTACAGAACAGGCATGGCATTGGCGTCGGAATGAAAGGCGGATAAATGGGGCGGTCCGGGAAGGGACGGTCAGGAGGATAGGGGCGGTCCGGGTAGATGGGAGGCATAACTGAAAAATCCGGATCTATATCCTCGTCGAACGGAGGAATCACTGTGTTGTAGTCCGGCACCAAAAATCCCGGATCAACAGGTTCGTCGTCTGCCTGTGCGGCAGAAAGTGGGAGCGTTTCAAATTGAGTCATAAGAACTTCCTTATTATCACTTTATAATTAGTATATTGCTGTTTTTTTAAGGAGTGCCCCTAATTTGATGATTTTACGTAAAAAACTTTGGCGGCATTAACAGAAATGGTCCTGAAATGAGAGGAGAAAGGGAGAGAAGAAAGTACTTGCTTTTTAAAATGCACAACGAAAAACATATAAAATTTAATGATAATCATTAAAAATACTTGATAAACAAAAGAACAGGTGGTATAGTAAAAGAAAAAGCAGTCAATCTCACAGAGGAGGAGACAAAATGAAAGAGAACGATTTTAATCTGGATACCACCGTACGGGAGAAAAAAGTTTTTTTAAAGAAAATTCGTATAGTGTTTACTGCGGCTTTGTTTTTGACCGGCGTTCTGTCGCTTCTGGGACTGATGATGAGCGCCTGGGGAATCAAAAACAGGATCTGGCTGCAAATGGGCCTGGCCGATTTTGTATGGAATATGGTTTTGACCGCCGTGATGATTCTGGTTTTCGTTTCCTTAGTTAAGATCGCTGCAGACGAACAGCCATTTTCCAGGACGCTGACGTGGAGCATTCGCATGATTGGCATTCTGCTGCTGACTGCATCGTTCGTGATACCGAGACTGGAGGGGTATCAGTCTTCCGGTTATGAATTCCTGTCTCGGGGGAGTTTTGTACTGATTGATGCGGCCATCTTTATTCCCGGATTACTGTTCGTTATTTTAGGGAATATCATTATGGAAGGGTTTTCCATGCAGAAGGAAATGGATGAGATCCTGTAGGAGGGCGGAAGATGGCTATTATTTTGCGATTGGACCGTGTTATGGCAGACAGAAAGATTTCCTTAAACGATCTTTCTAAAAAGGTTGGAATATCCACCGTGAATCTTTCCAATTTAAAAACGGGGAAGGTAAAGGCAATCCGTTTCTCGACGTTAGATGCCATTTGCAGAGAACTGAACTGTCAGCCCGGGGATATCCTGGAATATACAGGAGATGCGGACTGAAAAACGAATACCATTCAGAATCGTCAGGGGAATGCTCAGAATCCACAATGAAATCTCTAAAAAATGAAGGAAAGAAAAAATTGTTTTATTATGCATGATATCTAAAATAATTTAAGAGCACCTAAAAAATATATTGACTTTAATAAGAAAACTGCTTATAATTAATCTTATCAAATCAATGTTTTTGTGAAAAATGAATAGAAATAACCGTATGCATCTTGTATATGTCCGGGATAATGGCCTGGACGTTTCTATCCGACTTCCTAAATGTCAGGGCTACAGGAGCAGCTTTTATGCTGCCTGTCTCCGGCAGCCGGGAAGTCTTTTTTGATCAGCCGCACGATGATGCGGTCCGTCAAAAAAGGCGGGCCTGGCGGTCCGGAATGACACGCAATACGGCAGATTCCGATTCTTATGGTAATAAGGGGGTGAACGACGACTGAAAATGCGCCGTAGATGAAGGAAACTGCAGACGGGGGTTCTCTGACCTGCGGGAGGGAGCAGAACGCGGACAGTTTGGCGGAAGACGGCAAAAACATTGAAATAAAGAGAATGATAAAGGAGAATATCATGAAAAGCAATGCAGAAATCAGCATTAACAACATTTACAGGCTGGACGGGCGCGTTCCTCTGGGAAAAGCGATTCCCTTCGGCTTACAGCATGTGCTGGCGATGTTTGTGGCAAACTTAACGCCGATAGTCATCGTGACTGCGGCGGCTGGCTTAGAGACGAGCCAGACGGCGGCTCTGATTCAGAACGCAATGTTCATTGCGGGAGTTGCCACGCTGATTCAGTTGTATCCGGTCTGGCGCATCGGTGCAAAGCTTCCAATCGTGATGGGGGTCAGTTTTACATTCGTAACAATATTAAGTTCCGTAGGAGCGAAATACGGCTATCCGGCAATCCTGGGTGCAATTCTGATCGGCGGCCTGGTGGAAGGAACTCTGGGCCTCTTCGCAAAGTACTGGAGGAAGCTGATTTCCCCGATCGTATCGGCGTGCGTCGTAACCTCCATCGGTTTTTCCCTTCTGACGGTGGGAGCGAGGTCGTTCGGCGGCGGATATTCCGATTCGTTTGGCTCGGCAACGAATCTTCTGATCGGTACCGTAACGCTTTTGAGCTGTATTCTGTTTAACGTATTTGCAAAATCCTTCTGGAAGCAGCTGTCTGTTCTGTTTGGACTGGTTGTCGGCTATGTACTCTCGATATTCCTGGGCGTAGTGGATCTGTCGGGACTGCTCGACGGCGGGATCTTATCACTTCCCCGTATTTTACCGTTTATGCCGGAGTTTCATGCGGGCGCAATCCTGTCTGTGGTTGTGATCTTTCTCGTATCGGCAACTGAGACTATCGGAGATACTACTGCAATGGTGGCATCCGGTCTCGATCGTGATATCACGGAGAAAGAGATTTCAGGCTCTCTGGCCTGTGACGGATTTGCCAGCAGCATATCCTCCCTGTTCGGATGTCTTCCGGTTACTTCCTTCAGCCAGAACGTGGGACTGATCGCCATGACGAAGGTCGTCAACCGCTTTACCATTATGACAGGGGCTTTCTGTATGATTCTCTCCGGACTTTTCCCGCCGATCGGCGCCTTTTTCGCCTCTCTGCCGGATGCGGTGCTGGGGGGCTGTACGATCATGATGTTCGGTTCCATCATCATCAGCGGTGTGCAGATGCTGGCCCGTGCCGGTTTCAGCCAGAGAAATACGATTATCGGTTCCCTTTCCTTAAGCGTCGGAATCGGCTTTACCCTGCTCCCTGAAATCTTTCAGATTTTCCCGTCCATTATTCAGGACGTATTTGCAGAAAACTGCGTAGCCGTCGTATTTGTGCTTGCAATTCTCTTAAATCTGATTCTGCCGGAAAATATGGATATTGAGAAGGCTGTGGAGGCACAGGAATAATAGGTTTTATGAAATAAAAAAGATCAGATATCGCAGAAGATATCTGATCTTTTTTTGTTACCGTCTGGTAAAAACTCCCCGAGTAGGACTTGAACCTACGACAGCGCGGTTAACAGCCGCGTGCTCTACCGACTGAGCTATCGAGGAATATAGACACTATTATACTCAAAGGAAATAAAATGTCAAGAGGGTTTTGTAAAAAAATTATAAAAAATCATCAAACGATCACAAAGTTAAAGATGTGTTAAGTATTCTGATAAAGGATTGAATCCTGCTCATGATTGTGCTAATTTAGCCATATCATAAAAAGAGAGGTGTATGATGACAGAACATTTACGTAAATTGAGCCCCGGCCGGATTGTCGTTCTGGGCTTTGCCTTTGTAATCTTAACGGGGAGCCTGATTCTGTGGCTTCCCATTTCGGCCAATGAGGGAGTGGACGTATCCTACATAGACGCCCTGTTTACCTCCACCAGCGCGGTCTGTGTGACTGGACTGATCGCGGTGGATACGGCGGATACGTTTAATGTATTCGGAAGGACGGTAGTGGCGCTCTTAATTCAGGTCGGCGGCCTGGGCGTTACGTGCGTCGGCGTCGGCGTCATTCTGCTGGCCGGAAAGAAAATAGGCATCCACGGCCGCGTGCTGATCCGTGATTCTATGAATTTAACGACTGTAAAGGGTGTGGTCAGGCTGGTAGAGGCGATCCTTTTCATGACGCTGCTCTTTGAGGGCGCAGGCGCGCTCTTAAGTTTCCTGGTGTTTTCGAAAGACTATCCGCCGCTTGACGCGCTGGGGATCAGCGTGTTCCATTCCGTGGCGGCGTTTAACAACTCCGGTTTTGACATTTTGGGCGGACTAAAGAACCTGATCCCGTACCAGTCCAATGTACTCTTAAATCTGACGACCTGCGGACTGATCATATTCGGCGGACTTGGATTCCTCGTGATTCGGGAAATATGGGAAAAACATTCCTGGCGGAAATTCAGCCTTCACACAAAAGTGGTAATTGCAACGACCATCGCGCTTCTGGCCGCCGGTACCGTGCTTTTAAAAATGACGGAGGACATCACCTGGCTGGGAGCCCTCTTCCAGAGCACCTCCGCGAGAACGGCCGGATTTTCCACCTATCCGATCGGAGCATTCTCGAACGCGGGGCTGTTTGTCCTGGCGGTTCTTATGTTCCTGGGAGCATCTCCGGGCTCCACCGGAGGCGGTATCAAAACGACGACCACCTTCGTGCTGATGAAGAGCATGTTCAGCGCCGCGACGAACAGACACTGCAGTGCGTTTAAACGCCGGATTCCCACGGAGGTGGTGTCCCAGGCGTTTCTCATTGCCATACTGGCGCTTGCGGTGGTCTGTGTGCAGACCTTTCTCATGTGCATCGCTGAACCGGAACTGGATTTTATGAAATTACTGTTTGAAACAGTCAGCGCCTTCGGTACCGTCGGGCTGTCCACCGGGATCACGCCGGATTTAAACGCGGGCGCGAAGCTGATTCTGATCACCACCATGTTTATCGGAAGGCTGGGACCGCTTACCATGGCGACCGTGTGGAGCTTCAAACCGAAGGCGGCGGCCTGGTATTCGGAAGAATCAATTACAATAGGGTAGAGGAGAGAACGAGATGAAACGTCGAAATGATACGATAGAATATGGAATTATTGGCCTGGGAAGATTCGGGACCGCATTGGCCACGGCCCTTTCGGAGGCCGGAAAAGAAGTGATGGTGGTTGACAATACGGAGAGCAAGGTGAAACAGATCCGTGACCTCGTTTCGGAGGCCTTTGTCGTGGAGGGGATTGACCGTGACTCCTTTGAGAGTGCCGGAATCCAGAACTGCGAGACGGTGATTGTGTGTATTGGAGAGAAGATTGATACCAGTATACTGGCTACACTGACTGTAATCTCCATGGGAGTGCCACGCGTAATCTCGAAGGCCACCAGTGCGGAACACGGCTGTGTTCTGGAGAAGATCGGCGCTGAGGTGGTATATCCGGAGAAGGATATTGCCATCCGCTTAGCGAGACGCCTCGTATCCCCGCATGCGCTGGATTTTATCAGTCTAAACGACGATATTGCGGTATCGGAAATCAGGCTGACAAGTGTACTGGAGGGCAGGAGTGTGATGGAAGCCGGAATCCGCAACCGGTTCGGCTTAAACATCGTGGCGATGGAGAGGGAACGGGATACGACGATCGATATTCAGCCAACGTACCGCTTCCGGAAGGAAGACGTGATCGTGGTAATCGGAAAGCGCGATCATATAAATAAGTTTGAACGGTATCTCTCAGAAGAACAGAGATAGATGAAAAGAGTGTCCGGAAAATCAATTTTTTTCTCGCCTTTGGGGGCGGAGCGGTCTGATATCCCGTGTCCGCCTTGCTTCCTACTCCCCATAGAAAATGGCCGGGATTGTCGTACACAAAATGCATGTGTTCGCCAATCCCGGCCATTTTCTATGACTCGTATTCAGATGTCGGCACACTGGGATATCAGACCGCTCCGCCTCCAAAGGCGAGAAAAAAATTGGTTTTCCAGACACTTTCTTTTGTTTATACCAATCGGAACCGCCCCGGCGGTTTATAGATATCCAAGAGACTCCAGATGCAGCTTTAAGCCTTCCTCAAGGGGTGTGGCGGGCAGTTCAACGCCTGCGGCCTTTAGTTTGGATAAATCGTAAATTCTGTGGCATAAGTGGCCGGAATAGTCGGGGTGGGCATCCAGGTACCCCGTGAGCGGCAGCTCGCGGATAACAGTCTCCACACCCAGAAGCTTTCCGAGAATCTCATAGTAGATGCGGTTTTCCACCGCCTCTGGCCCGCCGATACAGAAAATCTGCTGAAATGTGCCGGGTTTATCCACACACTCCAGCATCACGCGCGCCAGATCACGGACGAAGATGGGCTGGGTCACATAGATGCCGCTGGCTACAAGAGAGAGCGGCTGACCGGCGAGAATGAGATCCGGCAGTTCCTTCTGGCGGCTGTGCTCCGGATAACAGCCGATCAGAAAGCCGGGGCCATAGATGTGACCCGGGCGAAACAGTGTGACATTCAGACTGCAGCGTTCTTCGCCGGAAAAACAGCGCAGAAAGACTTCCTCCATTTTTCTCTTGTTTCCTGCATAGCTGCACTCCCCGGGCGTGCCTGTCTCCTCCACGAAGAAGCCCTCCTCTGTCTGCGGCGTCCGCTTGCGGGCGGGATCGTAGACAGAATCGGTTGAGATGACAACAAGCCGTCCGCTTACTTTGGACAGCACTTCTAAATCCTGCTCTGCGTGGCGTTCATTCATGCAGATGCAGTCAAAAACCACATCCCATGTGACGCCGGCTCCCAAAACCGCGCTGCGGAATTCCTCCTCGTTGTCCCGGTCCGCGCGGAGCGGTATGATCCCTTCTCCCAGAGGGCGTTTTCCCCTTGTAAGGGCCCATACCTCATACGATTCCTTTGCCATGGAAGCCAGCGCGCCGCTTAAGCCGCCGCTTCCTCCGATAATCAGTGCTTTCATTCCACTTTTCCTCCTGATAATGATGTAATTTCTTCTTTTTTCTTCCTTCTTTCCGGCGGAAACATGCCGGAGGGCGGGATTCCTTTCTTTTCCTTAAACAGCTTGCTGAAGTAGAAAATGTCGGAAAATCCGCATTGGAGAGCTACTTCGCTGACGCTGTACTCACCGCTTTTCAGCATGTTTTCTGCGTAATTTAAACGGAGAGAGATGAGATACTGTTTGAATGTCATCCCCATGGCCTCCCGAAAGAGGCTTCCATAATAGACGGGATGGAGATGAAACTGTTCTGCCATCCTGTCGATGGTCAGCGTTTCCGCATAGTGCAGGCTCATATAGCGGATGCTGCTCTTGATCCGGGGGTCTTCCTGGCTTAAGTGATTCTCATTTAAGATCAGATTCGATATCTGATACAGGATAAGACACAGGATTCCGCGTATTTTCAGCATATATCCAAAATCCTTCTGCACCCATTCCTCGTGAATTTCGTGGAAGCGTGAGATCAGCCGCGGTATGATCCCGATGTGGCTGATGATGGGAACGGGTAAGTATGCCTCCTGGCCGAACTGATTGCGCAGGAAGATATTCGTGGAGTAGCATTCCATTAAATCTTCCGGTATATTGACGGCCGAGCGGAAGGTGTTCTGGGGAATGCAGATCAAATCCCCCTTTTTTACAATGTAGGTGCGGCCGCCGATGTTATATTCCGCTTTTCCGTCGATGACATAGGTGATGTCGATAAAGGGGATCACATGGGGTTCAATCTTCCAGTTTGGCGTGCACTTCCTGTGAATGTAATAATGAAGTTCAGGAATCATATTGTTAAAGTCCAGATTCATATAAGCTCCTTATCTTCCTGAAACGCAGGATCGGGGTTGTCGGTTCAGTTTCATTATAGAATAGGCAAAACAAATGCGCAACGGAGATTTTAAACAGAATTTAATCTTTAATAATTACAAATGGCCTTTGATTCCTTCATTCATTTTTGTTGTGCAACTTGTTATAATGCATTTGTAAATAAACAATATTAAAAAACATTTTGCATAGGAAAACGGAAATGTGCAGTTGTAAAAAGTACAAAAGGGAGGGGAGACGATGACCGGTGTCGCAATAATCGGTACAGGAGTGATTTCAGAACGCCATATAGAAGCATACGCAGCCTTTCACGGCCGGTGCCGGATTGTGGCATTATGTGATCTCATGCCTGAGAAGGCGGAGCGCATAAAGGAAAAATACCATTTGGAGGATACGGAGATTTACAGCAGCTTCAGGGAAATGGTAAAACGGCCGGATATTCATCTGGTCAGCATCTGCACGCCGCCGTTTACACATGCGGAGAGCGCTGTATCCTGTATGAGGGCGGGAAAACATGTCCTGGTGGAAAAGCCCATGGCCTCCTCTCTGGAGGAATGTGACGAGATGATCAGAGCGCAGAAGGAGACGGGCTGTTATCTGGGTGTCATCTCTCAGAACCGCTATCTGCAGGATAACCGGAATTTAAAGAATATGATCGCCTCCGGAGCCGTGGGACGGGTTCTGTTTGGGCAGGTGGAGTCCCTCTGGTTCAGAGGCCGGGAGTATTACAACTTATGGTGGAGGGGAACGTGGGAGAAGGAAGGCGGCGGCTGCACGTTAAATCATGCGGTGCATCAGATCGATCTGCTGAACTGGATCATGGGAAGCCCCAAAACCGTTACGGCGGTGTTAAGTAATACTGCCCACGATAACGCCGAGGTGGAAGATGTGTCTGCGGCGGTTCTCACCTATAACAGCGGTGCGGTCGTCACAGTGACGGCCTCCCTCGTGACGCACGGGGAGGGGCAGAGGCTGGTGTTTCAGTGCGAGAGGGCGGGGCTTTCGTCTCCGTGGCAGGTGAAGAGCAGCCGTTCGGACCGTACCGGCTTTCCGGCTGAGAACCGGGAGACCGAAGACAGGCTTCTGAAAATCCGGGAGGAACAGCCGCCGCTTCCCTACACGGAACATGCCGGACAGATTGATACGGTTCTGCGCTTTTTAGAAGGCGGGGAGACGCCGCCGGAGAACAGTATGGACGGACGTCTGGCACTGGAGGTGATCACCGCGGTTTACCAGGCTGGATTTACCGGGAGGGCGGCCCAACTTCCCATATTGTCCGATTCCCCCTTTTACACGAAAAAAGGATTTTTGGCAAATGTAAAGCATTTTTATGAAAAGAAAGAGGCGCAGTCGAGTGAAGGCGCTGTGGAGGACGAAAAAACATGCACGAACTGAGAGACTTCTGCTGGCTGGCAAAACAAGTGCAAAACAGAAAGATTTTTACTTATTATATGGAAGATATGGAAAATACGGCGATTGCGGAGACGATTGAGAGAGAGATGCCGCTGCTGTTCGGGGAAGTACGGCGCTGCGAACGGCCGGAGGCCGCCATCGTCTTTTCGAGAACGGCTGACGAGAAGCTGGGACAGGAGGGATACCGGATCGAAGAGACGGAAAACGGTTATGTGGTGGCGAGCGCGGCCGCTTCGGGCGCCCTCTACGGCATGTACGGGCTGTACCGGCTTTTGATTACGGACCGCGCCGGAGAATTCCCATATGAATCAGTACCGGACCAGAGTATCCGCATGATCAACCACTGGGATAATTTTGACGGCTCCATCGAGCGTGGATACGCGGGAGAATCCATATTTTTCGACAACAACACATTTCGGGGCGATATGGAACTGATCCGCCAGTATGCCAGGCTGCTGGCCTCGGCAGGGATCAACGCAGTTTCGATTAACAATGTCAATGTACATAAGCTGGAAACATTTTTTGTACAGGGAGATGCGCCTGCAGAGATCAGAAAGATCGCGGATGTTCTGGCTGCATACGGGATTAAAACATTCCTCTCCATAAACTATGCGGCGCCCATGACGGTGGGCGGATTAACGAATGCCGACCCGCTTAATCCGGAGGTCGCAGCCTGGTGGGAAGAGACGGTGAGACATATCTACGAAGAAATTCCTGATTTTGCCGGTTTCGTGGTGAAGGCGGATTCGGAAGGGGAGCCCGGCCCGTTTACCTACGGGAGAGATCACGATGAGGGCGCCAACATGCTGGCCCGGGCGGTCCGGCCATACGGCGGGCTGATTATCTGGCGCTGTTTCGTATACGACTGTGCCCAGGACTGGTGGAACCGGAAGGCGGACCGGGCCAGGGCTGCCTACGATATTTTCAAAAAGCTGGACGGACACTTTGAGGACAATGTGATTCTTCAGATTAAAAACGGACCGATTGACTTCCAGATCCGGGAACCGGTATCACCGCTCTTCGGGGCGTTGGAAAAGACAAACCAGATCCTGGAATTTCAGATAACGCAGGAATACACCGGACATCAGAAGGATGTCTGCTACCTGGTACCGATGTGGAAGGAGACGCTGGATTTTGATACGAAGTATGGGGATGGGCTCACCGTGAACGATGCGGTGCGAAACCATTCGCAGATCAGAAGCAGATCGGGGATTGCGGGCGTAGGCAATGTGGGCATGGATTCCAACTGGACGGGAAATAAGCTGGCGCAGGCCAATCTCTACGGCTTCGGCAGACTCTCGTGGGATAACGGTTTATCACCGGAGGAGATTGCCGGGGAATGGGTTCGCCAGAGCTTCTGTCTGACGGCAGAAGAGGAAGAACGGGTGACGGCGCTTCTGTGTACCTCCAGAGAGGTCTATGAAGATTACACCTGTCCGCTGGCAGTCGGGTTTATGTGCAGGCCAAAGATTCATTACGGCGTCGATGTGGATGGATATGAGTATGACAGATGGGGAACGTACCACTATGCCGACCGGGACGGCGTGGGAAGAGACAGAACCGTGAAGACGGGAACCGCGTATACAAGACAGTACTCCGACCCGCGATTTGCGGAATATGAAGACCTTTCGACGTGTCCCGATGAGCTTCTGCTCTTTTTCCACCACGTGCCCTACACCCATGTGCTGCAGTCGGGAAAAACAGTGATTCAGCATATCTATGACACCCATTTCCGGGGGGTGGAGAAGGTCCTTGAGTATCAGGCGCTATGGGACAGCTTAAAGGACTCCCTGGATGAGGAGAGCTACTTCAATGTGAAGGAACGCCTCGCATGGCAGTATGAAAATGCCGTGAACTGGCGTGACCAGGTGAACACGTATTTTTACCGTAAATCGGGGATACCCGATGAGAAGGGAAGAAGAATATATCAATAAAACAAAAGGAAAGAGGTATCGTTATGAAAAAATGGAGTAAAGCAGCTATGGTATGTGCAGCGATTCTGGCAGCAGGCATGGCAGTAACCGCATGCGGCGGGGGAAACACCGCGAAAACAGAGAACACGGGTGCTGTGGAGACAGAGAAGAAAGCCGAAGGAGAGCCGACGGAAGCGGCAAAGGCTTCCGGAGAGACAGCGAAATTAAGCTTTTCCTGGTGGGGCAATGACGACCGCCATCAGGCGACACAGAACGCCATCGACGCCTTTAACGCGGCTCATGCGGGAGTGATTGAGGTGACCGGTGAACCCTCCGGCTTCGGTAATCTGGAGGAGACCTTCGCAACCCGTTATGCAGGGGGAACCGCGGCGGATGTCATGACCGTAAACTATCCGTGGGTCATCCAGTACAGCCCCAATGGGGAGGGATTTTACGATCTCGACCAGGTAAAGGATATCTTCGACTTCAGTCAGTATGACGAGGGATTCTTAGAATTCGGCAAGACCGGAGGCAAGATGCAGGCGGTTCCGTACGGTCAGAACACGCTGGGCTTATACGTCAACAAATCCGCCTTTGACAGAGCCGGTATTACAGAACTGCCAAAGACGTTTGAGGAGTATAAGGAGGCTGCCAAAATCTTTACACAGCAGGATCCGAATACTTACATGATCGTCAGCCCGACCTTCCGCTTTGCTGCGGTTTACTATCTGCAGCAGAAGACCGGAAAAGGAGAATTTGCGGAAGATTTAAGCATGAATTACACGGTTGATGACTATAAGGAAGCACTTCTCTGGTATAAAGATCTGGCGGATGCCCATGTATTCTGTTCCAGAAAAGACTACATTGAGAATGTCGGCAATGAGCCGGTATCGATTGCACAGAATGCAAAGTACATTAACGGCGGATACGTGGGAGTCCTGGAATGGACCGGCGGAATCGCCTCCAACGCGAAGACCCTGGAAGACAAGGGCGATGAGCTGGTAGTGGCTCCGCTTCCTGTCATCGAAGGCGCGGCATTCGAGGGAACCATGGCAAAACCGTCACTGCTCTTCGCAATCTCAAAGGACACAAAGAATCCGAAAGAGGCGGCTGAATTTTTACAGTACATCTTAAATGACCCGGAAGGGACGAAGCTGATGGGATCGACACGCGGTATGGTGGCTTCCAGGGCGGCAAAGGCTTCCTTAGAGGCAGACGGACAGATTGAAGGGGCCGTAAAGCAGGCGTACGATTTCACCGACGAAGCAAAGGTCATTAACAATTCCCCGATTTTTGAAAACGCAGTATTTACCAATTCCTATGAAAGCAATTACGAGAAATTTGAGTTTGGAAAGAGTACGGCGGAGGAAGCCGCACAGGCCATCTTCGACGCTACCAGCGAACAGGTTGCAAAACTGAAACAGGATTACGGAAAGTAAGAAATTCCATGTGACTGGCTTATCCGGCAGAAGAGTACCGCTCTTTTGCCGGAACCGTTAGAAAGAAGGAGGAAATTCGTTGAAGAAGAGTAAAATGGGACTCGTATATATCCTTCCATGGCTGATCGGTATGGTCTTTCTCACATTATATCCGTTTATCAATGCATTAATTATCAGTTTTACGGATTATAATCTGGTTAGGGATCCTAATTTTATCGGACTGGCCAACTATACGAAGTTATTCAAGGATGAAGATTTTTTGGGCACGCTCACAGCGACGCTGAAATACACCGTCATTACGGTGCCGCTGCAGCTGGCGTTTGCCCTGTTTATTGCATATATTCTGAATTTTAAGCTGAAGGGCATCAATTTTTTCCGGACGGCCTACTATATTCCGTCCCTGCTGGGTGGAAATGTGGCAGTTGCGGTGCTGTGGAGATTTTTGTTCCAGCAGGATGGACTGATCAACCGTATCATCGGCGTTGTGGGAATCCAGCCGGTGGCATGGCTCTCGTCGCCGGGCGGCGCCATGAGCGTTATCATCATCTTAAAGGTCTGGCAGTTCGGTTCAGCCATGCTGATCTTTCTGGCAGCGTTAAAGGATGTTCCACAGGACCTCTACGAAGCGGCCAGCGTAGATGGCTCCACGAAGCTGCACTCGTTTATTCATATTACCATGCCGTTAATCACACCAACTATTTTCTTCAATCTGGTCATGCAGCTGGTCAATGCGTTCCAGGAGTTTAACGGACCGTACCTCGTTACGGGAAAGGGTCCTCTGAATGCCACCTATCTGACTTCCATGTATATTTATGACAACGCGTTTAAGTATTTCAACATGGGATACGCCAGTGCGGCCAGCTGGATTCTGTTCCTCATCATCGTGGCTGTGACCCTGATTCTCTTTGCAACACAGGACAAGTGGGTCTATTATTCGGACGGAGGTAATTAGAAGATGGAGAATACGCGTGGATACAGCGAAGTGGAAATCCGGAGGCGCAGGCGCTTAATGGTCAGTGCCGCAGTCCGCTATATCGTTCTGATTGTCGTGGCGCTGGTCATGATCTATCCGATTATATGGCTGGTGGGCGCCACCTTTAAGAGCAACAATGAGATTTTTACTTCGATCAGTTTTATTCCGAAACGGATCGATTTTACCCCCTACATAGAAGGCTGGAAGACGAGGACGAAGTATACCTTCACCACATTTTTCTTAAATACCTTCAAGTTTGTAATTCCGAAAATCGTTTTCTGTCTCGTCTCCAGTACGCTTGTGGCGTATGGATTTGCAAGATTTGAATTTCCATTTAAAAAGATCTGCTTTTCCCTTCTGATGGCGACCATGTTTCTGCCGGCCGTTGTGACGAGAATTCCGCTCTATATTTTGTGGAAGCAGATGGGGCTTTTGAATACGTATGTGCCGTTGATTGCCCCGACAATCTTTGCCAATGAACCATTTTTCGTGTTCATGCTGATCCAGTTTATGCGGTCGATTCCCACGTATCTCGATGAGGCCGCCACCATTGACGGCTGTAATTCCTTCCAGATACTGATGAAGGTTCTTCTGCCGTCGCTGAAACCGGCGCTGATCAGCTGTACGATCTTTCAGTTTGTATGGAGCTTTAATGACTTCCTGGGGCCGCTCATTTATGTGACCAGCCTGGAAAAGTATCCGGTGGCGCTGGCTCTTAAAATGTCCATCGACCAGAGCAGCGGTATCGTGGAATGGAATCAGATCCTTGCCATGTCATTCCTGGCTCTGCTTCCGGCTCTGATCCTGTTCTTCTCCGCGCAGAAATATTTTGTGGAGGGCGTGACTTCGACCGGCGTGAAAGGATGATGTGTATGGAAGGTGAGATGCAGCTCTCTGTGACGCCTTTTCTTTCAAATCACGCGGTGCTCCAGAGAGACGAAGAAATCGTGGTGCGCGGCAGAGGCCGCTCAGGGTGTGAGATTTTTGCAGAGCTTAAGGGACCGGCAAAGAAGCGGCTGGAACGCCGGGGGGTGGCTGGAGACGGCGGAACCTGGCGCCTGGTATTTCCGCCGCTTCCGGCCGGAGGGCCGTATGAGCTGCGGGTGAAGTCCGGCGGCGAGGCTCTGGAATTTACGGATATCTTTATCGGAGATGTCTGGCTTCTGGCTGGCCAGTCCAATATGCAGCTTCCAATGGAGCGGGTAAAATACCGGTACCCGGAGGAATACCGCGAGGGGGCATCGCCTCTGATCCGTCAGTTTGCAGTCCCGATCTGCTGGAATTTTGACTCCGCCCAGGCCGAATTGTCCGGCGGAGAGTGGAAGACGGCCGCAGCGGAATATACTCCGGTATTTTCCGCCGTCGGCTTTTTCTTTGCAAAAAAGCTGTATGAACGGTACAACGTTCCTGTCGGTCTCGTTCTGACCGCTGTGGGAGGGACGCCGGTTCAGGCATGGATGAGCCGTGAGGCGCTCCGGGAGTTCCCGGATGAACTGGAGAAGGCGGAGGCGTTAAGAGCCCCCGGCCTTGTGAAGCGGGTACAGAGAGCGGATGAAGAAAGGATTGCCGCGTGGTGGAGGCTTCTCGATAAAAAGGACCCGGGTATTTTGGAAAACTGGGCCGCCGGAGGTGATGAAGGTTCCGGAAATGCTTTGTGGAAGAAAACGAATCTTACCGACAGCTGGGAGGGAAACGACGAGCTGAGCGGCGCCGGAACCGTCTGGCTTCGGAAGCATGTGAATATCCCGCACAGCCGGGCGGGGAAACCGGTGCGCATCTCTCTGGGAACGGTTACGGATGCCGATGTTTTCTATGTAAATGGTATTATGTCCGGATCCGTCTCCTACCGGTATCCGCCGAGAGAGTATGAGCTTCCGGGTCTGAATGCGGGAGATAATTTACTTGTGCTGCGGGTAGCGGCGGTGCACGGACAGGGCGGTTTCACCCGTGGGAAGAAACACCGGATTATCTGGGAGGATGGGAGGGGAAGTGATATATCAGGCGGATGGGAATACCGCCGGGGCGCGGTGATGGAGCCCCTGGAGGAACAGACGTTTTTCGAACGTATGCCCCTGGGGATGTATCAGGCGATGACCGCTCCGCTCCATGATTTCCCGGTCAGGGGAATCTGCTGGTATCAGGGTGAAATGAATGCAGATGAGCCCGGAGCCTATCCGGGATATTTTTCGTGGCTTACGGCGGACTGGAGGGAAAAATGGAAAAATTCCCGTCTACCGGTGCTCTTTGTGCAGCTGCCGTGCTATGATCTGTACGATGCCGGACACTGGGTGGAATTCCGGGAAATGCAGCGCGGCCTGACCGCGATTCCCGATACGGCCATGGTCGTCACAACAGACTGCGGGGAAGTGAATGATCTGCATCCGGTGAGTAAAAAACCGGTTGGAGAGCGGCTGGCCATGGCGGCGTTTCAACTGGCGTACGGGGAATGCGGGACGTGGCTGAGCCCGGTGTTTTCATTTGGTGAGACAGAGGAGAGTGGGATTGTGCTGCATTTTGAACATGCAGACGATGGTCTGGAGACTGTTGACGGAGAGATGCTGTGCGGCTTTGAATACGGGTTTTGCGGGGAGAGTCCGGAATGCTCCGGCGTGATCTGCCGCAGAATACCGGCGGAAGCCGCGCTGGAAGGCAACCGGGTGAGAGCGGCGCTGCCGGAGTCTGGCGGGCGGAGACCGGATGTCCTGCTGTACGCATGGTCCAATCAACCGGAGGGGAATTTATGTAATTCCCAAAAGCTGCCTGCGTCGCCGTTTCGGTACCTGATAAAAGAGAAGGGCTGAGAGGGCCGGAAGTTTTAACAGAAAAAGGCCATCGGACGGTTTACATCAGTCACCGCCGCGATGGCCTTTCAAAAAAAATAATGCGGGAGATGGGACTTGAACCCACACGAGCATACACCCACAAGATCCTTAGTCTTGCCTGTCTGCCAATTCCAGCACTCCCGCACAACGAAGATTATGATACCATTTTTATAGAGAATTGTCAATATTTTTTCAAAAATATACACAAAAAAATATTTTCTAAAATTTGTAAAAATGTGATTGACAGGACGCCCCTTTTATAATATAATAATTACTGTTGCTGCGAGAGATTGCAGAGACATGCAGAAGTGGCGGAATTGGCAGACGCGCACGGTTCAGGTCCGTGTGGTAGCAATACCGTGAGGGTTCAAGTCCCTTCTTCTGCATCAGGAGCCCCTGCAGATAATTTGTCTGCAGGGCTTTTTCTATGATGCGGGGACGATGTTCCTCCGATGTCAAAAAGCTGTTCGGACAGGAGCGTCCTGCGGCGGCTAAAAATTAAAATAAAAATGATAAAACATATTGACATTTTCTCCATTTATTGGTATTATAATCTAGCTGTGCGGGAGTGCTGGAATTGGCAGACAGGCAAGACTAAGGATCTTGTGGGTGTATGCTCGTGTGGGTTCAAGTCCCATCTCCCGCATGAATGGGCGAAAGCTCCGGATGAGGATTTTGTGAAAGGTGAAGACCTTTTATGAAATCCTTTTTTCGATTTACCGGTATTGCAGACGGTAAAGCCGTTTGTTTGCTGAAGGCTGTGAACAGCAGCGTCTGCCTGCCGCAGAGAAAGGACAGCAATATGGACAAGGGGAAGAAAAACGGATCATTCAGAGACCGGATACGCAGGACATGGATTTCGCTGCCTCTGCGCAAAAAGGCAGGTACCATTACCGTACTTGCCGCCTTTGCTGTGTCCTGTTCGATTCTGATGAACCTTGTGACCGCCGGATTTGGTATGAACGGGTTCCGGCAGATTCTGGAGGACAACTCCCGAAGCGCTTCCTTTCATGCGGCGATGGAAACAGAGAGCCGGACCTTTAAGACGATGATCCGGAACCGCTCGGAGGAGAACAGGGCCGCGTACGAAGCAGCATGCAATGCGGCGCGAAAGGCTCTGGAAGCTCTGCCGTATGATTACGATGAGACAGGGCCGGAACGTTTCGCAAAGACGTGGTCCGTGAGAAACAGCTATGATACGTACGAGAAGAGGAAGGCGGTACTGCTTTCGATGGATGAGGATGATCCTGAATTCGTTCATAAGCTGTATGAGATCTACCAGATACAGAATTATATCAAAAGCTATGCCGGGAGCCTTCAGGAGATGAATGTGGCTGCGGGAGTCCGCAGATATGAAAAGCAGATTCCGCTGTTTCTCCTGATTCCGGCACTGACGATTCTCTGGGGAGCGCTGGCACTGGCCACGGTCGTTTGGCTGAACCGGTCGGTCGGAAGATACATTGTCAAACCGGTGCAGGCGCTGGCTGAGGATTCCAGGCGGATTGCGGAAAATGACTACAGCGGCCCTTCCGTTTTGCCGGAAGGGGAGGATGAGATTGCGGATCTCGTCCGAGCATTCTGCAGGATGAAGCTTTCCACACAGGGTTACATTGAGGCGCTGAAGGAGAAGCACGAGGCAGAGAAGCAGCTGGAGGCAGTGCGGCTTCAGATGCTGAAGAATCAGATCAATCCCCATTTCCTGTTTAATACGTTAAATACCATCGCAGGAGCCGCAGAGATGGAGGAGGCGGAGACAACGGAGAAGATGATACAGGCCATGAGCAGACTGTTCCGCTATAACCTGAAATCTACGGCCTCGGTGATGCCTTTTGAGCGGGAGAAGAAGGTGGTGGAGGATTATATCTACCTTCAGAAGATGCGGTTCGGCAGCCGGATCCGGTATACCTCGGAATGCAGCCAGGATACTATGGATGTCATGATTCCGGTATTTGCCTTACAGCCGCTGGTGGAGAACGCCATTGTCCACGGGCTCGCAGTAAAGCCGGAAGGCGGACGGCTCCATATCCGGTCATGGATAAAAG
Source organism: Hungatella sp. SL.1.14 (assembly GCF_024460495.1). Taxonomy (NCBI): domain Bacteria; kingdom Bacillati; phylum Bacillota; class Clostridia; order Lachnospirales; family Lachnospiraceae; genus Hungatella; species Hungatella sp. SL.1.14. Next base: position 41,351 of record NZ_JANFYJ010000015.1, on the reverse strand, counting down.
AACATCGGATTTTTATTTCCGTGTCCGACACGGGAGCCGGGATTGCGCCGGAGCGGCTTGAGGAAATCAGGGAAGAACTGAAGCGTGGTGAGAGCCAGAAACTGGGAATCGGAGTCAGCAATATCAGCAGGCGGCTTAAGACCATGTATCCCGACGGGGAGCTGGTGATCGACAGCAGAGAGGGGCGGGGAACCGTTGTCCGCATGGCCTTTACCGCTTCGGAGATATTCTGATGAGGGAATATGGAACATACAGAGATACAGACCAGAAAACAGAGGGGAAAGCGGGGAGCGAATCATGTACCGGGTCTTAATTGCAGATGATGAAGAGATTGAGAGGCTGTCCTTCAGCCGGAAACTTAAAAAGTACTTTGGAGAGAGCTGCGAGGTCTTCCAGGCGGAAAACGGCATGCAGGCGATTCTGTCGGTGGATAAAAACGACACGCCCATCGTAATTATGGACATCGGAATGCCTGGGATGAACGGTGTGGAGGCGGCGGAATGGATCAGAAAAAGCCATCCGGACTGCGTTATCATATTTTTAACAGCATACGACGATTTTTCCTATGCAAAACGTGCGGTTTCCCTCCATGCGCTGGAATATCTCTTAAAGCCCTGTGACGATGAGGAGCTGATTCCGGTAATGGAGGAAGCCATGCGTCAGGTGGACCTGTGCAGGGGAAGGAGAGCCTTTCAGGCGGCAGGGCAAAGCGGCAGCAGAAGCGGGGACGGCGGCAGAAGTGAAAACGGGACAGAAGGAGCGCCTGGCCAGGCGGGAGAGCGTGGCGCCGGAACCGGCCGGGAAAGGGATACTGACCCTGAAGAGGCGGCGGAGAACGGATATTCCAGAGTTGCCGCAGCCATTCGCGCCTATGTCAGGGAGAATTACAGCCGTGATATTTCCATGCAGGATGCAGCGCGGGCCATGAACTATTCAGAGGTATATTTCTGCCGTCTGTTTAAGCAGTGCTTCGATCAGAATTTTACCGCATATCTCACCCGCTTGAGGGTGAAAGAGGCAAAAAAACTGCTGGAGGACCCGCGGGCTAATATTAAGGACGTGAGCAGAAGCGTGGGTTACAGCGATTCCAAATATTTCTCCAAAATTTTCAAACGGATTACAGGTCAGCTGCCGTCGGAATACCGGGATGGCCTGCCGCCGGCAAAATAACACGAAATTCCTGATGCTGGAAAAGTGGGTAATATTACCCTCCTGAATGTCAATATTTTACTGTACACATTTCATCTCCATGGCTTTATAATGATGTTACTGTTAAGAAGGCGCCAAGATCTTAACGATATCGTAACACAAAAACAGCCATGGGGATTTTTTGTTCTGCGCAGAAACCGGATCTTACAGGCTGTTTTTGCTGCCGGGAAGTATTCCGGCCGTTTGGAAGTATATACATACCCTGGAACGGGGATAAATAGTATGTGAGTCTATGTAATGTATGAAAGGAATGGAGAGCGTTGAAAAAAATGATGAAAAGAGCAGCCGCTGTATTGCTGGCCGCGGCCATGGCGGTTTCGCTGACCGCTTGTGGTTCCCTCACTGACGGAAAACGGATTATCCGTATTTCCCATGCCCAGTCGGAAACTCATCCGGAACATTTGGGGCTTCTGGCATTTAAGGAATATGTGGAAGAACGTCTGGGGGATAAGTACGAGGTACAGATATTTCCTAATGAAATCCTCGGTTCCGCTCAGAAAGCGATTGAACTGACACAGACGGGAGCAATTGATTTCGTTGTGGCGGGAACTGCCAATTTAGAGACGTTTGCGGATGTCTATGAGATTTTCAGTATGCCGTATCTGTTTGATTCGGAGGATGTTTATAAAACGGTGATGGAAGACTCCGACTATATGGAACAGGTATACGAGTCCACCGATGAAGCGGGTTTCCGGGTCGTGACCTGGTATAACGCGGGAACGAGAAATTTCTATGCAAAGACACCGATCCGTACGCCGGAAGACTTGAAAGGTAAAAAAATCAGAGTCCAGCAGAGCCCGGCCAGTGTTTCCATGGTGAACTCTTTTGGCGCGGCGGCGGCCCCCATGGGCTTCGGTGAAGTTTATACCGCGATTCAGCAGGGCGTGATTGACGGCGCGGAGAACAACGAGCTGGCATTAACGAACAACAAGCATGGTGAGGTTGCGAAGTATTACAGCTACAACAAGCATCAGATGGTGCCTGACATGCTGGTTGCCAACTTAAAGTTTTTGGAGGGACTGAGTCCGGAAGAATATCAGGTCTTTAAGGATGCGGCCGCGCTTTCTACGGAAGTGGAGATGAAGGAATGGGACAAGAGCATCGAGGAGGCGAAAAAGATTGCCTCAGAGGACATGGGAGTGGAATTCATCGATGTGGACGTGGATGCCTTCAAGGAAAAAGTGCTCCCGCTGCATGAGAAGATGCTGAATGACAATCCGAAAATCCGCAGCTTTTACGAATATATTCAGACAGTCAATGAACAGGCGAAGGGGGAGGAATAAGAATGGAAACACTGCATAAAATCAGAGAAGTCCTGATGAAGATTCTGGGACTGTTCATTATTTTCCTGTTTGCCATGATGACGGTCATCGGAACGTATCAGATTGTTACGAGATACTTTTTCAACAGGCCGAGTACCATATCGGAGGAGCTGCTGACCTATACCTTTACCTGGATGGCGCTTCTGGCATCCGCTTACGTATTTGGAAAACGCGACCATATGAGGATGGGCTTCCTGGCTGATAAGATAACGGGAACGGCCAGAAAAATTCTGGAGGTGGCGATCGATTTCCTGACCTTTGCCTTTGCGGCGGTGGTGATGGTGTATGGAGGAATCTCCATCGTAAAGCTGACCATGATTCAGACGACGGCTTCCCTTCAGATTCCCATGGGATACGTTTACTTAATCGTACCGGTAACGGGAATTTTGATTATGTATTTCAGCTTTACGAATGGTATGGACATGCTGCACGGAGATTTCAGTGAGAAGGGAGAGGCGAGAGTATGAATACAATAGCGATAGCGTGCGGACTGATTATTCTGGTCCTTCTGGTGATTATGCTCCTTGCAGGCGTGCCGATCGCGGTCGCCCTGGCGGTTTCTTCCATCTGTGCCATACTGCCTATTTTAAATACGGGAGCGGCAGTCCTTACAGGAGCACAGCGTATTTTTTCGGGAATTTCGGTGTTCAGCCTTCTTGCCATTCCGTTTTTTATCCTGGCCGGAAACATTATGAACAAAGGCGGTATCGCCATCCGTCTCATTAATTTTGCAAAACTGTTTACCGGAAGAATTCCGGGAGCACTGGCTCACACCAACGCGGTAGCCAACATGCTGTTTGGAGCGATATCCGGCTCCGGTACTGCGGCGGCCTCCGCCATGGGTTCCATCATCGGGCCGATCGAGGAGGAAGAGGGATACGACCGTGATTTCTCAGCGGCGGCCAATATTGCGACGGCGCCAACCGGACTTTTGATCCCTCCGAGCAACGTGATGATTACCTTCTCCTTAGTCAGCGGAGGAACCTCTGTTGCGGCGCTCTTTATGGCGGGTTATATTCCCGGAATCCTCTGGGGACTTGCCTGTATGCTGGTGATCTTCTTTTTTGCGAAAAAGCGCGGCTACCGCAGTACGAAGCGGTATTCCGCCAGCGAAAAGGTGAAGGTGTTTTTCCAGGCGATTCCCTGTCTGCTGATGATTATTATCGTAATCGGAGGAATCATCTCCGGGATCTTTACGGCGACGGAGGGGAGCGTGGTGGCAGTTGTATACAGCCTGATTCTGTCCCTGTTCTTCTACCGGTCGATTAAGCTTACGGAACTGCCGAAGATTTTCCTGGACAGTGCGGAGATGACGGGAATTATTATTTTCCTGATTGGCGTTTCCAGCATTATGAGCTGGGTTATGGCCTTTACCGGTATTCCGTCTGCAGTATCGGAAGCCATGCTGAGCATCAGCAATAACCGTTATGTTATTCTCTTTATCATCAATATTCTTCTTCTGGTCATCGGTACATTCATGGACATGACGCCGGCGTGTCTGATCTTTACGCCGATCTTCCTGCCCATCTGCCAGAAGCTGGGAATGAATACCGTCCACTTCGGCATCATGATGATCTTTAACCTGTGTATCGGAACCATCACGCCTCCGGTAGGCACGACGCTGTTTGTAGGTGTAAAGGTAGGTAAGACGAAAATTGAAAATGTCATCAAGCCGCTTCTCCTTTACTTTACGGCTATTTTTATCGTCCTCCTGCTGGTCAGCTACGTACCGATCCTGTCGCTGTGGCTGCCGGGATTACTGGGGTATGTATAAGGAAAATAAATTATTTTTGAAAAATTGAAAAAAGTACTTGATTAATTTGGATAAATATAGTAATATAATTGTATGAATTGGACAACCAATTCGTACAATTATATGCTGTATGGCAATGCAGAAGTGGCGGAATTGGCAGACGCGCACGGTTCAGGTCCGTGTGGTAGCAATACCGTGAGGGTTCAAGTCCCTTCTTCTGCACGAAAGAAACAGAGAACAGGAGCGGCGGTATCACGAAGGATACCGCCGCTCCTGTTCTCTGTTTCTTTGAGGGAGTCTGTCACTCCATATCCTTCGACATGCTCATACCGGGTTCATACACGGCGTACTGGTTGCGCCCGTGCAGCTTGGCGTGATACAGTGCGATATCGGCCTTCTCATAGAGCGCCTCGAAGGTAGTCCCGTCCTCCGGGAAGGCCGCGGTGCCGATGCTTCCGGATATATGTGCCTCCGGCTCCAGGGCGCTGCCGATCAGGCTGCAGAGATTCTCCAGCCGGGCATATAGGTCCATGGAGTAGGAGACGTCTTTCAGCAGTATGATGAATTCGTCTCCGCCCAGGCGGCCGAAGATGTCATCACGGCGGAGCGCTGATTTTAAGCGCGCGGCCGCAGTGCGGAGCGCTTTGTCTCCAAACTGGTGGCCGTACCGGTCGTTGATCTGTTTAAACCGGTCGATGTCCAGCATAATCAGAATATGGTGATCCTGGCTGTTCTTTAAAATATGGCGGATGGCGCGGACCGAGGTACCGCGGTTTAACAGGCCGGTTAAGGAATCCTGTTCCGACATTTCCTGAAGCGTCAAAGCCTCCTTTTTCTCTTCGTCGATGTCCTTGATGAGGATAAACGCCTTGATGGTGTCGGTATACGGGTCGGGGACGATCTGGATCAGTCCCAGGCACCAGTAGGTGGTGCCGTCGGGGCGGAGTCTTCTGTGTTCCGTCTGAAGGGAGCGGTTGCCGTGGTAATAATGGTAGAGGAGCTGGTTGCGGTTAAATACCTTTAGGTAGTTTTCGCGGTCCTCTTCATATATGAAGTGTTCCGCGATGTAATTGATGATGTCTGAGAAGGTGTTCCGGGCGTATTCCGGAAGGGTGGAGGTGAGCTCTCCCATGATCTCCTCAAACAGATCGTATTTGAGATTGTATTCGTAATAGCCGATACAGTCTTTTTTTTGCTCGTTCATGTACTCCATCCATTTTTGATAGGCAAGTTCTTTTTCATACTGTCCGGTAATATCCTGATAGGAGATGATGCTTCTCAACGGTTCCCGGTTCTGTCCGCGGATAAGAGAGTAGCAGGCGGAGAACCAGTGGTATTCTCCGCTTTTCATCTTCATGCGGATGATCGATTTCCCTTCCGGGACGCCCCTTTCCATAGAATCATAAAAGTCCAGAAAATCCTGGACGCTCTCCCGGTGAATGATACCGTTATCGATAATGAAATCAGGGGTTGGCGGACATGAAATGGGACTGGGAAAGGAAAATGCGGAATCGTGCGGCTGACAGAGCGTTTTCGAAGGAATGTCGTAGATACTGATGTTGCATCCGGAGTGCCGGCTGGCGAGGCGGTATTGCTCTTCTCGGATGAGTAACTCTTCCTGCCGTTTCTTTCTGTCGTTTATATCAATCAGGATGCCGTACAGCACTTCTTCCCCGCCTCCGGGGACGTAATTGATGCGGATGAGGTACCAGCAGAAGTCTCCTCCCTCTGTTGGACTTCGAAACTCAAACTCAAAACGTGCCGGCGCATCACCCAGATGCCCCAGAATATCCTGTTCCAGTTCCTGATAATCCGGCGGTTCCACGATGTCTTCCAGGCGTTTTGCGGCTCCGTGCAGCTGCTTAAATTCATCGTTGGCATAGAGGACAGGAAAGCCGCTTACGGCCTTCAGCTTTACGATACCGCAGGGTATGTTGTCAAGTATCATATCGGATTTCATATACATTTCTCCCTTATGTGTGTTTTCTTATGAATGGTAAAACGGATATTGTTATAATTGTATGAAGAGGAGGCGGGAAAAAGAACCGATATGAAAAAAAATATAGTAAAGATTGGAAAAATGGTGTATACTAGCATGTGCGGGTGTTTGAGTAAGAGATACAGGAGGAGACATATGCTTACATTAGAAAACCTATCTTTTGGCGTACAGGATGAGAAGAGCCAGAAAGAGATTATCAGGAATTTAAACCTGACCATAGAGAGCAATAAATTTGTCGTCGTCACCGGCCCCAACGGGGGCGGAAAATCGACTCTGGCGAAGCTGATTGCGGGAATTGAGAAGCCGACCGGCGGGAGAATTCAGCTGGACGGGGTGGATATTACAGAGAAAAACATTACGGAGCGCGCTCAGAGCGGAATCAGCTATGCATTCCAGCAGCCGGTCCGTTTTAAAGGGATTGAAGTATTCGATCTGCTGCGCCTTGCGTCGGGAAAGCAGCTTACCATTACGGATGCATGCCAGTATTTATCCGAAGTAGGTTTATGTGCCAAGGATTATATCAAACGCGAAGTCAATGACAGCTTATCGGGCGGCGAACTGAAGCGGATCGAGATCGCTACCGTGCTGGCGCGCGGCACAAAGCTTTCTATATTTGACGAGCCGGAGGCCGGAATCGATTTATGGAGCTTCCAGAATCTGATTGCGGTATTCGAGCGTATGCGCCACAACATCAAAAACGGTTCGATATTAATCATCTCTCATCAGGAGAGAATTCTGGATATTGCAGACGAGATCGTGGTCATTGCAAACGGTCAGATCAGCATGCAGGGCCCGAAGGATGATATCCTTCCTCATCTTCTGGGGACAGCTTCCGCAGTGGATGCCTGTACGAAGTTCTACAACAAGGAGGAGGCATGACATGGCAAAGATGGATGAGATTCAGAAGCGGCTGTTAGAGGAAGTCGCTGATTTACATGACGTGCCGGAAGGCGCATATAATCTCCGCGCCAACGGCCAGACAGCGGGCCGGAATACGACGGCCAACATCGATATCACATCGAAGGACGACGGCACCGGCATCGATATTCATATTAAGCCGGGTACGAAGCATGAGAGCGTTCATATCCCGGTTGTGTTAAGCGAGAGCGGCTTAACCGAGGTGGTTTATAACGATTTTTATATTGGAGACGACGCAGATGTGGTGATCGTCGCGGGCTGCGGCATCAGTAACTGCGGGCAGCAGGATTCCCGGCACGACGGAATCCACCGTTTTTACTTAGGAAAGAATTCCAAAGTGAAATACGTGGAGAAACACTACGGCGAGGGAGATGGAAACGGTAAGAGAATCATGAATCCGGGCACCGAAGTGTATCTGGAGGAAAACAGCTACATGGAGATGGAGATGGTTCAGATCAAGGGCGTGGATTCCACCAACCGGAACACGAAGGCCGAGCTTTCAGCCGGTGCGAAGCTGGTTATCCAGGAGAGACTGATGACACACGGCGCTCAGGAGGCGGTGAGCGGATTTGTGGTGAATTTAAACGGTGATGACTCCAGCGCCAACGTGATTTCCCGTGCGGTGGCGAGAGATGATTCGAGACAGACGTTTCTTGCGGAGATCAACGGCAATTCCAGATGTGCGGGCCACTCTGAATGTGATGCGATCATCATGGATCACGCCAATATCAGCGCAATTCCGAAGATCACGGCAAACAACACGGATGCAGCCCTGATTCATGAGGCGGCCATCGGAAAAATAGCGGGAGACCAGATTATCAAGCTGATGACGCTGGGACTCAGCGAGGCGGAAGCGGAAGCGCAGATTGTGAATGGGTTTTTGAAATAGTCTGCGGTATAATCAGGATAAATTGGAGAAACTCTGATGAGTTAAGGAGTTTCTTCAGCTTATCCTGATTTTTATTCATAAGGAAAAATAATATAAAAAGTTTGATATTGTGTTCATTCAGGCTTCATGATATGATAATTATGGTTGCAGGTTTATCTGCAAGGCTTCATGACGCTAAAGCGACTTATCGCAGGCGGAAACTCCCCTTTGCGGGATTCTTTCTTCATTAAATTCTCTATTCTGATTGTTTCTCATTCCAGCAGCTGGTGAATAAACGGCATTCTTGGAAAATTCCTGATAGGAAGAAGGGATATTCACAATGATCCCCATGTATTTGTTATATGATTGAATTCTAAACTGACTTTTGTGACTGCCCAAAATGATATTGTATATGTGGTATGTATGAGGAGGCATTATGGAAAAAGAACAGCGGAATATAGAGGAGACTTTGGAACAGAAGAAAAAACAGTTGCCTGGAATTTTCATGCAGGATATACAAATACGGAATTTAATATACGTGATACGCGGCCGGCAGGTTATGATGGATAGTGATCTGGCGGATCTTTATCAGGTGGAGACGAAGGTCTTTAATCAGGCAGTTAAACGAAATATAGCACGATTCCCTGAAGCGTTCCGTTTTCAGCTTACATATGAAGAGTATATGTGTTTGAGGTCACAGATTGTTACCTCAAACGGGAGCGCAGATGCATCGATTGTTTTGATTGATAATAGGTCTTATCATATAGGGGCCTCTTTAAAGGATGCAGGCAAAAGGTGTTTTGCGGTCAGCCGTTTGGAGGACGTTGGGATGACAAAAGATATTTTGCGGAGATTAGAGCAGGGGAAGAACTGTTAGACACATTTAAGCAGAAATTATAAGAATAGAATGCGCGTCAATCCCTTTTGTTTAATGGGATTGACGCGCATTTGCCTTTATTTTTGAACCGGGCTCTTACGATAAAGATAAACCGGCCGTCCCGATTCCGTCTTCCTCTGCACCTCTCCCTGAATCAGAGGAAGCGCATAATCGAGGAAGGCCTGTGTCACATCGGTGCCGCGGGAATTCATCCACTCAGAGGGGAAGAGTTTTTCCCTGTTGCAGACCTCATTTACATCAACCGTACCGCATTCTAAATGGTACGATCCGTTTTCGTTTCGCAGGAAAGAGATCATGCGCCCGGTCAGCCCGGAGACAGCGGCCTTTACGCCTTCACGGCCTGCAAGAACGGATTCTTCAATATCCGTGGCGGAAGCCATCATACCGGAGCAACGCTGATTGACATTTAATTCGATGGAACGGACCTTGACGCCGAATTTATCGCGTATGAAGTTTTCCAGCATCTTACCGCTGCCGGTCAGCATCTTGTGGCCGAAGGTATCGAGACGGGCAGCATCCGCATATTCACAGATAAATTTGCCTCTGGCATCCGAGATGCCTTCTGAGATACAGATGACGACGGTGCTGTTCTTCGACAGGGCGGCAGTCACATCCTCTGTGAACTGTTCAAAATCGAAATGGGTCTCCGGCAGATAGATGAGTACCGGGTTGTCCCCCTTGTATTTACGGGCGAGAGCACTGGCAGCCGTTACCCAGCCGGCGTGGCGGCCCATCAGCTCTACGATGGTGACGGATTTCTGCTGATAGACGGAGGAGTCCAGAACGATTTCCCGGACCGTATCGGCTACATATTTTGCAGCGCTTCCGTAGCCGGGGGTATGGTCGGTGAGAACGAGGTCGTTATCTATGGTTTTCGGAACACCGATGAACCGGATCTCGCTGTGGTGGTGGGAGGCGTAGCGGGACAGCTTGCTGACGGTGTCCATGGAATCGTTGCCTCCGATATAGAAGAAGTATCCGATGTTCATCTTCCGAAACTTCTCAAACAGAGCCGGATAGAATGGTGAGGATAAGTCTTCCGGCAGTTTATAACGGCAGGAACCTAAATAGGCCGCCGGTGTTAATTTTAAAAGCTCTAATTCATCTGAAGTTAAATTCGCGGTTAAATCCATACAGGTACCGGACATATAACCTTCAATTCCGTTAATCATGCCGTAGACGTGATCAATGGCTTCCTGGTTTATCCCTTCCTTTATGACGCCGTAGAGGCTCGCGTTGATGACGGCGGTTGGGCCGCCGGACTGGCCAACGATTGCATTTTTCTTCATGTGTATATTCTCCTTTTTTGACGCTCCCCCTATTCTATAATAGAAACGCAGGCTTTGCAACCCCTGCTTTTCGTGGATCGCGCAAGGTTAGACAAATTTTCACACTCTCAGCCATACCTATTTTTTGTGAAAATTCTATAATTGAGATAGAACGTAAGCGACTAGAGGAGGATGATGGGATGCAGTACGGACATTTTGATAATGAAAAAAGGGAGTATGTGATCGACCGGGTAGATCTGCCCACGTCGTGGACCAATTACCTGGGAGTAAAGGATATGTGCGCCGTTGTGAACCACACGGCAGGCGGATATCTCTTCTACAAATCCCCGGAATACCACAGAATTACGAAGTTTCGGGGGAATGCCGTCCCGATGGACCGGCCGGGCCATTACGTCTATGTGAGAGATGATGAGACGGGGGAATTCTGGAGTATATCGTGGCAGCCGGTGGGAAAACCTCTCGATCAGGCAAAATACACCTGCCGCCATGGCCTGTCCTACACGACATACAGCTGTGATTACCAGGGAATCGAAGCGGAGCAGACGCTGTTCATTCCGATTGACGATCCTGTAGAACTGTGGGATGTGAAGCTGAAAAATGAGAGCGGGAGAAAACGGAAATTAAGCGTGTATTCTTACTGTGAGCTTTCCTTCCACCATATAGAAATGGATAATAAAAACTTTCAGATGAGTCTGTATGCCGCCGGTTCTTCCTTTGAAGACGGCATTATTGAGCACGATTTATTCTATGAGGAGTTTGGATACCAGTACTTTACATCAGATTTTAAACCGGACGGCTTCGATTGCCTCCGGGACAAATTCATCGGCCTCTACCACACAGAGGATAATCCCGTGGCGGTGGAACGGGGGGAGATGAGCGGAAGCTCTGAGAAAGGCGGAAATCACTGCGGCGCATTGATGAGACGTCTGGAGCTGGAGCCGGAAGAGGAGACGAGGCTTATATTCCTGCTTGGCGAGGGGAAACGGGAAGCAGGACGCGCTATGCGGGCGAAGTACTCGGATCACGGAGCGGTCGACCGGGCGTACAGCGATTTAAAGGCGTTCTGGGACGATAAATGCAGCCGCCTTCAGATCCAAACCCCGGATGAAGGCATGAACACACTGATCAATACGTGGACACTGTACCAGGCGGAGATCAACGTCATGTTCTCCCGGTTTGCCTCCTTTATCGAGGTCGGCGGCCGGACCGGTCTGGGATACCGGGATACGGCGCAGGATGCCATGACGGTTCCTCACTCTAATCCGGAAAAATGCCGCCAGAGGCTGGTAGAACTGCTTCGCGGTCTCGTATCGGCCGGATACGGTCTCCATCTGTTTCAGCCGGAATGGTTTGACCCGGATACGGAGGTGAAGCCTTTCAAGTCACCTACGGTTGTGCCGACTCCGAAAGTTTCTGATATGATCCACGGTCTGGAGGATACCTGCTCTGACGACGCTCTGTGGCTGATCGCCTCCATCGTGGAGTATGTGAAGGAGACCGGGGAATACGGATTCTTTGATGAAATCATTACGTATGCCGACGGCGGAAGCGGTACGGTGTATGAACATATGAAGAAGATCCTGGATTTCTCCGCAAAACAGATCGGAGCGCACGGCGTCTGCAAGGGGCTCCGGGCAGACTGGAACGACTGTCTGAATCTGGGAGGCGGAGAGAGCGCACTCGTATCCTTCCTCCACTACTGGGCGATCGATAATTTCCTGGAAGCGGCATCGTGGCTGGGAAGAGAGGAGGATGTGAAGGTTTATACCAACATGCTCCGCACGGTGAAAGAGACCTGCGACAGAGAACTGTGGGATGACGGCTGGTATATCCGCGGCATCACAAAAAATGGAAGAAAGATCGGCACTCACCAGGACCGCGAGGGCAGGCTGCATCTGGAGTCCAACAGCTGGGCGGTGCTGTCCGGCGCTGCAGATTATGAAAAGGGGATAAAAGCCATGGATGCCGTGGACGAATATCTGTACACCCCCTACGGCATTATGCTGAACGGCCCTTCCTATACGGTTCCGGATGATGATATTGGCTTTGTCACCAGAGTTTATCCGGGCGTCAAAGAAAACGGATCCATTTTCAGCCATCCCAATCCATGGGCGTGGGCTGCGGAATGCAGACTGGGAAGAGGCGACCGGGCCATGAAATTCTACCATGCATTGTGTCCTTACTATCAGAATGATATAATAGAGATCAGGGAGGCGGAGCCGTATTCCTACTGTCAGTTTATTATGGGAAAGGACCATACGGCTTACGGCCGGGCACGCCACCCGTTTATGACTGGAAGCGGCGGCTGGGCGTATTTTTCAGCCACCCGCTACATGCTGGGGATTCGCCCGCAGTTTGACAGCCTGGAGATTGATCCGTGCATTCCGGCGGACTGGAAGGAGTTCTCTGTAACTCGCGTATGGCGCGGCGCAGAGTACCGTATCTCCGTGAAGAATCCGGAAGGCGTAATGAAGGGCGTTAAGGAACTGATACTGGATGGCAGGAAGGTAAGTAAGATACCTGTGTCAGAAGCAGGAAGCAGTCATGAAGTTACTGTTGTCATGGGAGATAAAGGAGGAGAATCATGATTAAATTTGGCACCGGCGGCTGGAGAGCCGTCATCGGCGATGAGTTTACGAGGGAGAATATCCAGAAGCTGTCCAGGGCTCTCGTCAATAAAATGAAGGATGAGGGGGTAGCGGAGCAGGGGATCGCTATCGGCTATGACAGGAGATTCTTATCAAAGGAAGCCGCGATCTGGGCAAGTGAAGTGTTTGCGGCAGAGGGTGTTCCAGTGAAGTTCATTCTTGGTTCCGCCCCCACTCCGCTCATCATGTTCTTTGTCATGCGCCATGAGATGCCTTACGGCATGATGATTACAGCCAGCCATAATCCCGCGGTCTATAACGGAATCAAGGTGTTTACAAAGGGAGGCCGCGACGCGGATGAACTTCAGACACAGGAGATTGAACGGTATATTCATGGAATCGAGGAGGAAGTGCTTAAAGCGGCCTGCGTAACCCGGGGTTCTGATTCGGAGGAGCCGGCGGTTCGCGTGATGGAGTATGAGAAAGGCATCGAGACCGGAATCATCGAGGAGATCAATCCTTTAAATGAATATCTGGATAATATTATCAGTGCCGTCAATATGCAGGCGATCCGGGACCGCGGTTTGAGGATTGCCATTGATCCCATGTACGGGGTCAGCAATACATCGCTTCGGACCATTTTGGCGACTGCCCGCTGTGACGTTCAGGTGATCCATGAAGAACACGACACACTGTTCGGCGGAAAACTGCCGGCGCCGTCAGCCTTTACCTTAAGAAGTCTCCAGAATTACGTGGTGGACCGCAAGTGCGACATCGGTATCGCTACCGACGGAGACGCCGACCGTGTGGGCGTGATCGACGATACGGGCAAATTCCTCCATCCCAACGACATTCTGGTAATGCTTTATTACTATCTCGTCAAGTACAAAGGCTGGAAAGGCGCGGTAGTCCGCAACGTGGCGACTACCCACATGCTTGACAAGGTTGCGGAAGGCTTTGGAGAGAAGTGCTACGAAGTGCCGGTTGGCTTCAAATATATCTCTGCGAAGATGAATGAGACGAATGCCATCATCGGCGGCGAGTCCTCAGGCGGACTGACGGTTCGCGGCCATATCAACGGCAAAGATGGCATTTACGCCTCCACGCTTCTGGTGGAGATGATCGCCGTTACCGGCAAGAAGCTGTCCCAGATTGCCAGGGATATTGAGGACGAGTACGGCGCAATCCATATGGAGGAGCGGGATTACAAGTTCAGCCAGGAGAAGAAGGATCAGATCTATGACACCCTTTTAATCCAGAAACAGCTTCCTGAGATGGATCTGGAGATCGACAAGATATCCTATCTGGATGGCTGCAAGGTGTACTTTAAGAACGGCGGCTGGATTATCGCAAGATTTTCCGGAACAGAACCGCTTTTGAGGATTTTCTGTGAGATGGGAGATCCGAAGGATGCGATCAGGATGTGCGAGTGTTTTGAAGAGTTTTTGAATATTAAAGGAAACAGAAACTAAATCATTTGATTCCGGAGCCCAGGCCGGCGTTTGGGCTCCGGCAGCAGCAATTGACTGGTAATCGGATAACGGAGGGCAGAACTGAATGGTTCAGTTTGCCCTCCGTTCTTTGACTGACAGCGGTTTGCCTCATCCGTTCTGCAGCAGCGTCATCGCTCTCAATTTTTCTTCATCCTGGATAACCAGACAGCCGTCTTCCCGGGCTATAATTCCCGTCTCCCTCAGCTTCCTGGCAATGCGGCTTACGGTTACCGGATGCATGCCCAGATAGTTGGCGACCTCAACAAAAGAAAATGCCTTGGGAATCATGGATTTTCCGCGTTTCTTAATGCTGTAGGTCAGGAGCCACTTACAGAACTGTGCGGTTTTGTCGCCGTCCATCATCCACTGGATTTTATTGACCAGTTCCAGATAATTCAAAGTGGTTGCGCCTAACACGCACTGGGTGAAATACGGGGAAGAATCCATCATGGATTCAAACTGTTTTTCCCGCATGCTGTAATAGACACAATTTGTTTTTGCCGTGATCCAGAACGGGGAAGGGGTGATATAGCGCTGCCAGTCATAAGGAAAGTGTTTCACCAGTGCATTGGCAAAGCCAACCAGCCGCTTTTCCCCAAAATAGAGGTAAACATGCTCCTCTCCATCATCATTGATCCGTGTCAGAGCCGCGATCCCCTCATCCAGAAAACAGATATTATCGCAGCCCTCACGCGATGGATCAAACAGATATTGATTCTTTTTCGCCTCTCTGCGAATTCCGCAGCGAATAAAATCTTCTCTGATCTGATATGGTTCCATGGTCATCCTCCCGTATAAATCTTTTTTTACTGATATAACTATAGCACACCTTTCCCCCGGTATCCACTGAAAAATGCATTTTGTATCTTAGCACCTGCTATGGTATGTGTGATATCAGTATGTTAATATTGTAACAATAAAATAGATTAGGGGGAAATACCATGAAACAAAAGAAAAATATGTATCCGTTTCACTGCATGATCGGCATCGCAATTATGCTCCTGTTTCGCCTGCTGCCGATTCACATGCCCAATATCACACCAGTAGGTAAACAGATCTTCGGCATTTTCATCGGAACGCTCTATCTGTGGACGACAGTCGATCCGGTCTGGTCCAGCATTCTCTGTATCTTTATGATCGGCACCTCCGGTTATGCACCGATGGGAGCCGTGCTGAATACTGCGTTCGGCAATCCCACGGTTGTTCAGCTGTTCTTTCTGATGATCCTGATGAACAGTCTGCAGACGAACCGGATCAGCGCCTATATCGGCCGTTTCTTCCTGACGAGAAAATTTATTATCGGCCGTCCGTGGGCATTTACTGCCATACTCTTTATCGGATCCATGCTGATCGCCGCGTTTGTGGGCTGCTTTGCGCCGATATTCCTGTTCTGGCCAATTCTTTACGATATTTTTGAGGATATCGGTATGAAGCCGTTCGAGGCATATCCTACCATTATGCTCATCCTGATTGTTGTGGCCTGTGCCATCGGATTCCCGGTTCCGCCATACATGAGCAACGGTCTCGCACTGATTTCCAACTACACAACCGTGTCTCAGAACCTTCTGGGAACAACCGTAGTGATCAACAACGGACAGTGGCTGCTCGTCGCGTTGATTTACGGCTTCTTATGCAGCGGAGCTGTGATTCTCTTTACCAAATACGTCCTGCATCCCGACGTGAGCAGGTTAAAGAATCTGACGCTGGAACAGCTGAATAAAAATCCGCTGCCTCCGCTGAGCAAAAGACAGAAGGCAGTGGCGCTGATCTGCGTCTGTTTTCTGTTAAGCATGCTTCTGCCAAGCCTTTTCCCCACACTTCCGGGCATGGCATGGCTCAGCGCCAACTCCTTCGGGATGGCTCTTTTATTCCTGGTGATCTTATTTGCAGTGAAAATTGATGGAACACCGGCTATTACGATTGAAGAGAATATCGGGGTATTTGCCTGGGGAACCTTTTTCCTGGTGACCTCCGCAATCCTGCTGGGAGGCGTGCTGACGAATGAAAGCACGGGAGTGACCGCATTTTTAAATACCATCCTTTCCCCGATTTTCACCGGTATGAGCCCGCTTGTCTTCGGCGCCATGCTTCTGATCATCGGCTGTGTGCTGACGAATGTCTGCAATTCCCTGGTGATCGGCATGATCCTTCAGCCGGTGGTGGCAACCTACTGCCTGCAGGCCGGGATTAATTCCGCCCCTCTGGTTTCCATTATGGGAATCTTTGTGCTCTCGTGTGCCATTGCGACTCCGGCGGCATCTCCGTTTGCGGCCATGCTGTTCAGCAATAAGAACTGGATAAAATCCGGAGATATTTACCGCTATAACATCATGTACGTGGTATTGGAACTGGTACTGGCGCTTCTGGTGGGGCTGCCCCTTGCCAATGCTCTGATTCATTAAAGAAAAGATGCGGGCGCTATAGCTTTCCCTGACGCTTTATCGTATAATGAAAGAAATACAATTTGCAGGAGGGATCTGTATGAAAAAGCATTGCAAAAAATTAGCGGTTTATTTAATGAGCGGCAGCCTTCTGGTGTCCACCTTTACCGTGATACCCGGAACCCCGTTTTCCATCGAGGCGGAGGCGCACTCCGGGCGTACGGATGCCAATGGAGGCCACAAAGACAACCAGAATAAGAGCGGCCTGGGAAGTTACCATTACCATTGCGGCGGCTATCCGGCGCATCTGCACCCGAACGGCGTATGCCCTTATCAGTCAGGAGAGACCACACAACAGACGGAACAGAAGCCGGCAGTACAGCCGGAAACGAAAGCAGAGACTCAGCCGGAGACCCAGGCGACTGCCATTGGCTGGCATCAGGATGCGAGCGGCTGGTACTACTGCAAAGGGGACAACCAGTATTATAAAGACGGCTGGCAGGAGCTCGACAGCAAGTGGTATTACTTTGACGTCAACGGCTATATGAAAACAGGCTGGCTGATACTGGGAGACGACTGGTATTATCTGGCGTCTGACGGCCACATGGTGACCGGAGATATGGAAATCGACGGGACTCTGTACTATTTCGAGACGAACGGGGTTCTGGTTGACGATTATTATGACTGATGGGATAGGACCGGATATGCTTCCTGTAAAGTGAATTCATATTTCACACATTTTTCACATGCTGTACAAAATTTATTTACATCTTCTACAAACTTACTTCATAAGTCTTCCGTATACTATAACCATAGACAAGAAAAACTTGTTTAATAAAAAGACTTTTTTTCATAACTCGCCGGTGGAACCCACATTCCACCGGCTCCTCCCTTTTTATGGTGTGTGTTATCCATTAACGATATAATTCAAACTTCTTAAATATTAAGTGATTCAATTGCTGGGCTCAGGGATTAACAGGAGCTGATTTGTAAAAAACTCTCAGTATTTGCCTCAATAATTTTGCCGGTGAAATATCACCGGTTTTTTTGTTACAGGAAAATGAGGTATGGAATTATAGGATGTAAAGAGCAGCAACAGACTGAATAAACTTGTTGTGTTTATGACTTACATGATATATTATAAATATAACTCAATGTTCTTCTGGCAATTTGTAAAAATAAATTTTTTTTAAGGAGGCAGTGCTTAGTGTTAAGTTTAGTACGTTATCAACAATCTATAGCTGCAGAATTTGAAGCTCAAAAGAACAGAGTAAGGTTTTTTATTGATGATGCACATTGGGGAGAAGATGGAAGATATAAAGAAATTCTTCTGGGAGATTTCCTGAAAGGTATATTACCAGCGAATGTAGAAGTAGGAACTGGATTTATCAAAAATGCCAATGGTGAATTGACCAATCAAATAGATTTAATTATTTATAAAAAAAATCATCCTTACTTATTCAAAAAGGGAGACTTTGTGGTATTGATGCCGAATAGTGTATTAGGAATTATCGAAGTAAAATCAACTGCTTCATCAGACATACTGACGAGGAGGAGAAGTAAATATTCCAAAAGCGTTATTGAAATCTGTGAACTTAATGGTCGGATAATAGGTAATAATCAAATTTTTAATGGTATTTGGGGATATGATTCTAACATATGTATAAGCGCTGAAACTCGCAATACTAATCTTGGCTTACAATTATTAGAAAGCTGTGGTTATTTAAATCACATATGTTTCAATTCCAATGTATTTTGTAGATACTGGGAGCAGGGGAATCCAAGAGACCGAGAGACGGATAATCGCCCCTGTTTTAGTTTTTATGATTTATCATGGAACAGAATATTTGGTCCCAACTGCAATGACAGGCCAGGACTTGCTTTCGGATATTTTATTTCAAATCTGTTAGAGTATGTTTACAGGCAAATATCTCCACAAGTTTTAGATGAACAGTATTTTGAGTTCCTTTATCCTATTGAACATACAAAAGAAACTTATCGTTATTTTGGATGTGATATAAAACTTGATTTGCAGGAGAGATGAAGTGATCAAACTATTTGTGACAGATATTATAAATGATTACATAAAAAAGTCCTTAAAAAGGGAGGAGCCGGTGAAATGTGGATTTCACCGGCGAGTTATGAAAAAAAGTCTTTTATAAAAAAGTGATTTTCTTTTCTATGGTTATAGTATACGTACCAATTATGAAGTAAGTTTGTAAAAGATGTAAATAAATTTTAGACAACCTATGAAAAAAGTATGAAATATAAAATTTGTATAAAAAATGTGCCGCTTACAGGCATTTATTTTTTTGGATATACCGTATTATCGTAAGAGCGGGTTTTACCCATTCCGAATACGAGAACAGGGGAGACCGATTTTTTTTTGATATCCCGTCCGGCACTCATAATATCGTAGTCCCGAAGGGTGATATTATAGAGCTGTGCATCTTCAGCATATCCAAATAACCCGACAATTTCAGCTTTTGGGTCAGTCATGGTCAGCCCTTTGATTTCGAAGCCGTTGCCGTTATAGGAACCTTTAAAAGGCTCATCTTCGGTTCCGATAGGAACCCACTCATCCGATGATAATTCGATATCAGCCTGCTGGAGGTAATTCCGATCAAGTCCATACCCATCTTTTCCAATTGCCCTTAACTGAGTCTCATCAAAAACCAGATAATATGTAACTCCTTTCAATTCCAGTGTTTCCATCGTAGTTTCCTCATCTGAGCGACTGCTTTGCTGCTGAGGTGTCTTGCCGGCTGCGGAACATGCGCTTGTGAAAATAATGCCTCCTGCAAGTGTGACCGCAATAATCAAACTTATGCCGATGCGTTTCTTTCTGATTAAATGTCCCATTCCTATAGTTCCTGTTCCTTTCGTACAAATAATTATTGTATACAAATAAATGTAACAAATCTTTCTCGCTGCATCATATCGCTTTCCTGCATCACTGTCAAGTTTCCCAAACTCTTTTGGGAGTATGAAAGACGGAGTCGGCCAGTTACTATATTGCCGCCCCCCTCCTTTTTGTGATATAGTAGAGACATTGAAAAATGGGAAAAGCCATTTACGCGGTGAAGGGGTCAGATATGAGTAAAAAAGAAAAAAACGAAATTTCCATGAAATGGCGCATGATAGGGATCATGCTGATGTGCTGGTTCCTCCCGTTCTGCCTGATTATTGGAGTGGCGGGCTATTATATTTTGAGCAACCGCTACGGGACTGTGGCACAGGGGATTGTAGACCAGGTAGTCTATGACGGACAGATCTGTGTGGAACGGCTGAATTACGGAATCAGTGCGTCCAGGAAGGCGACGTATGATCAGACTCTGGAGAAAGCATGGCGGGAATACAGCCGCGGCATTAGAAGCTACGGCGGACTGTATACTGTGAGCAATGATTACTTAAATAAAGAATACCGCCAGAATCAATGCTTTTCCACCACCATCCTGTGGTGCTACGAGGAACCGGAACGCATGAACTGCAGCGTCTATAATAATTCGGCCGGCGGTACCTATCAGCAGGTGCAGACCTACTGGAGAGAGGACCATGAAAGGATCAAAGAGTTTCTGTCCACGCTGGATACCGCTTTAGGCTACATCAATATAGACGGCCGGATTTATATGGTCAGGAATCTGCTTGATAATACGTATTATCCGTTCGGGGCGCTGATTATGCGCCTGAACACGTCATACTGTTTTGGACCTCTCATCGATTCTCCGCAGGGGGAAAATGTTCTTGTCCGGCTCGACGGCCAGACCATCCTGTTAAAGGGGGAGAACATGGAGGAAAAGATACCAAAAGACAGTGATGTATCTCAGACAGGCTACAGCCGCAGAAATGGAAATATGTACGTTTACGATACGCAGAAGGAGGAGTACTTTACTCTGTCGGTGCTGATGCAGGCGGACAAGAGTATTATCCAGGCTCCGTTTTATGGATATCCCTTTGTCATCGCAGGCATGCTTCTGTTTCTGGTGCCTCTGCTTTTGATTCTGCTGCGTGTGTTCAACCGGAATGTTACGAAACCGATTACGGTGATGATGGAGGGAGCCGATCAGATCGAAACGGGAAACCTCGGATACCAGATTAAAGAAGCACCGGAAAACCTGGAATTTAAGTATCTGATGGAGTCCTTTAACCAGATGTCCGAGCGGCTGAAGTACCAGTTTGACCATATTTACGAGGAGGAGATTGCACTGCGTGATGCCAGAATCATGGCGCTCCAGTCCCATATTAACCCTCATTTTATGAACAACACGCTGGAGATCATCAACTGGGAAGCCCGTTTGGGAGGAAATGAAAAGGTATCCCGCATGATCGAGGCTCTTGCGACGCTGATGGACGCGGCCATGGACCGGAAGAAGAGAACCCTGGTGCCGTTGTCAGAAGAGATGATCTATGTAAATGCTTATTTGTACATTAACTCCGAACGATTCGGCAAGCGCCTGACCGTAGTCAAGGAACTGGATGAATCCATTATGCAGTATGAGGTGCCCAGGCTGATTCTGCAGCCTGTGATTGAAAATGCCATCGAGCACGGCGTAAGGCCCAGCGGGCGGGGAACCGTTGTCCTGCGCGGCTATGAGAAAGAGGGGTATCTCTACCTGGAAATTGTAAACGACGGGACCCTGACACCCGCGGAGGAAGAGAAGATATGCCGTCTGCTTTCTCCGGAGTACGATTTCAGCCGGGAACCGTCCGGTAATCTTGGCATTGCCAATGTGAATCAGCGCCTGAGGATTCTTTATGGAGAACCCTGCGGCCTTACAATTGAAAAAGATGATGAACAGCATGTCATTGCGCGTCTTACCATTGCGGCACGGTAACAGGCGTAATGGCGAACAGGTTCAGATAAATGGTACCCGGTCCGATCCCACCCTGAGTGTAAAATCGGACCGGAATTCATTTGTCTGAACTTGTTCTGTGATAAGTGAACAAGAAAATACAACAAATGGCATAACTGGTTATTCATTTTTGCAACCGAATCAGCGATAATAATGACATAAGGTATACAAATTGCAGGAATGCAAAGGGTGTATAAAAAACAGGAGGTATTGATATGAAGAAAAGAACAATGGCATTATTACTGGCAGGAGCCATGACCACAACCGTATTTACCGGCTGTTCCAAGCAGTCCACTGCTGATACGACAGCAGCTCCGAAGACAGAGGCGGGAACTGAGGCCAAGACAGAGGGCGAAGCTAAGACGGAGGCCCCGACAGAAGCGAAAAAGGCAGTGGCATTAAACGTAATGACAACCTTTGCCGGTGAGGATGGAAATGCACCGAACTACCAGAAGGCAGTAAAGGACTGGGAAGCATCTACCGGCAACACCGTAAACGATTCTTCCGCAGTTTCAGATGAGACGGTAAAGGCCCGTGTGGCAAGCGATTTTCAGATGGGCTCCGAGCCGGACGTACTGTTCTGGTTTAACGGCGCAGACGCCAACTCCTTTATCGAAGCCGGTAAGGTTATGTCCATCGATGATATCCGGAAGGAGTATCCGGAGTACGCGTCCAACATGAACGATGATTTAATCGCCGCGTCTCTCGTCGACGGAAAGAAATACGCAGTACCGGTAAATGGTTTCTGGGAGGCGATGTTTGTCAATACGACTGTTCTGGACGCCGCAGGGGTAGAAGTACCGGGACCGGATTACACATGGGATCAGTTCCTTGCAGACTGTGAGAAGATCAAAGCGGCAGGCTACAGCCCGATCGCAGCAGCTCTCGGCAACATTCCGCATTACTGGTGGGAATACGCCATCTTCAATCACAACACCCCGGCAAACCACTGTGATATTCCGGAAACGGTTGATGACGCACAGGGACAGTCATGGGTGGCAGGTATCAACGATATCAAAGACTTATATGAAAAAGAGTATTTCCCGAAGAACACATTATCAGCAACTGACGATGATACGTTCCTTGCTTTCACAGAAGATAAGGCAGCTTTCTTAATCGACGGTTCCTGGAAGGTTGGCGGAATCGCAGGCGCATGCCAGTCAGACCCGAATGATCCGGCTACACTGGATAAAGAGAAACTTGACAAATTTACCGTAACCTACGTACCTGGCCAGGGCGACAGAAAAGCAACCGATTTAATCGGCGGTCTGTCCATGGGCTACTATATTACGAAGAAGGCATGGGATGATCCGGAAAAGAGAGATGCAGCAGTAAACTTTGTGGAATACATGACATCTAACGAAATCGTTCCGATCTTCGCACAGCATACGGCTTCCGCACTGAAAGAAGCACCGGAAGTAGACCAGAGCCAGTTTAACTCCCTGCAGGTGAAGGCAATGGATATGATGAGCGGCGTTACATCCTTAACACCGGCTGTTCAGGATATTTTCCAGGGCGAATGCAGAACGTCAACATTCGACGGCATGCCGCAGATCGTAACAGGCAAGGTATCAGCAGAGGATGCTGTGAAGGAAGGCCTGGAGATTTACCACGCAAACTAAATAACTGTCAATTGAAAGCCGGAGACGTAATGGCCTTTCGTCTCTGGCTTTTTTACGGAAAATAGGGTGAGAATATGGGAGCAAATATCTATAAAAACAAAAAGCCGCTGTTCCTTTTTCTGGTTCCGGCGTTCGCCTTTATGGCAATTTTCTTATACTATCCATTTATACAGAACATCTTGAACAGTTTTAAGCAGATTACGGAGCTGGGAGCCGCCAGCAAAGGCTGGAATGATCCATGGTATACCAACTATGTTACCATGTTCCAGGATGAAAACATGCGTGTAGCAGTCAGAAACACAATCCTCATGATGGTGGTCACCATCGTCGGCCAGGTTGGAATCGCCATTGTCCTGGCACTTCTGGTTGACAATATCAGCCATGGAGCAAAATTCTTCCGGACGGTCTACTTTTTCCCCATCGTGATTTCGGCAACTGCGTTAGGTCTGATGTTCAATCTGATCTTCCTGTACGACAAGGGCATGGTGAATCAGCTGTTAGAGAGTTTCGGCGTCACCGAACTCATCGACTGGAAAGGGGAGAAACTGGCGCTCATTACGATGATGCTGCCTGTTATGTGGCAGTATGTGGGATTCTATTTTGTGATTTTGATCACGGGACTCAATAATATTTCCGATGAACTTTATGAGGCTGCCGCTATCGATGGGGCAACGGGATTCCAGAAAGTAAGATATGTCTCCATTCCGCTGCTTCACAATGTTATGTGTACCTGCGTGGTTCTTGGCGTTACCGGCGCATTAAAGGTATTTGACCTTCCATGGACCATGTTCCCGAAAGGAATTCCGCTGGGTGAGACCTGGCTGACCGGCACATACATGTACTACCAGACCTTTAATACCAAAAATGTCGATTACAGTTCTGCCATAGCAGTTCTGATCGTAGTTCTGGGAATTGTGACGGCGAAGGTGGTCAACACAATTTTCAAAGAAAAAGATTATTAGGAGGGGATTCATCATGAACAGAGGGAAAAAAATATCGCTGGGAAGTGTAGTCATCTACATTGTTCTGGGCTTCTGGGCACTTACCACGATTTATCCGATTTTCTGGGTCATCATCAACTCCTTTAAGGCGAAGGGCGAGATCCTTTCGAATTCCTTTGCACTTCCTACAGGAGCGATGTTTACACTGGCTAACTACCGGACTGCATTTGAACGCCTCAGTATTTTCAGTGCATACCGCAACAGTATGATTATTTCTACTTCGGTGGCAGTGATTGTCATTGTTCTGGCCGGTATGGCATCATTCGGTCTGGTACGCTACGATTTCAAGCTTCGGAAACCGCTTAATTCACTGGTAGTAGCTGGTATGATGTTTCCGGTATTCTCCACAATCATCCCGGTATACCGCATGCTGAGTTCCATTCATATGGTCAATACGGAGAGTCTGGCTCTGTCCTTAACGAGCGTGATTCTTCCGCAGGTAGCAGGCAATATGTCCTTCGCCATCGTGGTGTTGACAGGCTATGTGCGCAGTCTCCCCATAGAACTTGAGGAGTCGGCTTACCTGGAAGGCTGCAATCCTTTCCAGATCTTTTATAAGATCGTAGTACCTCTTGCAAAGCCATCCTTTGCGACAGTGGCGATCTTTTCATTCCTCTGGAGTTATAACGATCTGTTTACTCAGATGTTCCTGCTGCGTCTTCCGCAGCACCGTGCCATCACGCGTCTGTTAAACGAACTGACTTCCAATGAAGGAACGAACTTCGGCCTCATGGCCGCTTCCGTGGCACTGGTTATTATTCCGATTCTGATTGTCTATATCTTCCTTCAGAAGTATATTATCAAGGGAATGACGGCCGGAGCTGTTAAGGGGTGATAAAAACTCGGAAGTATGGTATACTGATAGCAAAAGTGCGTTTATAAAATGACGTTCGGGGAAGAGTGGGAAGCAGATGTATAGAGTGGTAATTATAGACGATGAACCGATTATAGTAGAAGGTATTTCCAAGGTGGTGCCGTGGGCGGATTATGGCTGTGAAGTGACAGCGACCGCCTGCAGCGGCTTAGAGGGGCTGGAGATAATCCGAAAGCTGCGGCCGGATATTATCTTTACGGATATTTCCATGCCAGGAATGGATGGGCTGTCCATGATTGCGGCGCTCCGTGTGGAGTTTCCGGAGATGATGATTGCCATCCTGACCGGTTACCGAGACTTTGATTATGCGCAGAAGGCCATACGCCTGGGGGTGAATCGTTTCCTGCTGAAGCCATCCAATATGGATGAGATCAAGGAAGCGCTTCAGTTCATGGCGGATACGCTGAACAAACGAAAGGAACAGGAACATGCTTTAAAGACGCAGAACACGGCGGAAGTCTCAAGTACTACGGCGGCAGAACCGGAAGGGAATGCGGCGCCGGGTGCCGGTGGTAATGAAGATTCATCAGAACATAATGCCGGAAGCTTTATTGTAAAGACGGCGCTCAAATACATGGAGGAGAATTATACACAGAAGATCACTCTGGCTGAAGTGGCGGAAAAGACGTATGTCAGCCAATGGCATTTGAGTAAGCTGCTGAACGGCCATACTGGGAAAAGCTTTTCCGAACTTTTAAACCACATCCGGATCGAAGAGGCGAAGAAGCTGTTAAAGGACCCGTCTCTGAGGATCGGCGATATCTCGGAAGAGGTGGGATTCATGGATGTGGCGCATTTTTCCAAGGTTTTTAAGAAGCTGGAGGGGATATCGGCGAACGAATATCGGAACAGCAGAATTTAACTGAAGGATCATCCGGTTATAGTATGAAAATATTGTATGAGAAAACAGGGCGGTACAGAAAGGGAATTTTTCTGTGCCGGCCTGTTTTGTGATTGTGAAAAAGGTATAAACTATTTGGCCGCTGTACTGTAAAACCGGAAACTACTTGTAGTTTCTTTTATTATTCGATATAATAAAGATATTCGCCTGAAAACAGAGTCGTGTGGATCAGGCTTTTATTTCGAAAGAGAAGGAAGTTGGTAGGACGTATGGGTGGAAAGTTAAAAGCTTTATTTGCGCAGACAGATATGACGGTGGGGAAGCCATGGAAACAGATCGTTATTTTTACGATTCCCATGTTAATCGGTAATATCGCACAGCAGCTTTATAACACGGTAGACAGTATCGTGGTCGGAAAGTATGTAGGAGATAATGCCCTTGCGGCGGTTGGAAGTGCCAGCCCGATTTTAAATCTGCTGCTGGTGCTTTTTATTGGCATATCGATGGGAACCAGTATCATGGTATCACAGTTTTTTGGAGCAAAGGACAGGGAGCATCTGTCGAAGACGATCGGGAGCACCATTACCTTGACTGCGGCGGCCTCGCTGATCATTATGGTATTCGGTTCGGTGACAATCCGGCCCCTTTTAAAAATGCTGAACACACCGGCCAGTATCATTGACTGGTGTACTTCCTATCTGCTGATTCTGATTGTGGGAATCATGGGAGTCGCCTATTACAATATGTTCTGCGGTATCTTAAGAGGTCTTGGTGATTCACTGTCAGCTCTGATCTATCTGCTGATTGCAACGGTAATCAACATCATTCTGGATCTCTGGTTTGTAGCGGGGCTGCAGATGGGGGTGGCGGGTGTTGCTCTGGCTACGGTCATTGCACAGATGGTATCCGCGGTCCTCTGTTTCTTTAAACTGAAACGGATGACGGCTGTCTTTGATCTGAAGTTCCAATATCTCAAGCCGGATATGGAAAATATCATGACGATCCTGCGGCTGGGGCTTCCGTCCGGTATCACACAGGCCATTTTCTCCATGGCGATGGTTGTGGTTCAATCGCTGACCAACAGCTTCGGTGAAATGGTGATTGCGGCCAATGTTATTATTATGCGTGTAGACGGATTTGCCATGATGCCCAATTTCTCCTTTGGCACGGCAATGACCACATATTCCGGCCAGAATGTGGGTGCAAAGGAGATTGAACGGGTACATAAAGGCGCTAAGCAGGGAACCATGATAGCTGCTGGAACGTCAGCAGTGATCACAGCTCTGATTCTGATTTTTGGCAAGTATCTGATGGGGATCTTTACTAATACCTCGGAGCTTGTTGCGCTGAGTGCCAATATGATGAAGATTCTGGCAGTTGGCTATATCGCCATGGCGGTGACGCAGAGTCTCTCCGGTGTGATGAGAGGTGCGGGCGACACCATGACACCCATGTGGATTTCCATTGTAACGACTGTATTTATCCGTGTTCCGCTGGCATACGGCATCGCTTATTTTACAAAGACGCCGAAACTTCCGGGAGGCAGATACGAGTGTATCTGGGTATCCCTTCTGATCTCCTGGGTATTGGGCGCGGTATTGACTGTAATATTCTACAGGATTGGTAAATGGAAGAATAAGGGATTGGAATCATAAGAAATTGGGCCATGAGACAGAATCATGGACAGGAATAAAGGTTGAATCAGAGGTGAAACGATTTGGATGAACTGAGATGGTATTTATACGATCTTGTCCGCGAAATTATGGAAAAACATGGAATAGGGGAGTCGGCTTATTCCTTGGAGACGGTCAGGGAAGGTGCTGTGTGTCTGATTCCTTCTGAGCATGGTTTTCTGGTCACTGGCGGAGGGGAGAGGGAGTCGGAACAGGAAGATTTTTACCGCGGGAGCCGGGAATTTTTCCTGCGGATTTTCCAGGACGATGAAATGGCGGAGACCGTCATGCAGGAATTTCTGACGAGAACGCTGGACCTTCCGGCTATCATGAAAGGACCGAGCATAACGGGGCTGGAAGCCCGGATTTTTAAATGCCGGGAAGAGATGGCGGCACTGGAGCAAAAGGCACTGAAGCCGGATGGACAGAAATGGAAGATAAAACGCAAACTTGACCGTATTTACCTGGAGGGGCTTTTAAAACAATTAGAAGAAACGGATAAAAAACGGTATGAAAAAATAAAAACGGAAATAAATGATTCGGGAAGTGTATAGAAAATCATTTTTTGTTTAAAATAGGAGTATACCAAAGATGAGTGAATACTTATCCTCCCCTTTTAGTGCGGAAAGTCTAAAACCCCAGTGTTTATAGGCTTTCCGCATTTTTCGATATATGAAAAGTATTAAAAAGTGTTGCCAAGAAACAAAATTGAAAGAGACTTCAATAATATTGATGAATTTTGATAAAACATAAATAAAAATGTATAAAGCTGCTATAGGTATATTATTAGTTCTTCTGTCACATAATTTATGAGAAAATAAATTACAACAATACCAATAAAGGAGATAATCTATGATAAGAGGCGTAAGAAAATCACCCATGGAGAAATTACATAAACAGTTAAATGAGGTGCAGGAGAGTATCAGACAGTATGAAAGCTGTTTGTTACTTTGAAGGAAAAGGAAAAAAAATTACAGTCTCAGTTCGAACTGGAAGAGTTTAAGTCTATTCGTGGTTTGCTCACGGAACAGGGAATCGGAATGGAAGAATTAAAAGAAATGCGGGAGTCAAATGTAACGGCAGTAGAAGAGCAGAGCGCATAGATGTGAAAAATGGGGGGTGTGGAAAAATGGAATTAGATCAACTCCATTTTTTCACAGCCCCTTCAATATTTTTATTTCTCTCATAAAAGTCAATATCTCTTTCTGTAATGCATAGGCTTATAGTAGTAGGAATATCATAGGAGACGTTTAAAGAATCTTTGGAGTAATGAGGCTTATCTTTAACTAAAGTATAATAATTTGTTGGACGTGCTATTGTGATGTCGAAATTATTTCGCGTACAAAATAATTTTTATTCTTCTTCATTAAGACCATATATTTTAATTTTTTCATCTATATCTGTCTCCAAGGAGATCAAGCTACATCGAATCCAGAACACATGGAACAAGGGAAGCTTTAATAATCCTTATAACTTTTGTATCCACAGGTTCTGCTGTTAAAAAAAGCATGTGAGAAGATCAGCATCTGTGATTCTTTGTGCCGTTCCTGCCATAAATGTAACATGGTGTGCTCCCGGTTTGAGAAGGAATCCTGCCGACGGTTGGACAGGGATCCCTTTGTCTGTAATGGCTGTTCCAGAAAGAAAAACCTGTGCACCTTACCAACAAAGTATGATTACAATGCTCATGCTGCCTAACGTCATTACGAAGAACTCCATTCCTCTTCCCAGGCTGGTGTTAATAAATCCAGATCCGAAATGCACTGCATTGATGCGGTTGTCACTCCTTTGATCAAACAGGGACAGTCCCCCTACATGATCTTCATCAATCATCCGGAACTCGGTATGTCTGTTAAGACGCTCTATAACTACATTGAACAGGGATATCTCCTCATACGCAATGTAGACCTGAAGCGGAAAACAAAATTCAAGCTGCGTAAGAGCCATAAAACACGGATTACAGACCGGGAGATCTTTCTGGGAAGGGCCTATTCCGATTTCTCAGCGTTAGGGCTTTCCCGCTCTGAATTTGTTGAAATGGATACGGTATTATCCGCAAAAGACTATCTTAAATGTATCCTTACCCTATATTTTCCCGATACAGAGCTGCTTCTTGCACATCTCATGAACCGCTGTACTCCCGGCACTGTCCGGCTTGTATTTGATTCGAGGCCTTGCAGCTAAAATTCATCGCCCCCGATGAAGTGATACTGTCACCCAAGCTGCTGAAAAAGTAAAATCACATAAGAGACCACCGCCAGGCCGGTAAATATCTTTTTTCAAGCCGAACTGTGGAATTTAGTTTTACTCACCAGAATTCCAGAGGTCTTTTTACCATACCCAAAAACAGAAAGTTTCCCAGAAATTTGTCCCAATTATAGCACGAAATCCAGCATCTGTCTCTCGAAAACTTTAAATAGTATACACTTTTAAAGGGAAGGTGGAATTTACTCTAGCATACGGAATTTAAAATTTCAATTCAGCAAATGATTTTCGGTACTATTAAAATAGAAAGTGAATTTAGTTGTGTTTCTGTGGAAATTAATCTTCTCATAAGATATAATATATGTAAATAATGATGGTTTTGCAGAGTACAGGTATGAATACGGGCAGAGAACCCCAAATTCGATGGCGATTAATTTTATTCCGCTATTAAAGCGTTTTACAAAACAAGCAAGAGAATTAACTTCATTATAGTGATATTTTGAGCAAATTGACATTTACTTATAGAATAATATGAAAAACGAGGTAGTAGACTATGAATAAGTACAGATGGAATATCGAAATTAAAGATGAGGATTTATAAACTCTTTCAAAGGCTCCTCCGGTGGTTATAGTCGTACCACATACAATCGGCCATAGTGATTCTGTAGTTTCATGGGTCAGCTTTTAACTATGGCAACAAGATCCCGATGATTGGGATTTTGCAGACTATGCCTCGAACTCAGAACCCGTTAGTATGAATGATTTATCTGATCAGAAAAATGAATGCTATATTAATGACGATTATAACAGTCACCTGGATATAATAGCTGCTCCTGCTTTCTGTTATTTACGATGAAGGAAAAAAGAGTATTATTTACAGGTGGAATAATAAAAAAACGAAAAGAAAAAAGAGTATACTTGTTTAAAGTGCTATTTTATGAGGAGTATAAGGTGGAAAAACGGATAATATCGGGGACTACCCAATTAAAGTATTGTTAGACTGAAACTCATTTAAATAGAAGATATATGTCGATAAGTATTCAGTGATTAACAGGAAAACAATTGAAGAAAATGGGAAAGTGGAATGTTAATGAAGAATTTATATGATGGTATAATTGGACTGGCAATAGGGGACGCTTTGGGCGTTCCGCTAGAGTTCAAAACTAGATCGGAAATCGCAAAAAATCCTGTGATATCAATGCAAGAATATGGCTCACATAATCAACCGATTGGCACTTGGTCAGATGACACCAGTTTAACACTTGCCTTATTGGATAGCATAATACAATGTAAAACAATAAATCATGAAGATATCATGGACAAATTCTCAGCATGGTTGTTATATGGGGACTACACGGCATCGGGAGAAGTATTTGATGTTGGAAATTCCACCAGTAGAGCAATAATGAATTATGGTCGAGGAATGAGTCCTTTGAATTGCGGTGGAATATCGGAATATGAAAATGGCAATGGATCATTGATGCGTATCTTACCAGTCGCTTATTACCTTTGTTATCTAAGAGAAGATGAAAAAAAGTACCAAATGGAAGTGGTTCATAATGTATCAGCTTTAACACACAGACACCCAATCAGTCTGATTGGGTGCGGAATATATGTAAAAATTGCAATTAAAATGATATCTACAAGTTTAACGTTGAATGAATGCATTGCTGCTGGAATTCAAGAAGCGTTCGCTTATTATGAAAGTATGGGAGCTGAATATATTAGTGAATATAGTCGGTTAAAGAATCTCTATGCTTTTATGAAACTCTCAAATGATGAGATAAGAAGTAGTGGATTTGTAGTGGACACATTAGAAGCGGCAGTTTGGTGTTTGATGAACACCAATTCGTATAAATCTTGTGTATTGAAAGCTGTAAATCTTGGTTATGACACCGATACAGTTGGAGCTATAGCGGGTGGTCTGGCGGGAATTTATTACGGTGTAGATACTATACCAGCTGAATGGATTCAGGTTATTGCAAGGAGAAAATATATTAAACAATTGTGTGATCAGTTTGAAAGTTATTTCCAATAAAAGATTATCCTATATGGAGAGAGGTAGCTGCAATGAAGGTATGTACATATTGCAGGCGAGAAATTGAAAATGACAAAGCGGAATGCCCTTATTGTGGGGCAGCAGAGTTTATCGATAAATCTCCTGAAAAAGTATTAGATGAAGTATTACAACCTTCTGATAAAAAAACAACTGAAAACGTGGATTTTCAGATAAAAAACAACATTAATAAGAAGGAGTCTTGGATATATAGGGGAGTAAAATATATCTTTCTAGGTATCTTATTTTATATGCTGATAATGGTTATATTAGTAGTTATTTTACTCCTTTATGTTATAATTACGGGGAGTGTACCTGATTTTATTATGGCTTTATCAGGTTGAACTCCAAATCATGGAATGAAAAAATAGTGAAAATAAGAGAAAGTAGAGGATTAATATTATGAGATGTATAAATGGCTGCATGGATGGAAACACAATGATTTTGATGTTTGATGGAAGTAAAAAAAGTATATGTGAAATTAAGATTGGTGAATTAATACGTACAGATGGAGAGTCTTGCAATAGAGTTAGCAATATTTGGTGTGGACAAGATATGGTTATAAGAATTGTTACAGATAGTGGAAATGAAATTAAGTTAACTAAAGAACATCCAATTAAAGCGAAGAACGCTTGGAAGCGTGCCGGTGATGTCAAAGTTGGTGATGAATTATGTTGTGTTGATGGAATCTATAGAGTATGCACTATTGAAGCAGTGGATGGTGATGTTAGAGTTTATAATTTAGAACTTGAATATGATAACGATGGGATTTTTGCAAATAATATTCTTGTAGGAGATTTTAAGAGGCAAAATAGCTGTTTAAATTGATTAAGTAAGAACCTAAGAGGTACAATAATGTTGAGAAATGCTCGAAGCGAACTAGCCCTTTTTTATGGAAAATGTATTGAATTGGCCGGTTTTGTATTTTGTTGATCCGGATAAATAGGGAGAAAATGAAAAAGATAATTGGAGCGGTGGGAATAATTGTAACTGTGTAGGGGCGAAGCTTATGGTGATCACAGTTTAGAGTGGATTTATAAATATGCTAATGAGTGGAATATAAATCTGACTGATTACTATTAAAGGAAATACCCCGCTAAAAAGAGTGATATATAATAGATGAGGTAAATACGAGTTAGAAGGAAGGGATATTAGAGTTAAAGGATGCGATAGATTATATCACTAAAATAAAAAGACATTAAGTTAAAAAATGTTTCAGATGAATGGAGATGGGGCGGATAAATGCAAAAGATGATATTCTGTAACACTGGTTGGATGGAATACTATCAAGGTGGCCCGATATATGGGGGTGGGTCATTTGTTAAAGAGAATGGATATGGTTGGGAAATTTATAATTTTAAAGAAATTGATGGAAGAATGTATGGATATGCTCAGGCGATGGGTGCCAATAATCTAAAACGTCTTGATTGCGAAGTGAATAGAGATGACGAATATGTAAAAGATGTACTGGTGGTATTCACTGCGACTCATAAAGTCGGAGGAACATATATTGTAGGATGGTATAAGAACGCTGTTTTGTTACCAGAAGATATGAGGTTTACTTTCCCACAAATTCCTAGAGGAGTCAAAGGCGGTATGGGAGAATCAAGTATTTGGTATGCGGATTCTCCATTAATGGAATCTTTTAGAAATGAAGTTATAGAGTGTATTACTCATTATGAAAAAAGTGTAAAAAATATTAGAGAAAAAAAGGCGTTATTACGTACTTATGATATAGAAAAAAGAAAAGAAGTAGAGAAAAAAGCTATAGATTTAGTTGCTAGAGAATATCGAAGAAGAGGTTTTCAAGTAACATCTGTTGAAGATAAGAATTATGGGTGGGATTTAGAAGCGAAGTTCAAAAGTGTTTGTTACAAGCTTGAGGTAAAAGGCCTTTACGGAGATAAGATTTTTGTTGAATTAAGTAGAAACGAATATGAAAAAATGCGTAGCAATAGAGAACTATTTCGCTTGTGTATTGTAAGCCGATGTCTCAGTACAAAACCGTTTCTAAGTATTTTTTCTTTCTCTAATGAACGTCAACAATGGTTAGATGAAGAGGGGAATAATCTTGTGATTGAAGAAAGAGTATTGGCAAGATGTTATATTAATTAGAACATAAAAAGAAACTTTTGGGTTGCTTTTTTATAATTACTTCTTTTTTGAATTATAATAATTTTGTAACATATTAGCTGCGGCTAATGCGGCTTGGAATTCCGTGGAGGAAAAAGTCTTTTCCAATTCTCTGAATTCGGGAGTATCCAAAAAACTGCCTTCAGCCCATAGTAACCAATGACATATCTTATATCAGTTTTCCTATTTACACAAAACTTGAAACTCTCTATACTGTTGGAACCGATGGTGTATGGAATTCTTAGAAAAATAAAACAATTGTATTATCTCTGCTGTGGTGAGTCTCTTGTAATTACAGAGGCCTCCCGGTTTTTTATTATTCAATAGCTTTTAATAATTTTTCCTTACTTTTTTGCGCTTTTTTGCAGCAATAGCGGCTTCTTTTGGGCCTTAGCTTCTGTAGCTTTTTCGGATTTGATCTGTTGCTTATAAGCTGCTTTAAGTTCTTCTTTTATGGTTTTTAAATCAGTTTCTAATTTCAACCCTTTTTCATTTAACTTAGCGGATTTCCGGTAAATGTGTAGGGGATTATAGCAGAGAAAATAAAGGTAAACCGACGTTCCATCTAATAATAGTATGGGAACATCGGTTTATTTTGCTGAAAGCATATTAGTAAATGATGATTAGAACGACTTTATAGAAAAAGTCAATAGATTTCACAAAAAATAATTCCCAAGAATTTTGGGAATATTTACTAAAATTTGTTTGACTGTATTATCTAATATTGCTATATTTAATATAAGATATAATAATTAATTGATTCAGGAGGGGGATAATCAGTGAATAAGCGCAAAATCAAAGGCATATTGACGTGGATATTGATTTTTATTATGTTAATGCAGAATACTGCATATGCCGAAGGCTGGAAACAGGAAAATTCAGACTGGTTCTACGAGCAGAATGGTACAAAGCAGACGGGCTGGATAAATGATGGAACAGGTCGGTATCATTTTGACGAAAATGGCAAGCTGCAAACAGGATGGTATCACGAAAATCAAATATGGTACTTTTTAAACACTGCTCATGATGGCTATTACGGAAGAGCATTATCCAACCAATGGGCATGGATTGATGGTTACAGCTATTCCTTCGATGCAGATGGAAAAATGTATGCAAATTGCATTACTCCGGACGGATATGAGGTAAATGCAGACGGAAGATGGACAGTAAATGGAGTGGTACAATTTATTGAAGGGAAAGGTATTATAACAACAGCCACAACGCCTGGGAGTGGAAAAGTTTCCGGTGGCGTAACAAGAGGCGGAGGTGGTTCCGGCGGAGGTGGCGGTGGCGGAGGAAGCCATAGCAGTGGAGGAGGAAGCAGCTCTGGAGGAGGAAGTTCCAGTGGATCAACTGAAAATAAAGGTATCGAATATATAGAAGGATTAGAAATAAAGAATACAGAATTTGTATTAGATGAGGAGAACCAAACGGTAGTTGTATCTGATTCAGCCCTAACTACTGGCTGGACAGAAGGAACTGTATATGTCTTAAAGGATAAATCTTCCCCGGAAAATGACATTGCTATAAGGGTTACAGCAATAGAAAATTCAGAGCAAGGCGTAATCATTCATTATGAGGAACCTGCACTTGAAGAAGTTATAAAATCTATTGATGTCCAGGGAACACAAGCAGTGAGTGGTTCGTTTACGCCAGCTGAAGGCGTTACTATAACTCCTGTTAAAAACTATAGATCGAGATCAATTATCAGCGGAACCACAAATTTATTCGAGCCATTTAGAATTGAAGGAGAATGGGAAGGTATAACACTGTCAAGTGTTTTCAAAACAGAAAGCGTTGATTATCGTATTGTAACAGACGATACAAGTATAGGGCTCGAAGAGATTAGTCTTGTTTTCAATAATACTTATGACGGAACTATACAATACAATGGAACACTGAGCAAGAATTTGGAAGTAACATTAGGCGAAATAAATGTTTTATTGCCTTACGGATTTATTGTTAGTGGTAAAGTATCTCTTACATTTGATTCAGATGGCAATATTGAAATTGGATTTAAGATGTATAATGTAACTGGAGGCAGTTACACTAAATCTGATGGATTTACTCCTGTGTTTTCACTTGAAGGCGGTATATCGAGTGTTAAATTAGAAGGGTCTATGAGTGCATGTATAGTGTTGGCACCGGAAGTTAGTTTTTTGAAAATTCGATTGGCTGCCAATGAAACAAAAGCAGGAATTGGATTTGTCGGAAAAGCGGAAATTTTAAGTAGAGATCCATTGGCTTTGTGTATGGACGGAAAGGACTATTGGATTTTAGATGAATCTATAGATATCGGCCCCGAGATATTGCCCTTGTATCATTACGAGAAGAGTATTTATAATGTTGATAATGCTTTAATAGATAATTTACATATTGAAGAAACAGGTATTGTACCAAAATGCACCCGCCAAGGTGGCGAAACTCATTTAGACCGCATTTATCAGGGAACTATAATAGATTCAGTTACGCAGAATCCGATCAATAATATTACTGTTACTATAGTGGATCAGGATAATGTTCTGGTTGAAACTGTCTATACAAATGAAATGGGATTTTTTAAGGGGAAACAGTTGCCACCGGGCAAATATACTATTTATGCGTCGTCTGAAGAATACGAACTCTATGAGTCAACGTTTGAAATAATTGATGGTCAGATAACAAACATGTCCATTAGTTTAAAACCTACTTATTTTGAAAGCTGTAACTTCTATGGGCATGTAGTAAGAATGGTTGATAGTATCCCAATTTACCGGGCAAAAGTTGAAATAGTCCATGGTGGGACAATCGTAGATACTATTTATACAGATGAAAATGGATATTATGAAAGTAAATTACTCAATTCGGGGGAATATATTTTTCAAATATCTGCTCCAGGTTGTATCACGATTGTGCAGGCATTTTCTATAGGTATGGGAGAAATTAAAGGTCTTGATTTTTGTATGATATTGTCAGAAGCGGTGGTTAATTCTCATCTAAATTATGTTGATAATCAGCCTGATAATGTAGAAAATAAGGATGATAGCCAGACAGCCTCTCCAAGTAATGCACAGCATGAACAAGAATCTGCTGATACAAACAACAATCAGCAAGATAAAACAGATATAAATATAGATAAGGCAGATCTTCAGGAAAATGGAGTGGTATTTGATGAACAGGAGACATCAGATATTGCAGAATTTGAGGTTGCTTTGGATTTTTCAGACGAAGAAGGAACGCCGAAAGTCTTGGATAATGAAGAAACCGGTAAGATGGACGACAATACTGGATATGATGGTAGTCAAAGAAAGTCACTGTTGATAACATGATATAAATGACTGATTCATTTCTGCTGACGGTCGATAAAGAGAAAGCTGCAATCTTTGCTATTAATAAAAGTATTGTAGCTTTCTCTTTATTGAGTGACTTTATCAAATTCAACAATCTCATTTATTTGACAATCAAGAATTTTACATAGCTTTTCGGCAGTGAGCATAGTGATGTTAGCATTATTTTTTAGATTATGAATCGTCTTCTTATCAATGCCCTGCTTGATAATCTGGTAGGTTGTAATATTCTTTTTATCCATAGTTTTCCATAATGGTTCGTAACTGATCATATTGGTACCTCTTACAATTACTATACTTTGCAAAATGATCATTGTTCTAGGAGGTGTTTTTGGTATCTAAGATTTCTTACTCGTTAGTAAATGATATTTTTGAGATAAAGGATAAGGTTTTCTTGTATCCGTAAGTCCGGTTAGATAATCAACCGATGTTTTATGAAATTTTGCTAATTCGTGTAAAATTTCTATCGGAATATTAACATCTCCAGCTTCGTAATGAGCATAAGTTCTTTGCGGCACCCCAAGAATCTCTCCCATTTCTTTTTGATTTAAATTGCAGTCTTTACGCAAATCGACGATCCGTTCAAAATTATAGTTTTTCATCCAATTTTCTCCTGCTTATATAGACATTCTAAAATTGCTATATTGGAACGAGAAATAAATAATGAAATAGAAAACTCTGGAAACGGTTTTAAACTTTGTTTTCGGAGTTTTTATTTTTTATGACGTTAAGAAGTTCCTGCTGGTTTCAGCGGGAAGCAGTGATGCAGCAGAAGTTTATCTTCAATCTCAGTCATCGCTGAAAAAAAGGATTCGTAGATTCTCTGGGCAATCAGTTCCACATTTTGACTGTTCACGTCAGAAACCATAATGAGATATTGACAGCTGCTGTACTGGGTGAAAACGTCGCCGAGACGAAGCGAATGCTGAATTACAGATTTTAAGGTATCTATCTGCTTCTCACGGGTTAGCAGCTTTGGTAAGTCACCATTTTTATCAGTCAAAGTAAAGAGAATAATGTAGACGCTCTCACTGCTTCGGCGTAGTCTGCGTTCTACAAAGCGGTAGATTCTTTTGAAGGTCTCATAATCCTGGCAGTATGCGCCGGAAATAAGCTCCTGCTCTGACAATTCGGAGCGAATCAGTGCCATATCGATATCGATGCTTTTTCTGGCGGCAGAACGGCGCTGCTCGGCCGCAGCCACAACCGGTTTCCTGTCTTTTTTCCGTTTCTCCGCTAAAAGAAGTTGATCAGCGCGGTCAAACAGACTTTTATAATCATCCCCGGGCTGATACAGACTTCCACACACAGTGGCGGAGATACCATTGATAAGCGGATTAGTCATTTGGATACCCAAAAGGCGGATTCGGATCTGATAGCACCGCTCATCGATAAAATTCTGATTCTGTTCGAGCGGCATATAGATCACGAATTCATCTCCGCCTATCCGGCCTAAAATATCCTGTTTGAAGGTCATGAGGTTCAGGATTCTGACGACCTCCT
This sequence comes from Hungatella sp. SL.1.14, assembly GCF_024460495.1. Taxonomy (NCBI): domain Bacteria; kingdom Bacillati; phylum Bacillota; class Clostridia; order Lachnospirales; family Lachnospiraceae; genus Hungatella; species Hungatella sp. SL.1.14. Next base: position 2,546 of record NZ_JANFYJ010000015.1, on the reverse strand, counting down.
GGAGAACACAATCACCGGCAATATGACCATATCGGTCGTTGATCTGTTTAAAGTGATCCATGTCCAGTACGAAAAGGACACCTGTCTTTTTTTCGGACAGCAGCTGATTGATCTTAGTCTCTGTAGCACCACGGTTATAAATGCTGGTTAACCAGTCGTGGTTGGCCAGTTTACTTAGTTTTTTATTTTCCTCTTCTAAGGCTGCTAAATCCTGTTTCATATATGTATTCCTCCTGTTTCTATGCTTTAATCATACACATAAAACCCATGATAAGTCAAGAATGTGACGAAAAATAAATTAAAAAGGTAATTAAAACGAATAAACGGCAAAAAAATAATCAGGATGGCAGCTATTTTTCCTAATGCTTCGGATTATAATAAAGCTATATTTAATCTAAATTTAGTAATTATTAGAGGAAGCGCAGGGAGGTAAGAAATTGGACGAGGAAGTAGATCAGATGAATGTTGATTATGAAGCAGAATTTGATGGGCATAGCTTGTATTGTCATTACTAAAGAAGGTTTACCTCTCTAACTTCGTTATAGCATAAGTTCTTTAAGTACCCCCCTCAATGATCGCAATGATACCCGTCCCTTCTATAATACAGGCATTTGATATGCACATTCTTATATCAGCGCGTATTTATGAATATATTTATGATAGTGAAAATGGTCACCGCGTATGGTATAATAGCTATGCGGAGGCTTTATTGGACGAAGGTGCGGCATGTGAATGGGTCTGTATAATGTCGGGTGAAAGAATAAAGCAGATAAAAGGCGAGATGGGCGAGAAAGGGGTATACTATGAATCTGGAAGAATTCGTGCAGCAGAAAAATGATTCTGAATTATGCGAAGCATATAAAGAATTACAGGTGATGAAAGAAACCGGGAACAGAGGATTTCAAATAATGAAAATGCTGATGCTGTGCAAAACATCTTTTTCGTGTTCCGAGGCTGACATGACTACAGTCGAAAATGCAGTTTGTTGTGAAATGGCGAGGCGGTATTATGATATAAAATGTAATAGTTAAGAGAACAGGGACTGTAATTTGTAAAGACAGTAATAATTGTATAAATGTTTGATTAATCTGAGACTTGAAAGAACAGGTAAATGCAGCATGGAAAAGAATATAAGTGCAAATGATTTTTGCCGTTTTATTTGGAAAAGTTATTTAGAGGAGCGCAGGTATGATCTTATAAGCGATTTTATCTCCGATAAAATCAGCATTATAGGAACGGGTGCGCATGAAGTTGAAAGAAATTTACAGGAATTTATTGCTAAGATAGAAGAGGAGAGTCAAGAATGGACTGGGCGTTTTATCATCCGGGATCAGTGGTATCAGACAACTGAACTTTCTGATTCCCATTCTCTCGTGATGGGAGAACTGGCTGTAAGAGAAGATGCCGATGAAGGGATCCTGTATGATATGTGTTTTCGATTCACAATTGTGCTGGAAAAAGCGGAATGTGGCTGGAAAATAGTACATATTCATCAGTCTGTAGCCGATCCAAATCAGGCGAGTGATGAATTTTTTCCCCATCATATGGTGGAACAGACCTATACACAAATTGTGTATAATCTGAGACACGATTCTCTGACTGGATTATTAAACCGGCTGTATTTTAAAGAAACCTGTGAGCGCTTTCTGACAGCTGGGGATAGTGGTGCATTTTTAATGATAGATATAGATATGTTTAAAAATATTAATGATCAATACGGTCATCCTGCCGGAGATAAGACGTTGATTTCATTTTCAGAAAGCCTGAAGTCGGTAATTGCACCGAATGCCTTAGCTGGTCGTGTTGGCGGAGATGAATTTACTCTGTTTTTACCTGGTATGAACCATAAAGGGGAGATGGAAGGTTTCTTCACAATGCTGAATACAGACTGGGGAGAAAGGCAAAAGTTACTGCAAATGCATGAACCGGTCTCCATTAGTGTGGGGGTTACGTTTACTTCAAAGGGAAATAATTCTTACGGGGTTCTATTGAACAAGGCGGATCAGGCGCTTTATCTTGCAAAGACAAATAAAAATGATGGGCTTGTGCATTGGGAATTTCTTCTCTAGGGGATCTGGTTTAAAAGAAAAGAAGGTGCTGATGCGATATTTGATCAGCACCTTTAATTGTAGATAGCTTCCTGTATGAATTCCGGGCAATATGAAATATATGATTGGCTAATTTCTGTCAGTAAGTAAAATAGTAGGATACCATCTGGAAAATACAACCTTATTCTTTATTACTTCAGGATCATTTCCAAAATTAATTTTGACAACCGCCCCGCGGCTTGATATAATAAAATCAGAAATTGCGAATGGCTTCGGCCGTTCGCATTTCGTCGTTTAAGGGGATATGAACAGATTCGTTCATCTTGAGAAAGGAGGGAAGTTGAGGGCAGATGTAACTATATAATGAAAATATAAGCAATTTGGTAATATGTCAAGAGGAAAATGAAAAAGATTTTCTAAGAAAAGGGTAACTTTAATAAACCTACGGTTCAAAAGAAACGTAAGTTCGATATGCACTATGGATTACCTACTCTTTTC